>NZ_RQEY01000015.1 GCF_004770105.1 Leptospira andrefontaineae | reverse complement strand
GAGGAGGAGAATCAGGCATGAAGATAAGGATACGTCCGTCTTCCTCCATCTTTACATTGGAGAGAGACAAAGCTTTTTTATATTCTGAAAAGCAGAACTCGAACAGAGAAGATTCTTCTCTGTCTTGGAGTAAGACCCTTCCCTGGTGAACTTGAATCCCTCCGAAGAGTAATTTTCCACCAGTAACATAAATATAATTTTTGGAATTTGTTTTAGGAGAGGGAACCTCCTGTTCTGCAAGGAACTCAATGTCCAATGAATTCTCATCTAATTTGAGATCTTTGATCTTACCTTCTACTTCTGGATCGGGAAAAACGGAAAACGGTTCGAAAAACACCTTGTTTCCCAAAAAGACCAAACCTTTCCCCTTAGGAAAACGGACCAGGTCCTCAATGGATACACCTACAGTATTTAAAAGTTCTTTTGTATAAGGATTTAATAATGCTCGAACGGTTTCATTTTCAACCAAGATCCTGCCGGATTCCGGATCGATCTTAACGGTTGCGATACCTTCGAAGGAGACCCAAACTACAAATTTGACCTCTCCTGAAATCTTAAGTTTCCATGCACCGTTATGAAAAATAGGACGAAGTTTAATTTTACGAAGAGTGGATTCCGGAAAAGAGAATAGTCTCCCATTCAACAGTTTTTCCAAACTCTCGAAAGAGATCCGAATATTACCGTTTAAGATCTTAAGAGTAAAAAGTTCCGGCCGATCAAATGGGAGAATTTCCCCATTTTTAGGAATGGTTTCCAAAGAAAGACGATTCGCTTCCACGAAAATATCCTTCTGCCAATAAAACCGAACGTTTTTGAGAATTAGCCGAGGCCTTGCAAAATGATGAGAATCAACTACACTTTCCGTTTCGGATCCAATATCCGAAAAAGGTATCTCCATATCCCCTAAGCCAAGCCTTCCAACCCAAAAGGAAAGAAAGGAGATGAAGATCAGAACAACCCAGTAAGCCCAGGGATTTAGAATTCGATTCGGTTTCATTTAGCTTTTGCCTAAAGGCACGGTATTTTTTAGAAGGACCGTTCTTCTTGGCTATTCTTTTCTAAGAAAGATAGATGGTTGGAAGTCCAACGGATAGAAGATATACGTTATTTGGATTTTCTTTTAGTAGAACTTGCGGCTTTTAAGGATTTCTTCTTAGATTTAGGCTCCGCTTTATCATCAAACTTGAAGAAGAAATCGACCGGTTTTTTATATAGTTTTGCCAGGTTCCAGAACTCGATAACATCTATCCTTCTGTCTCCCGCCTCGACTTTTGAAATGAAAGATTGGGGTGCTTTAAGCGCCTCGGCAACATCCACTTGTGTAAGGCCCGCTTCTTCCCGAGCTTTTTTAAGCAATTTTTGGAAAATCTTATATTCTTCAGTGTAGATTGTTTTAGCCAAGCAAGACTAATTCTACTTCCCAATTCAGAATATGCCAAATTGGGATATAGGGTGAAGATCTGTCTAACTGATTTTTATCAATATCTGAACTTCTCTCTCCCCTATTTGAATTTCCAAAAATAGACTCATCACAATTCTTCCAAAATTTTTCCTTTAAATTCGACTTGAAGACTTTTCTGGGCCACATCCCATATAATCTATGCAAGACCAGTTCAATATCGGATTACTCATCTTTCCGGATCTGACACCATTGGATTTTGTAGGTCCTTACGAAGTATTTTCCAGAATGAAAAATTCGAAAGTTCATGTTATTGCAGAAACCAAGGATCCAATTCCCTCCGAAAGAGGACTTTCCATTCTTCCCGACAGAACTTTGGATGAAAATTTAGATTTGGAATTGGTCTTAGTTCCAGGTGGGCTCGGAGTCAATCGACTTATGGAGAACGAAAAGATTCTAAATTGGCTGAGAGAAAAATCGAAAACCTCTAGATACATTAGTTCCGTATGCACCGGCTCTTTGGTTTTAGCAGCAGCCGGTCTATTGAATGGATACAAGGCAACCACACATTGGCTTTCTTTGGATGTCTTAAAACTTTTTCCAGAAATCGATGTAAAAGAAGACAGAGTAGTGATCGATCGAGATCGAATTACTGGAGGAGGAGTTACTGCAGGGATCGATTTTGCATTGCAGGTTGTGGCCGAGATCCAAGGACAAAAAGCAGCAGAAGAAATCCAACTTATGATCGAATACAATCCAGAACCTCCTTTTTTGAGCGGGCATCCTAAAACAGCAAATCCAGATCTGGTTTCAGAAACTAGAAATTCTCGTAGGAAAGCTCAAGAAATAAGAAAGGAAATCGCGAAGGAGGCTATTCAGAAATTAATAAAAAGTTAAATTCTAATAAGCTCATAACTTTACAATAATCGAAAAAATCCCTGTCAATGCAACTACCGCACCAAACACCCATTTTGTTTGAGAAGAAATAAGTTTGTAGACCTCCGCAAATTTTTCATTCATCTCACTTCTTAAGTCAGAAATTTCTTGCTTGAGTTCCATCTTAAAATCCGCCCTAAGCTCAGCTATTTCACTCTTAAATTCAGACCGGAGTTCTGAGAGGTCCGATTTAAATTCCGCTCTTAAATCAGCAATCTCCGTTTTAATATCGGAGCGAAACGCGTGAATTTCCTCCGACAAACGTCGTTCAAATCTTTCAGAAACAATTTCCACTATATTCTCCTTATTGGCAGCAAAGGCAGTATTCATAAAACCCACAAACTCATCTACACCTTGACTTCCAATCACCTCTTCAAATTTGCGAGGCATTCTATGAAACATCGGCATTGTCATACATTTTACTCCATTTCAGGAAATTTTCAATTTCCTTTTCTACATAATCCAATACAGGTCCGGAAAGTTGATTCCTGATCATAGATTTTTGCGGAATATGCATTCTGAATAAATATTCCAAAATCCCCTTTGACCCTAAGTATTCCAAAATAGAATATTCTATTTTGGAATACAATGAACCTGACAAGATCTCGGAGCACGGAGAATTTCCTTTAAAATAAAAAAGGAGCCCGAAGACTCCTTTCTAAAATAGGCATTTATTTGTTTCTTATTTATTCGGCTGAGGAGTGTATCTCAAATAAGGTTTTATTTTCTTAAAACCTTTCGGGAATTTTTTCTCAGCATCCTCATCGGAAACAGAAGGAACTATGATCACATCCTCTCCATGTTTCCAGTTCGCAGGAGTTGCAACACTGTAATTCGCAGTCAACTGAAGAGAATCAATCACTCTCAAAAGTTCATCAAAGTTCCTTCCAGTAGATGCAGGGTAAGTCAAAGTCAGTTTCACTTTTTTATCCGGACCAATCACAAAGACGGAGCGAACCGTTGTAGTCTCGCTCGCGTTAGGATGGATCATATCATAAAGACCTGAAACTTTTTTATCTGCATCAGCAATGATTGGATAATTTACAGTAGTGTTTTGGGTTTCGTTAATATCTCCGATCCAACCCTTATGAGAGTCTACTGGATCCACTGATAATGCGAGAACCTTAACATTTCTCTTTTCAAACTCAGGCTTAATTTTCGCAACGTAACCAAGTTCTGTAGTGCAAACAGGAGTATAATCTTTTGGATGTGAGAATAAGATCCCCCAACCTTCTCCTAAATATTTATGAAATTCTATCGGCCCGTCGGAAGTTTCTGCCTGGAAGTCCGGGGCCACATCACCTAATCTAAGTGCCATAATCGATGCTCCTGCTTCCAATTATGATCAATATCTCAGAATATTGCAAGAATTTTATTCGCTATAACAGATTATTTATTTAAAATAAAAGATTTATAACAATAAAACAGAGTTTTATGGACTTTTCTCCCCTTTTCTAATGATTTTACATCCTTTTAGGGATATTTATACAACGCGAATCCATAATAATTCAGGAGAGTTTAGAATCTTGGATCAAACGTTCCAAACTTTCTAAGCAGCTTTTGAGTTCCTTCTCCGTTTGTTCATCCATGATATTACCTTCCGGATCCACTTTTTTATTAACAGATGGAATACTTAAGACACAGCCATCATTTATCTTAACTGTGAGTACATTCAATAAATGTAAAAAAGCCTCCTGTGCCTTGGAAGCTCCACCGTAACCTGGAGATGCATTGATCAGTCCGACAGGCTTTCCATAAAGTTCTGCACTGGATACGATCCAATCGAGTGCATTCTTCAAAACACCTGGGATTGCAAATGCATATTCGGGACTAGAAAAAAGGATGGCGTCTGCTTCTTTCAATTCCCTTCTCCATGTAGTAACTTCTTTAGGAGGAGAATCCGTATCTAGGTCCGGATTAAAGTGAGGGATCCTATCTAATGGATCGGCGAGTGTAATTTGCAAAGAATCTTTTGCGATCCTTTTTGCTGCGAGTAATAAGGCTGTATTGGAAGAACCTTTTCTTAAACTTCCGGAGACTGCGAGGACTTTCATTTTTGTATTACGTTAGACTTGTTTATATTCCTAAAGGGAGGGATTTATTCTTAACAAAGGCTCCTAACGTAAAGTGAATCAAAATTCCACCGCAATTACTAGAGAAATACTTGTCTTTATTGTCCGTATTTCCAAATTTACGAATAATTATAAAAATATAAGGCAAATTTGAGGATATTTCGTCCAAGATATTCCGAATTTTACTGCCGCAGGAAATAAATGGTAAAAAAAATTTTAGGGATTCTATTGATTGTCCTTTCTTATTCGGAGATTTTCGCACAGACGGAAACTCCCGCCCCGCTAGACCAAAATCCATCCGCAACAGAGAAACGACGTTCCACTTATTTTAAAGTGACAGCAGATTCAATAACTTCTGCTACCACAAGAAACGCATTAGTAATGGAAAACGCATTACAATTAAACCGAATTAATGGTCAAGGGAAAGACACTCATTATAATCCCACCGCGAATCCCACTTATCGAGGAGTTGGTTTCGAATGGGGAATGGGAATCCGTCACGGAGCAGGCTTTTTTAAAAGTAATATTCTTGTCTCTGCTGCTGTGTTGGGAGCAGGAGAAGCTCAGAATGATTTAAATAAAAGCGGAGGAGCGAGCTTTTTAGCAGAAAATTCCATAACTAATTTCTATTACTCTGATAATAAACTCACCACAGCTAGGATTGGATATTACGGAGATATATTACCTTTTCATAATTCCTCGAATTCCTTTCTGGAAAAAATTGGAATAAGGCTCGGGCTGGAGGCATATGGCAATCAATCGGAATTAACGTCCGATCTTAACAACAAATCCGGTCTCGTTCCATTCGGTTCTTTACCTGGACTCGACTTTTTAGCCAAACGAAAACTCACTTACACTGAACAAACAGTAAATGGGGTTATCGGTTTAAATTATGAATTAGTATTTGCTCAAAAGCACAAGTTAAGCCTAGGAGTAGAGCACTTCCAAAGTGTGTATGGTGGTGGAAATTACGAAAATAAATTGACTGGCCTATCCTCCGGTCCTTTTATAATGCCAACTAACAGTAAAGTCCATGGTGAGGTCACAAACAAAATTAACGGAAATCGTTTTTCATTTGGATATGCTTTCAGCTTCACAGAATCTTTTGCAATTAAGCTTTCGTTTGGAATTTCCAAAGCAATCCATGAGGTGATCAGTTCCGATGTGAAAGATCCGCCAAATCCTCTATCATTGCTAATGGGGGGCGGCGACTCAAGTTCATTACTCTATTCCTTGGCATCTCCAATGAGTGCAAATCCGAGAAGTGTAGATTCTAGGAATCAATTCGGATTGGCTTTCGAATTCAAATTCTAAATTCTATCTGTTACAGTATGCCTTCCTTGATGGCTAAAGCCCGAAGAAGGAATACTGTAATGAAAGAAACTAAAACTACCCTTTTTTTAGTATAGCGGTCAACTCTCCCAGATCGCGAATATCTCCTTCTGAGTGCTTGTGAAATGCAGTCCATCCCCTGGATCTTGTAGGCACAATATCCAACTCCACCTTATCTCCACAATAAACCAATTTATCAGGAGAAAGTCCCACAAGCTTCTCAGCTTCTTGAAAGATCAAAGGAGAAGGTTTTTCGTATCCGAATTCTGCAGAAACTATTACTGGATAAAAATAATCCAGAACACCTACACTTGCTAGCAACTGTTTGAGTCTATGATCCCAATTAGAAATGATCCCTAGACCGGAACCTCTTTGTTTTGCAAAGTCGACTAGATCATAAAAGCCCGGATCTATTTCCCAGACAGAAGGTTCATCAAAACGTTTGAATATGGATTGGAATATAGGATCTGGTTCCAGCTCTGATCCTATTTCTTTTAAGAAGAAGCCGAGTAATTCTCTCCACCAGCCTTCGCTTCCATCTTCATGTGCATGGAACTTATCTCTGAAGTCCGGAAGCGGATGACGCGTCATGTGAGCATACGCTTTACGAAAGGCTCTTTCCATATAGCCGTTCGGGTGTTTAGAGCCATCTAAACCGAATTCTTTTAGAACTTCGAAATACACTTCCCCCGCGGGCTTTTTCATTGTTAGGAGAGTATCCCCCACATCCAAAAAAATGTAATGTTCTTTGGAACTCATTTCGTTCTTAGTAGAGAGTCTATGATCCAAACCCTCTATAGTCAATATGCATAGACTATGTTAAAGGAAAATCAAAAACCGGAACTATCCGAAGAATTCAGGAAGTTCACGAGCAAACTTATGCGCGTCTCCTGGCCATCTTGCGGAAAGGTAGGACTTATCTAGAACACTGAACCCCGGTTTAATATTAGAGAAACTATCTCTTCCAATAGGCATTGGCCCTTCTTGGAAATCCGTGCTGGATTCCAGAAAAGAAATTACTTCATCCTGCAATGGTGTGGGATAAGTTCTGTAATAATCTCCAAGCCAAGCCCGAGTTAAATTCCAGGCAAGAAGTTCCTGGGACTTCAATAGTCCTGTTGTTTTCAACCCATATAGGCTGGATTTCTTTGTTTTTGGATTTTTGGATCTTGCGGCAAGAAGGACTCCATGACAAATTGCGGCGACAGGTTTTCCTTCGGCAAATGTATTCCCTACCAATTTCTGCAAAGAATCCGATTCCAAATAGGTTCTCATTCCTTTGGCGTGTCCTCCAGGAAGAAGTAACGTATCAAAAGAATCTAATTTGACAGACTCATACTTTTTAGGATTTAAAAACTCATTCGATTTTTCTAATTCTCTATAAAGAAGAACATCGTCATTCTTCGCTCTTAAAACTGGAGAAAGAATTCCCAAACCTTTTCCAGTTACCATTCTGAAATCAGCTTCCCCAGAGGTACCACTTGGAGTTGCGAATATGATCTTGTATCCGTTTTCTTTTAGAACCTTCCAAGGAACGGATACTTCTGTAGGATCGAAATCTATTTGAGGGATGGGGATTAAGACAGTCTTCATTTAAGGATGATTTTGTTTCATCCCTGGTTCTGCTGCAATCCTTGTTTCATCTGCCCCTTCTTTAAGCTTAGGGTCTAGAGAAGTTCTGGCAGATATTTTTAACTCTCTTAGGAGCGCTTCTTCCCTATCTGGAGAAGGGATTTTATCCGTAGATACCAAAGATGCTTTGATTGCATCCAAAGCGGAAGTTAAGACTAGATCAGGTGCCTTATCCCAAATGGCGCTGGTCATCACTAAAACGATCTTACGATGAGGGATCACATAGATGAACTGACCACCCTTTCCATTTGCCATGAAGCTCGGTTTTCCTTCGAATTCATGGATCCAGAATTGGAGTCCGTATCTTTTTTCAACACCTGGTTCTAAGGTCATAGCGATCCACTCAGGTTTTAATACCTGACGGCCTTGCCATTTTCCTCCGTCTAGATAAAGCTGGCCTAGTTTTGCCATATCGATTGGTCTTAGGCGAAGTCCGAAACCGGCGGTCTGTCTTCCGGATTTGGATGTATTCCATTCTTCTCCCTTAAAACCTAACCAGGAAAATGCTGTGTTCTTCGAATATTCGTATAATGTCTTCCCCGTCTTGGCTTCCAGATAACCTGCAACCAATTGAGTATCTCCATTAGAATATTCGAATTTAGTTCCAGGTGCGGAAGTTACTATTGGGATCCAAGCAATCGCAAGAGGGTCCGCGTCAGTTCTGATATCTTCTTTTTTAGGAAACGAATCCCAACCCATTCCTGAACTCATACGTAATGCGTCCTTGAGTCGGATAGATTCTTTTCCTTTCAATTCGGAAGGAAGAAGGCCAGGCAAACTGGACTCTGCGCTGGAAAGACTATCTTCTAAGTCTACTCCACAATCATTTGTATAACAAATCCCTAATAACATAGAGACCACAGACTTAGTCACTGAATACATATTATGATTATGATTTCTGGAAATACCTCCGGCATATCTTTCGAATACCAGGTTTCCTTCTTTCAAGATAAGAAGAGAGCGGACCTCTGTTTTTTCTTTTCTGAGTTTTTTGGAAAGTTCGACCAAGGGTCTGGAATCCAGCCCCAATTCTTCCGGAAATTCTACCCGAAAGCCTTCTACAGGATTTCTATCTAAGGTTTCGTTTTGGTCGTCCCAGGCAAGTCCTGAAGGGAGTTTAACCCAGCCCCAATCCAGGGCGCTACAGTTGGAAATAAAAAGGAAAACTAAGGAGAGAAGAAAGAAACGTTTTACTGATCTACTTGTAAAAAAACTACTCACTAAAAGACCCCCCATTTAATTTCTTAGGTCTTAAGTACTGCTTAGACAGACTCTATTGTAGGTTATCCTACATTCAATACTATTGAGACCTTGGTTGGAAATTTTTTTCCAGCCGATTTCTACGTAAAAGAGTGCAAAATTTATGTATTTATTTGTTAAACGACGAAAATATTTACAAAATCCTAATCCCAAAGGTTTAGTTTTTAGAAACCTGATGAAAATTAAATTCGGAATATTACTATTCTTCTTTATTCTAAACTGCTTCTTCGCTGTAGATTGGAGTTCCGACGAGTCCGGCAAAATTAGGGGAAAAGGTTCAGTGGAGGATTTTCCGGAGGCAGAAAATGCCAATCTGAGCAAACAGGAACTTTCCAAAAGAGGTAAAAAGGGGCAATTTAAGACCAGAGAAGAGCAGGAACTTTTCGATATGATGATCTCCGCAGGTTCCGATCAAAACACCGCTCGGAATTGTGCTGCCAAATATGGAAACTGTAAGAGCCAATGTTGGACCCAATATCCTATTCCTAAAGTAGAGACTGTTTTTACAGCAGTCACCGTGGATCGTAAAAGAGAAGATTGTATAGCAAGATGCGGTAATCTTTGCGATGACTATATTCCTTCTAGCTCCAGAGGTTCCATGCCGAATTCAGGCAAAGGAAATTATTCGGATCCAAACGCGCCCCGATACTGATCCGATCTTTCCAAAGAAAGGACTGGACAAAGAATGAATACTTCTTATCCTCCTTTTTCTCGGAGGAACCATGTCTTCATCTCAAGAAATTTTAGTCTTCACTACTCTGGCCGATCGTGACTTAGCGGAAGAATATATCGCAGAAATGCTTCAGCTTGGAATCATCGTGAGCGGAACCATTTTCCCTGAAGTGGCTCTTTTATACCAATGGGAAGGGAAGCTCACAATCGATTCTGAAAACAAAATTCTTCTAAAAGCAAAAGCGGATAAGTATGCTGCGATCGAGGAATATATTATGAAAAAACATCCTTATCTCGCCCCAGAGATCATCAAAATGGATGTTAGTTTCGGTTCCGATAAGTTTAAGGCTTTTATAAAAGACAAAATCGCGAAAGGAGGCTAATCCTTTCGCATTTTAGGAAATTTTCATATAAACGCACCCAGCACGTACTGGATGAACGCAATCAAAGAAAGCGGCTGCACTAAGATTGCAACCGCAAGTCCAGTGAGCGCTCCATAAAAGTGAGCATCGTGATTGATCCCGTCTTGTCTATTCTTAGAAGCATAATAAGAATACGCCAAATACAAGATCGCGTATAAAGGTCCGGGTATCGGGATCGGTATAAAGAAAAAGAAAATTTTAGAATAAGGATAGAATAAGATAGAAGCAAATACGATCCCCGAAGTACCACCTGAAGCACCTAGGCTTGCATAATTCTCATCCGTTTTATTTTTCTGAAAAGATACCAAATTTGCGATCAGGATACTCGCTAAGTATAATCCCATAAATCCCAAAGGCCCCAGCACCATATCCACATGCCTTCCGAAAAAATACAAGGTCAGCATGTTAAAGAGTAAATGAGTAAAATCCGCGTGAACAAATCCGCTTGTGGCTAATGTATAATAGTTTCCTTCTTTAGAGTCCCTGAAAGGTCTTAAGATCAACCTATCCAAAAGATTTTGATCCACATACAATGTATAAAGGCTTATCGCCCCAGTGATTATTATAGTGATAAGCGTGATATCTAATCTCATTTTTCCTCTGTAGGAGTCACTTTGATGGAAAGCATTTTATCTCTGAGAAGCGCTGCTCTTTCGAAATCAAGTTCCTTGGCCGCTTTTAACATTTCTTCTCTGATCTTCTCTTTCATTTCTTCTTTAGAGGAGAAGTTTTTCTCTCGGAACTTCTTGTTGATCTCTTCCGCCGCATATTCTTCAGGAGCCAGTTCTTTTTCTGTCCTTTCGATCATATCGGCAATTTCCTTTTTGATCGTCTGAGGAGAGATCCTGTATTTCTGGTTATGTTCCTCTTGGATAGTTCGTCTTCTTTTGGTTTCTTCTATGGCTTTAGTCATAGAATCAGTCATTTTATCCGCGTACAGTATCGCAGTTCCGTTGATATTTCTTGCAGCCCTACCGATTGTCTGTATTAAAGATTTATAATTTCTTAAAAAACCCTCTTTATCTGCGTCCAAAATGGCAACAAGAGAAACCTCGGGAATATCCAAACCTTCTCTCAATAGATTGATCCCTATTAGAACATCATAAATGCCCTTTCTCAAATCCCGAATAATCTCTATCCTTTCTAAGGTTTCTACTTCTGAATGCAGATAAGATACTTTGAGTCCTAACTCTTTATAATAATCGGAAAGGTCTTCCGACATTTTTTTGGTCAATGTAGTGACGAGTACCCTTTCTCCTAGATCTATCCTTTTTCGGATCTCAACTAAAAGATCTTCTACCTGATTTTTGGTAGGTCGGACTTCTACATTCGGATCTAAAAGTCCTGTAGGACGAATGATCTGTTCTACTCTAGTTTTACTCTTCTCCAATTCATAATCAGCCGGCGTTGCAGATACATAAAGAGTTTTAGGAGTTAAGGATTCAAATTCCGTAAAGTTCAAAGGTCTATTGTCCAAGGCAGAAGGTAATCTAAAACCAAAATCCACCAAAGTTTGTTTACGTGCTTTATCTCCTGCGAACATTCCCCCGACCTGCGGAATTGTTACGTGAGACTCGTCCACTATAAGTAAAAAATCTCCACGGAAATAATCGATAAGACAAGCAGGTCTTTCTCCCTCTTTTCTTCCTGTAAGATGACGGGAATAATTTTCGATCCCGTTACAATATCCCATCTCTTGGAGCATTTCCATATCGTAGTTTGTCCTGGACACGATACGTTGTGCTTCTAAAAATTTATTCTCTTTGGTGAACTTGATCTCTTGTTCAGCCATCTCATCTTTAATTCTTTTAACAGCGTCCTTTATCATAGGGGCAGCCATGATGAAGTGTTTTGCAGGATAGATAAAACATTTCTCTTGTTTCGCAATTACCTGAGCAGTAACTGGATGAATTCTTGAAATTGAATCCACTTCATCTCCGAAAAATTCGATCCTGAATGCATCTGTATGATATGCAGGATAAACTTCGATAGAGTCTCCCCTAACTCTGAAATTCCCACGAGAGAAGTCGGTATCATTACGATTATATTGTATATGAAGAAGTTTGCGAATAACCTGATCTCTATCTATAATATCCCCTTTTTGCAATGCGACCACAGAGTTCACATATTCTTCCGGAGATCCTAAACCGTAAATACAAGAGACAGAACTAACAATCACCACATCGTCTCTTTCCAACAAAGAAGAAGTTGCTCGAAGCCTGAGCTTATCAATCTCCTCGTTCATTGACATATCTTTTTCTATAAAAGTATCCGAAGAAGGTACATATGCCTCTGGTTGGTAATAATCGTAATAAGAAACGAAGTATTCTACGGCATTCTCCGGGAAAAACTCCTTAAACTCTCGGAATAACTGAGCCGCCAAAGTTTTGTTATGCGACAGGACCAAGGTAGGAAGTCCCATATTTGCAATCACCTGTGCCATGGTGAATGTTTTACCGGAGCCGGTCACACCCACTAAGGTGACCTTATCTTCTCCTTTTTTGAATGCTTGGCCTATTTTTTCTATGGCTTGGACTTGGTCCCCGGCCGCTTTATAGTTGGAATGGATTTTAAATATAGAAGACATACTCTTAGAAAGAAAGACCCGAAAATCAAAAAAGTGTAAAACTTAAAACTGCGGAATTTACTTCGGAAGGATTTTTTCGGCCATAAATAAGGCCTGTCTTTTATCCTCTAAGATTTCCAGATCCATTTTATCGAATAATTTTTGCATAACCATCATACCCCTCATTAGAGTGGCTGTGGAAGAAAATTTTCCTCTTTCTATATCTTCTTCGATATTCAATTCTCTTAGGTTGTTCACCAGTCGGATCTTAAAAATTCCACTTTTTTCGATTGTATATGCGACTTCTACATTACCGCCGTCACCATATTTGACAGCATTTTCGACTGCTTCAATGGAACCGATAGTCAGGTCCACGATCATGTCCTCATCTATTCCATTGGCTCTTAGGAAAGATTCCATTCTACTTCTTACATATTGCATTGGTTGGAATTCGGTGCGGCCAAGAAGAAGATATTCTTCGTTTTTGGAAGTTTTTTTGCGTAGAGTTGATTCTGCAGAGAGAGTATATTCTCTCGGATCTAATTTACTTTTTGCTGCTTCTCCGGATGTAACAAGCTCATCTAGAACTTTGGGAACCCAATCAGGCGAGAAGGAAGGTTCTTCCCTGAATTTTCGGAGAGTGTCCATACGGATCCACGCATGGAAATCCTGGGAATTACCTGTTAAACCGTTTGCTAGGAGTTCCCTAATGCGGGCTTCTATCTCTCCTAGGGAAAAGGACATTCCCATATTTTTCCATAGGACTGGTTTTTTCGAGGGGTGTAAATCCGATTTTTTTCGGAAGACAGTTTCCGATTCACCAACGACGGATTTGGCGCAATGCCTCGTATGCGATTATCGCGACTGCGTTACTCAAATTTAAACATCTGCAATCTTCTTCCATCGGAATTCTAAGGATTCCATTAGGGATCTTAGATTGAAAAATTTCCTGAGGTAATCCTGATGTTTCATTTCCGAATAAAAATACGTCATTCTCCCCATACTGAGGAGTAGTATAAGAAACTTTTCCCTTAGTGGATATTAGATATAATTTGGAATTAGTGTCTAAGGATTCCGAGAAAGTCTCCCAACTAGGATGGAGAGTCAATTTTAGTTTATCCCAATAATCTAACCCTGCTCTTCTTGCCGCTTTTTCAGACAACTCGAAGGCAGGTTCTCCTACGATATGCAACTCCGCTCCTAGGGCGACGCATAGTCGGGCGATATTTCCCGTATTGGGAGGTATCTCCGGTCGATACAATGCGATCCGGAGAGCCATTTATCCTTTTTTCTGTCCCTTGTTTAAGGATTTTGCAAGAATCGCACCGAAAGATCCAGTGGAAGAAGTATCCTCGGAAAGGTATCCACTATAATCCAATCTTTCCTGAACTTCTTTCGCTTTAGTAAGTGAAAGTGAGATCTGTCTTTTTGTAGGATTTACTTCAGTTACGAATGCGGAAACAGAATCTCCGATCTTAAAATGTTGAGCAGCCGGTGTACGATTTTGTAATCCGGTTTCCCTGTTGGGAACCAGTCCGGAAAAATGTTCATTCAATTTTACGAATACTCCGAAAGGTTTTACACTTTCTACCGTTCCGGTAACTAAATCACCTTCTTTGAATGGAACATTTTGGGCCCAAGGATCTTTTAGGAAATCCTTAACGGTAAAACTATGTTTTCCTTCTTCCCAATCTAATTTTAAAACTTTTGCTCTCAGAACTTGGCCAGGATGGAAATCTTTAGCAAGATCCGCTCCTTTTTTGAAAGTTGCTTCGGAAGCAGGCACAAGTGCAGTGAGTCCGTCCGCTTCTACAATTAGTCCGAATGTGTGAACTGATTTGATCTTACAAGTGACAAACATTCCAGGCTTCAATTCACCTTTCAGGACTGAAATTTTAGCTTCTCTCTCTTTATCTGCGATTTTCTTTTGGGAAACGATGATCTTTCCCTTATTTCCTACTTCCGAAATGAGGAAACGAACCCTTTTCCCTACCCCATTATTTTGTTTTTTAAGCTCAGGATCCAATTGAGAGAATGGGCAAAAACCTGTTTGTTCTCCTAACTTAACCTCTACGCCGGCATCATTCACGCCGATGATATGGCCTAAAACTGGGATTTCAGCAGTATGAGCTACAGATACCATGTCCTTGGAGATTGTGTCCCCATTCAAACAAGTGGTGAAGTATTGGTCGCCGGAAGATTCCTGTAAAAAATATGCCTCGATAGTTTCTCCCTGTTTAGGAAGAGCTTCTGTAAATTCATCCGAAGCGATAATCCCGGAGAGGCCTGCTCCTTGGACCTTTATAAAAACATAATCCGATTTAGAACTAGTGACTAACGCAGAAACTTTTGCTCCAGGCTCTAAGGCCGCTTTTTTCCTGAAACTTTCGTCCAGTAATTTTTGAAACAGTTCTTTTTGATCTTCTTTCATCGTCTCTGCCCCTTGGTTTTCTTTTTTTCCGGCGAAGAGATTTCTGTTTTCACTCTCTCCGTCACGACCGTTCTTATTGTTTTTAGTTTATCCCAATTTTGCAGAGGGTCTTCTCTAAAAATCAAAAGATGAGCCGGTTTTCCTACTCGGATCTTTCCCTCATGAGCCGCCCCCAAATATTGGCAGGTGGTTTCAGTTGCCGCTCTCAACGCTTCCTTGGGTCCCAGAAGTTCAGATAAAATTCTCAGTTCCTTCCAGCCGGAAATCCCAGGGAACTGTAATTGGTGACCCGCACCCGAACCGAGTAAGATCCTTAAGGTCAGATTCTTGCGAGCCCTCAAGAAAGCAAGATAGGATTCGTATTCTTTCTCCGCTTCTTCTCTTTCCGATTCGGAAAGTCCAGGCATAGTAGCTAGCACTTCTTTAGACAGAGCTCTTTCCTTGAAAGTCGGACTCCATTGGGTCCATTTTTCCCATTCTTCTAGAAAGGAAGAAGTGCCGATTCCTTTTCTAGTAAAATAGATCCCCAATAGAGGAGCCCAAATCTGTTTCACCAAATTATGAGCAACAGGACGAATGGAAGAAGTTTCCGGAATAGGATGAAACAACACCTTCGTTTCGGAAGACAATGCTTCCCAATTTGCAAATTCTTCGCCGAAGGTGGAGACGGATAATTCTAATCCATTCTTCTCCGCTTCACTTCTCATACGATAGAGAAGTTTTCCATCTACTTCGAAAGTTTCTCCTTCATTATGCCTTAAGAATAAATGGATCTTTCCATTTTTACCGGAAAGAGAAGACATCGCTTCTTCCGGTGATTTTAGGATTTTATAACCTGAAACTTTGGATGCAGAAATTTCTTTGGACTCAGCAAGTAAAACCGGTGGAAGAACAGAGATCCTAGGATACTGAGAATTCTTTTTTCGGATCTCAGAAAGTTCAGAAGCCCAAGGTGGATCTGCTATACTCTGGATATGCGTGAACCCATGTAGCAGAAATTGTTTCAGATCGGATTCCAATTCGGAACGTTCCTTCCAACCCCCTAAAGAATTTGCCCCCAAGGTTACATGAGAATCACAAAATCCAGGTAAAATGAACAAAGGTTCCTTAGATGCGGGAGAAGAAGATATTTTCTCCACCAAACCGTCTTTCACTTGGATCTGGACCGGTCCGGAATATTCCAAAGTATCCGGCTGGATAATATAAGCCCCGCTCCAGGACCAGGAATCCGCATAGGTGTTCCCAGAAAATAGAAGGATCCCTAAAACATAGGGGAAGAATTTCGGCAAAATTCGGACCGATTTAGAACGGACCTTTTTTAAAGCTATTAGAATGAGTCTCTTGACAAACAAATCGAGTTCCGAAAAGTTCAAGGTTAATGGGTCAGGAAATCCGGGATATATCAGACAATATCCGGCTTACGGTGGAGGACGGAAGAATCCTCTCTCTAAAGACCCATCGAATCACCAGATCGGTCGAGGAACATATCCAACAAGCGATCGAGCTTATTTTGGATAAGGTCACTTATCCCACCCTTGTTCCAACGATTTACACTATCGTAAAAGAATTATCGATCAACGCCTGCAAGGCAAATCAAAAAAGGATCTTCTTCGAGGAAAAAGGATACGATATCGAAAATCCGATCCAGTACAAAAAAGGAGTCTCCGAATATAAGCAATTATTCTCCGAAAGTATGGCGGAAGAATACGGAAACAAATCCAAAAAGAAGGGATATTTCTGTCTGATCACATTCGACTATTCCATGGACGGAATTCGGATCGAAGTCACTAATAATACACCAGTCACTATAGAAGAAGAAAAATCCCTCCGCGAAAAATTAGAAAAAGGAATGCAGTACGGAGACATTGCCCAATTCTATTTAGATAACGCGGATAATACGGAAGGAGCCGGATTGGGACTCGCACTTATATTAATCATGCTAAAAGGAGAAGGAATCGATCCTTCTTTTTTCAGGATAATCATCCGCAAAGACGTAACCATCGCCAGATTGGAAGTTCCTCTTTCGTCTAATTTTAAATCCGTAAGAGATCAGGATTTTTCCCGCGCTTGATGTTACCAATCTCAGCCTGTATCATCACATTAAACGAAGAAGATAATATCGAAAGATGCCTGTCTTCTCTAGATTTCGTAAACGAGATCATAGTACTCGATTCCGGTTCCAAGGATAAAACGGAAAGTATCGCGAAAAAGAAGGGAGCTAAAGTAGTTCTCAGAAAATTCGATGATTACGTTTCCCAAAAGAACCATGTAATCTCTTTAGCAGTAAATCCTTGGATACTCACTCTGGATGCTGACGAAGAACTTTCTCCAGGTTTAAAAGAAGAGATCAAAAACTTATTCAAGAATGGAGAACCGGAAGAAGACGGATTCATAATCCCAAGACTTACAATGTACATGGGAAAATGGATCCGACACGGAGGCTGGTATCCGAATTATAGGGCCAGATTATTCTTAAAATCCAAAGGCAAGTTTGTGGGTGGAAAGGTCCATGAAGCGGTGGAATTGTCTGGAAAAAGAAAGAAGTTAAAAAATCCGGTATTCCATTATTCTTACGAAAACCTATTCGATCATGTCAGCTTTATCAATAGATACTCAGAACTTGCTGCCACAGAAAAATTCGGAAAGGGAAAACGTAGCGGCTTATTCTTAGCTTTATTAGAAGCAGGATACAAATCTTTTTGGATGTATTTTGTAAGACTAGGATTTTTAGACGGAAGAAGAGGACTGATCCTCGCTATCATGGGCTTCTATTATAATTTCCTAAAGTATGCCAAAGTATTCGAGATGACCTTGGCGGAAAAACAAAAGAAGAAGTAAGTTTAAATCAGTCTCTGCGTTCTTTATTATGATTGATACGGTTCATAATATAGAGCATTGAGTATCCGCCCAAAAGTACCGCGATCAAATTCACATTTGCAACCTGGTAGATTCCGATCTTTGGTGAGATTAACCAATACACCACTTCTCGGATCAGGTCTTGGAAGATGGAAAGAATGATCAGAGATCCCAAAATAGCGACTAAAAACGCTACCCAGTAACCACCTAAAAGATCCTTTCTTTTATAATAATAAAAATACCAGGCTAAACCGCCACTAATAGACAGAACAAACAGTATATCCGTGAATGTCGTCCACCAACCCGAAGAAGAAGCTAAAACTAAAAAGGGTTGAGTGCCGAGTAAAGGGAGAAAATCGTTGAGCGAGGCCAGGATTCCCATCTGCATTACAGGTTTTCCGGGTTTTCGGATAAAGTCGAGAATTTTAGTAAAAAAGAAGCGGAACCCATTGAAAATCTTTCGAGACAGCTCAAAATACTTCGGGATCGTAGGTCACCCCCTATCTCATACCTTATCACCATTATTGCACAGCTCATGGTATGAAGACCTGAGTCTGGACTGCGGCTATTTGGTTTTTCCAGTGGAAACTTTGGAAAAAAAGGAACTTCTATCTTTATCCAAGTTCGGAGTCAAAGGTTTGTCAGTCACTATTCCTCATAAGGAATCCGCATTTCTTCTCGCAGACAAAACAGACCAAACTTCCCAAACAGTCAAAGCAAGTAACACTTTAGTTTTTGAGAATGGGTCGATTAGCGCGCATAATACGGACGGAATAGGAGCAGTTCGATCTATCCAAGAATCTTTTCCTAAAAGTTTACAAGGAAAAGTGTTATTGATCGGAAGCGGAGGAAGTGCTCGTGGAATTTCTTTCACACTCTTGAAAGAAGCTGGAGTAAAAGACCTTACTATTGCAGCAAGAAATTCCAAAACTTCTGAAGAATTAATCGGATTACTTTCTAATATTTCTTCCGCAAAAATACAATCCTCAGACCTGAATGAAGTACAAATGAATTTTGCAGAATATTCTCTGATCATTCATACAACTCCTCTCGGAATGAAAGGAAAAGACCCGGGACCGGCTATTCCGGAGTCTTGTTTTAAAGAAGGACAAGTCGTATTCGACATAGTTTATAATCCGTTGGAAACTCCTTTGGTTTTAGGGGCTAAGAAGAAGGGTGCGAAGGTTGTGCCAGGAACAGAAATGTTACTCTACCAAGCAGTGGAACAATTCAGATTGTTCACAGGCGTAAGTTTAAGTCCTGAACTTATAGAAAAAGGAAGATCCAGACTGCTAAACGCGCTTGGATACGCCTAAGACGAATATTAGAAAATCATAAATGTCTAACCCAGATTTTTTAGAATTCGGATCCAAATTAACCAATTTAGAGAAGACAAGGAATTTTAATGTATTTGGGGATTATTCCTTGGATCCATTCCGCGACCTTGTGGATTCACATGGTTGGAGAACCAGGAAAAAAGAAAGACTTAGGATCTCAGTCGTCGGAACGAATGGAAAAGGTTCCGTTTCTCATTTTTTAGCGGGAAGTTTTTCTAATCTGGGATATAAAACAGGCTTATATACTTCTCCCCATCTATTTGATCCAAAAGAAAGGATTCGCCTTAGTCCAAATTTTAATCCAGTAAATGAAGAAGATCTAAAAGAGATCTCTAATATACTATTTACAGAAAGTAATTCTGAAGAACTTTCTTTCCTTTCCTGGTTCGAATGGTTTACCTTGGGATCTTTCGTTTTATTCGAAAAAAAGGATATTGCAGTCCAGGTATATGAAGCAGGCTTAGGAGGAAGGTTGGACGCCACGAAATTGGCAGAACCGGATGTACTCGTAGTCTGCGCGATTGGAGAAGACCATAAGGCGGTCTTAGGAAATACAAAAGAAGCAATCTTAAAAGAAAAATTGGCAATAGCTACCGAAAGAACTAAAATAGTATTCGCATTAGAACCGGAACCTTCTCTCTT
The DNA here is from genome assembly GCF_004770105.1 of Leptospira andrefontaineae. NCBI lineage: Bacteria > Pseudomonadati > Spirochaetota > Leptospiria > Leptospirales > Leptospiraceae > Leptospira > Leptospira andrefontaineae. The sequence goes on along the minus strand of NZ_RQEY01000015.1, from coordinate 179,757 downwards.
AAAAATACTGAAAGAGTTTTGTTCCGAAAGGAATTTAGAACTATATCTTTATCCTGCTTTGCCGGAAGGAAGATCTTACCTGGATCATAACCAAGAATACGTAAAGTTTATCGTAGATAGATCAGAAAAGATCATTTCAAAAAACAAAATCGTGATCGAGAAAACGGAAAGTGTAATTACTAAGCCTCTCCCTCGCCCACCTGGTAGATTAGAAATTATATCCAATTCCCCAATGATCGTATTTGATCCGGCCCATAATCCAGATGCAATCAGAGTAACACTCGCTTCCTTATCTTCTGCATTCCCAGGGAAAAAATTCTCCATCTTAGCCGGTTTTTTACCGGACAAAGAAGGAGAATCTATGGCTGAAAAACTTTTGGGTTATACGAAAATGCAGAATACGGATTTATATTTTTTAGATTCTAAAGAATTCAAACTTCCGGAAGGATACGGATCACATTCTATCAAACCTGAAAAACTTTCAGAAATCTTAAAACTTTCCAAACAAGAAGAAGGTATCTTAGTACTTGGAAGTTTTAGATTATACTCTTATATAAAAGCTTAAATATTCTGGCCGATACGCCAGAGAACTCCGGAAGGATCACTGAGAATGAAATCGATCATCTTCCAAGGTTGTTCCTCCGGATCTGTTAACTTTACTTGAAATTTATCTTCTATATTTTTGTTTTTTAAAATTTTATGCCAAGCTTGCACGTCTTCTACCAAAAGGTGCATCATTAAATTTTCAGCCATCTCTTGGTTATAAAAATCCTGAAGAAGAAAACTACAATGATCTACGCAGAAATAAGCGACTCCGCCACCTTCGGATCTTTTTGTAAACCCGATCTCCTCGTAGAACCTTTTAGAAATTTCGAAATCTTTTGCCGGAAGAAAAACCTTAATTTCTACCGTTTTTAAAGAAGTCTGATTCATACGTTACCTGCCTTTCCCAAAACAGGAAGTCTATTTTATAAAGTCCCCAGTTCCCAGCTCAGATTCTCTCTGGCTTGTTTTTCTTTTTTCTCTCTATATTCTTTGGTTTTAAAGATAAAATCCATCGATAAAAAATGTTCCAACACTTTTTTCCTACCCGGCTTATATAGTTCATCCGGATATATATTGTATTCTTCTCTGATCTGCTCGGAATATTCCTGATAATATTTCAACTCGGCACCTAAGATAGAAAGATCACAATCTGTAAAAATATCAGCAGTCTCATCTTGAGTAGACTCGTGTGTTTTCGTCGCTATAATCAAATTTTTACATAAATTGATTCTATCTTTCGAATATCCGAAAAGTTCGAGTCTTGTTTGGGAAATATCCGCGCTTTGCTCTTCGTTATCCTTCTCTTTCACATCGTAAATTAAATCGTGATAAAAGAGTGCGAGTAAAACGATATCCCAATCAGAAATCCGATTTTGAAATTCTTTCAATCGATTCAGGAAATAATATAAATGAGTTAAGGTATGGTATTTCCTATGAGATTCCGAATATCTGATATGGATTTCTTCCCAAGATTTCCGGATAAGTTCTTCCGAAACTCCGGCGTTTTTTAGAATAAGAAAGAATTCGTTTTGTAGAATTTTAGATTCATTCATAAACTTATACGAATATCAAAATCTCATATTAAATTTTGCGTAGGACTCTGTTTCATACTGACCTTCTAAACCTCTTACGAACGAAGGCATGGTTTTAACCGGAGCCACTCCTACTTCTAAGGTTTCGGAATCCAACCCAAGAGCGTAAAACGTTGCAGACAGGATCAACATCGTTCCGATCCCATATAACATAAGCCCACCTTGGATCCCTTGGTGTTTCCCAAATCTTCCGGAGATAGATCTGAAATAATCGGACTTATCTTTAGCATCGTTATAGATACTTTCCTGATAAAAATAAGAAAGCGCGAACGTCTGGAAATTCGGAGAAGACTGCTGCAATTCTTGAAGAGCCACAATATTTGTGATTTGGACCATAGGCCTGGCATTTTCCAAAGCCTGATTCGCTCTTAAATTGAAATAATAATATCCTGCATAAAAGAATAAACTTCCGTAAAGTGAATAGATCGCGAAATCATCATATGTATGATCTAAGAATAAGTATTTTTTATTTTTATAATAAGAAACGGATTCTCCTTCTTTAAGTTTCGCTTTGATCTCGGAGACTTCTCCTTTTTTGATCTCCACTCCTTTAAACTGATCCACATGATCGGCTAAAACGAATCTCAATCTATTCCAGCCTATTTTAACCGGGACTTTTACAAGCGGAGTAGCTCCTAAATATTCGGAACCTAAATATACTTTAGCCCCTTGAGGATCGGAATCTACTGAGAGGAAACCTTCTTTTTTATCTTTTTCTAATACGATATCCAATTCTTTAGGAGATTCTCTCAGATCCACCTGCCCCACCCAGTCCGAATATCCGTTTTTAGTAATCCGAATATCATGGATCCCGGAAAGGACATCGTTTCTTTTTAAAGGAGTTTTACCTATATAATTCCCATCCAAAAATACGAGTGAGTCATATTGATTTCCGGTTTTGACAGAAAGTGATCTGGTATGTTTCCCTAAAAGTGTTTTTCGGATCTCTTCTATGACCGGGCCTAATTCCTGATACGATCGCCTAACACTTGTTTTATGCGAAAATTCTTTTTTAGATCCGTCTTTAGAAGATCTCATCCGTATACTAATTCGGATTTCTTCTCCTTTCTTCTCAAATTCTCCGTATGTCGAATAAAAGCAGTCATACTTTCTAGAGATCGGAATAAGAAAACCCTCATCAGGTGCGGTTTCTGCTTCGTAGGGTTGGACTTTTAAAACTAAATATCTAGGATCTCTGGTAACGTTTAAAGAAAGTTCTCCCTTCTTTAATTTTTCAAGTCCGATATAATCCCATTCTCCTTCTCTTAAATTAGGAGTAACTCCGGAAGGATTTGGACCAAAAGGATGTTGGATGGATTTTGGGATTAAAGATTCGTCATAGATCTGGACTAAAGATTTTAAACCAGAATATAGAACGGAAGCATATCCTGAAGAATAAAAATCCAAAGAAGTATCTCCGGATAAATTTCTAAGCGGGAAAATACAAAGTTTTCTTTCCTTCTCGAATTGTATCTTCTCTGGAGAAGAATATTCAGGAAAACGATAATACTCGTCTATCGCATATGTTGGAGTTCCTACAAATAGAGGAGACAAACATATCAATAAAACAAAAGCGGACAACTTTCGGAAGAATAACAGTTTCAAGAACGTTTTCCTCCTACAGTCATCACTAAACCTAAAATCCCCAATGTAGGAAACACTAATGACCAAGGAGCATTCTGTGCATAATCCTTGGAAAACGCAATTTGTTCTCCTAGGCCGGGACCGAATACAGAACCGCCTGCCGAAATTCCTAAAAACCCAAATATTGCGAGAGTCATTACCACGGCGGGGAGTCCTGTGAACAAAAGAACTCTCAATATTTGAAACGCCTGAGGAAGAAGATGTGCTCTAAATATATAAGACTTACTTGCTCCAAAACAAGAAGCAGCTAATGCATATCCGCTTGTACTTACTTCGTCTATCTTAGCTCGGACTGTTTCGTAAGCCTGTGCCCAATCTCCGAGAATAATTGCCAAGAATAAAGGGATTGGCCCAGCTCCAAAAACTTGAACTACAAGCAAAGCTAATAGTAGAGAAGGTAAAGAAACAAATACGGAAGACAAAGGAGAGAAAAAATTCCTCTTAAAGAATGGACTGGTGTAAGAAGCCAAGCCGATCAAAGAAGCCACTGCTAAAGTGAGAACTCTTGCAGGAAATGCAAATAGGAAAGTAGCCAAACTTCCGTATGCAAACATAGAGAATACATCTCTTCCCAATCTGTCTTTACCGAACGGAAAATCAAAAGAAGGAGGCAGAAAAGATTCCTTTAAATTCAATTCCGTCGGCGCTGATTTGAATAATATCCCAAATATTACTAAAACCAAATATAGTGAGATAGTTCCGTAACGAAGCAAGTTTAGAGTTTTCAAGCGGCACCTGCCTCCCAACCCAAAAGCCTGTCCCTTACTCTTTCAGAAACCCTGGTAAGAATATAGAACACCGTCCCGCTATAAAACAATAGCGCCGAAAGTAATGCCGAATCCATGGTCCTTATAGCATGATACATGGATTTCCCAATCCCTGGAAAAAAGAAGATTTCCTCTACAACAATTGCACCCGAAAGTAATGAACTTAGATCCAATAAGATCAAGATAAGAAGTACAGGAGAAACTTTGAGCAGAATATGCCTAAACAATATTCGATTTTCTGAATATCCTCTTGCCTTCAAAACGTTTATATAAGCTGATTTTTTTTCAGTCCCAGCCAATTGGTGGGCAAAGATAAAAAGTCTAGCGAATACCCTAGACCCCAATGCAACTCCGGGTAAGATCACATACGCAGTATTTCCAGGTTCATATCCGCCCGGTGGAAGCCATCCAAGTATCAGAAAAAAAAACACCAATAGAAAAACGGAAACTACAAAAACCGGAGTGGATAAGATGAGTTGGCTGATAAATCCGAAAACTTCCCCCACAAATCCAAAACGAGGAACTAACGAAACCAAGGCTAAAAAAACAGAGAAGAATGTACCTGTTAAAACCGCAAACCCGGCTAAATGTAATGTCGGCCAAAATCTGGAGAGAATATGGGAAAGAACCGGATCTCCTGATTCAGTTTCTCCCATATCAAAACTGATTAGGCCTTTCCAAAACTGCAAATATTCTTTCGCAAAACCGGAGTTAGCTGGTTTGCCTGCGGAATCCTGGATTTGAATTCCCGAGTCTGCCTCTAAAAATTCCTTATTTAGAGATCTAAGCTGGGAGAAAAATACTGAAATCGCGGAAAGAAAAACCGCAAAGATCAAAAAGCGTTTCGCTTCTTCTAACAAACTCTCACCCTCTCACGCGGAGAAAGCTTTCCGGATCTCTTCGAAATTTTTGGAAAGGATCAGTTTTTCACGATCCTCTTTTACGTTGAGGGTTTTTGCGATTTGCGCCAGGGTTTTGATATGTTCTTGGAATTTGGATTTAGGAACGATTAGAAGGATAAAAATATGAACGGGAAGATGATCGATTGCATCAAAATCGATTCCCTTTCGAGAAAGACCCATCACACATTTAAGTTCATCCACCAGATTCACCGAACAATGTGGGATGGCTACCCCACTCCCGATACCGGTGGACATGGATTTTTCTCTCGCCATGAGAGATTCGTACACAAGATCCCTATCGTCTCTAGCGATTAGCGTAGAGTCGACGGCCTTTTGGAGAAGTTGATTGATCACTTCTTCCTTAGAGGATCCTTCTATTTCAAAAATTACAGTCTCTGGCTTAAGTAAAGCGAGGAGCTGGTTCATGCCTCTGTCCTATCTCCTAGGAAAATACGAATCAGGATGGATTCAATGAAAAAAAACGATGATACCCATAGGAATGTAGGAACAAATACCGGGGGAAGGAAAAAAATTGCCAACCCAAGAGGGGCCAAACTCAAAAAAGAAAGAGGCAAAAGTGAGCCCGTATTTCTTCCCGGCAAATTTAGAAGTAAAATGAAAGAGAAAGTTCCAAGCCAAACCGGACCGGAAACAGTTTCCCAACCTGGAATTTTGGCGAGATGGATCCAAACGGAAAGAAGGATAGAAAATCCAAGTGGTAACAAAAGAGCTAAACTACTTCTTAATAACAAAGGCACCGCTAAAATTACTCCGAATCCACCAGATGCTTCCAAAGCAGAATATCTAAACGGAGGCAAAGTGTCTCCCGTAAAAAAACCAGGAGTATATAGATCAGGATAAGAAGATCCTCTAAACACAGAAGAAGGTTCTGAAGCCCAGCTATCTATTCCGGGCAAAAAATAGAATATTAGAAAAAGTAAAAATTGCAATAAGGCTAGAGGGAATCGTATCTTAAATCTTTGTTCTAATGCCCACCAAAGACCAAGCCCAATCCCTAAAGCAAGAACTGCATGTAATCCATATCTTGGATCCCTGGGAAGAAGAAGAGCAAAACTCAACGCATGATTTACCCAATATAAAGGGTAGGACTTCCCACCGGTGAGAAGAAAGTAAGCGGCTGCTCCGAATAAAATTCCGAATCCCGCAGGAATAATCGGATAATAGGATCCACCTGAGCCTAAAACTAAAAGACCAATTGCCAAAATTGTAAAAAGAATATCGGGAAGAAGAAGGTCCTTTCTTCTGAAAAAGCCGTTTTGAGTGGAGAGAATATAGCTAAAAGCCATGATTCGCCTCCTTCCAAGTCCTGATCTTATTTCTTAAGGAAATGGTAGAAGGGCAAAGAAATGTGCAAATCCCACATTCCATACAAAGAGAAGAATTAAAATTGCCGAAGCTTGAGACCAAGGCCATCGGATTTGCTTGTGTTGGACAATTATAAGAACATTCTCCACATTCTACACAAGGGAATTCCCTTCTCTGAGAATCATGTTTGGTCAAAAATACTAAGGAATAATTTTGTCGAATATCCCAATAGAATCCCTTTTTGATATCTCTGACCGGATTTTTTTCGTAAAACGAATTTAGAGTAAAATTGGAATACTTTGGGCCGTATTCTTCGAACAAGAATTTCAGACTTTGTCCGTTACGGATACGAACGGTCGAATCGGCTTTTCTAAGCCCTCCATTCTTTCCTAAAAAATAAAGAGCAATCTCTCTTTCTATAAAAGGAAAATCAGCGAACAAAGCTCTATAAAGATTATATAATGTTTCCGGGCCTAAATATAATATTTCTTTAATTTTAGAAAAAGGTAATTTTTCGGTCTGAAAAACGAAATATTCGGGAATTCCCCAAGGATATGCGTAATTTTTAACAGGAGATTTCAGACCGGAAATATAATCTCTGATCTGAGCTTCCGGAAAAAGGGTTTTTAAAACTTCTACAAAACGACTATGACACTCTAAGTTCTTTCTTAACTCGGGAAGATAATCCACATCCTGGGTTCTTGTAAATGGGGCTAAGATGATTAGAGATGTTTTCTGTCTGGATTTGAGATAAGATAAAAGAGAATGTTCCGGGAAGTCCAGACTGACCAAACCAAGTCTATCCATTGGTTCGAGCACTTCTTCTTTTTTGAGAGTTTTAGGGATCCAAGGTTTGGAGCCGATGAAGTTTCCGTCTTGAACAATACGGATTTTAGATCCTTCTTCACTATGTTCTAAAGAAGCGATACCGTTTACAGGAGAAAGAACTGAACCTGAAGATTGTTTGTAGAGAGGATCACCTACACTTACCCGGACTGGAAAATCCTTAAGTAATAAGGCATCTTTATCCGGGAAGAGGGTGTAGGGTTCGTCCAGGACCGTTTTGCGATTTCCCGTTTCTTTTACGGTCCTGGGTTGGAGGAGGAACGGTTTTGAGAACAATGCCCTTTTTAGTTAGGCGACTTCACCATATAGATTTCGTCTTTAATGGGAAGTTCTTTCTTTAAATTTTTGATATAAGGAAGGATTTCTCCCATCGGCTCGTAGAATTCGCAATCAGTCTGCATACGGCGAGCCACTGTGAAGTATTTATATAACTTCTCTTCGCCGGAACGTTTGGACCATTTTTTCTTGGTACATTTGACCCGGAGGATGTATTTGTCCGCCTCGGATTCATACTGTCTGACGGTTACACAATGCAGGCAGTTGGCGCAATAGACTTTCTCACTCATCGGTTATCCTGTTTCCTGGGGTATTTGACAGATTTAGGCGAGGGCACAGGGAGTCAACCCGTTTCTCGCCTTTTGTGTGGCGGAAGCTGTGTCAGGCTTCCTGAGGGATCTCTTCCTGAGCCGCGTTTCTTGCTTCTTTGTATTTCCAGGTAAATTCTTGGAAAGATTTAAAAGCTACGAAGAAGAAACCGATCCCGTAGATCAATAGGAAGCCCACGATATAAGGACGTCCCACTAAGAATGATAGCACAACGGAAAACACACAATAACAACCCAATAGGAACTCAAGAACTACATGGAAGTCCAAAGGAACTGTATATTTCAGTCTATCTTTCAGAGCGTCCGTATTCTTTTCGATTCTCAATTTAGGAGTTCTTTTGAAGGAAGATTGGATCCCTAAAACAGCCTCGAGCCAAGCTCTAGTGTTTACGATTGCGATCCCGGTTCCTATCATGATCAGAATTGGAAGATAAACTAATCTCTTTTTCCAATCTTTGTATAATGTCTTCTGTGAATAAGCGTAGAAGAATAGAGGTCCAACAGATCCGATAGAAAGGATCGCTGCAGTTCCAGACAATACTTCTAATGGAAGATCGTAGAAACTGAAACCGGACCAGTATTCCATTAATAATAATGGAGCGCTGAATAGAATGTTCACAATCATTAGTGGGTGAACGGAATAATTGATTAAGTGGGTTACTGCCTCAGCTTTGGTTTTCCAAGGAAGGTCCGCTTTCCAGATACGAGGAAGAAGTTTCACTGCAGTCTGAATAGAACCTTTACACCAACGGAATTGTTGGGACTTGTATGCAGACATCATAGCAGGGATTTCCGCAGGGCAAACCACATCTTTAAAATAACGGAACTTCCAACCTCTTAATTCTGCACGGTAAGAAAGGTCGAAGTCTTCGGTAAGAGTATCATGCTCCCATCCGCCGGCATCCTCGATAGTTTTCTTTCTCCAAGTACCTGCAGTTCCATTGAAGTTCATCCAAAGTTTGGAACCGTTTCTTGCTACCTGCTCGATCATGAAGTGACCATCGATACCGAAACTTTGAGCTTTGGTTAGAATATTATAATCTGCGTTGATATGTCCCCAACGTGCTTGTACCATTCCGATCTGAGGATCGTCAAAGTAAGCCATGGTTTTTAGAAGGAAATCAGGATCCGGCATGAAGTCTGCATCGAAAATAGCGATGTAGTCCCCTTTACAAACTCTCATTCCTTCGTCCAAAGCACCTGCTTTATGACCAACACGATTGGTTCTGTGAAGGTGATGGATATCGAAACCTTGAGCCTTGTATTGTGCAACTAAGGCAGCAGCTTTTTGGATGGTTTCATCAGTAGAATCATCCAGAACTTGAATCTCTAATTTATCTTTAGGATATTTTAATGCAATTGTGGAGTCGATCAGACGATCTACTACGTAAAATTCGTTAAAAATAGGAAGTTGGACAGTGACTACCGGAAGGCTTGGATCGTCCAAAGAAAGGTTTCTGCTCGGGTCTGTATCACAATTGGTGTTGTACTTTTTGTAAAGATACACCATGATATACGTATGAATTCCAAAGAAAAATAATCCTAGAATATCCAGGGCGTAAATTCCCAAAAACAGAACAGTGACTACAGTGAGCATTTGGGACAAAAGTTTTGGAAATACCTAAAAAGTCAATGGATTTTGCAGCGCAACATTAAAAGCCATATTTTTCGCTCCTAAATTAAATTACTCCCCTACCCGAAAAAATGGCCTCCTACCCTAAGGTCAGAACTTTGAAATCCGATATTCTAAATCGGATGGACCTTTAACCTCCCTGGTTAAAGCCAATCCACTGCGAATTTTCACTTTCTTGTAGAGGGGATGGACGAAACCGTCCCTTATTTTTTTGCAGGGGGTCGCGAACACCCCATAGGAAGTGAGCGAGCCCGAGATAGCCGGAGGCGTTTATCGAGGGCAAATCGAAATTTCTACCCCCGCTATCGTTTTGCACGGAGAACGCAAAGTTCACTGAGTTTATAAGCTTCTAAATCCAAAATCTTCTCCCCTTCGCGACTTGGCGTGAGATACAAAATTCGGCGGATCTGGGATCACGCAAAGGCGCAAAGACCGCTAAGGATTTACCCCGCCAGGGATCGACGCGGGCGTCGCGAAGCGACCGAAGCGGAGAGCCCGGTCGCCGCTAGGCGAGGCGGCCAAACTTCCATTACTTATCGTGAAAAGACTTGTCTCAAAGACATAATCTACCTAATTTGCTCCCATGCGTTCGGCCATCTTAGGTTTAATTGCCGCATTTGCTTCCGTACTATTAGCGATCTTATTGGAAGAAGCGCATTTTCTTTCCTTTCTCAAACTATCCGCACTCGTATTGATCCTGGGGGGAACTGCGGGTGCAACATTCGCAAGCTACACTCCTGAAGAATTCGCAAACCTGATTATTCACTTAAGAGAATCCCTTTTTCCTAAAAGAGAATTTTCTCTCTCGGATGTATTCTTAGACTTCGCGGAGAAGGCCAGAAAGAACGGGCTATTATCATTGGAAGACCAACTCGCAGGAGTGCCTGACGCATTCTTGAGAAAAGGGATCCAACTGATTGTGGATGGAACAGATCCGAGAGCAGTAGAAGAAATTTTATTCGAAGCAGCAGAAGGCCTTGAGAACAAAGAAACTCGCTCTGCAAAAATTTTAGAAACTGCAGGTGGATTTTCTCCTACGATCGGGATCATCGGAACTGTGATGGGGCTTGTGAGCGTATTAGAAAACTTAGGAGCAGGAACAAGAGCTCTGGGAGAAGGGATCGCTACTGCATTTATCGCAACTTTCTACGGGATCGCATTTGCAAACTTAGCTTATTTTCCATTGGCAAACAGACTCAGGACTTGGGCATTTTCCAGAGATAGAAGAAGACAAGCAATCATTCGAGGAATTATTTCTCTACAAACAGGAGACAACAGAAGGATCCTTGTAGAGAGAATGGCGCCGTTTTTGTAGGAACTCCTACAGAAAGGCGGAGAGCGGCCCCCGCCCGAGTTGGGTGGTGGTGGAGGGCCCGTGGGAGAAGCCTCGCTCCCTATATCATAAAATTCTTATTTCTTCAATTACATTTTTGGGCAGTAATTTTGTAGGAGCTCCTACATTTTAAAGCGAGATGATCGATCTATAATGAATTAATCCCTTCTCTCCTCTTACGATTCTCTTCTTCCCACATTTTATTCTCACGAGCCTCATCTATTAGATAGGGTTCATTATATTTCCGAAGAGAGCCGAATTGAAACTTCCAGAATATACCCAATCTTCTTGCATCGAACAATTCTCCTCGCGTCAACAAATTTAAAGAATTATAATATTCTTTTAATTTAGGATCTTGGATCTTGTTTTCTCCGGACTCCACAGATTCAAAATATCCGAAAGGCAAACGTCTGATCTTATGACCTACCCTTCCCTTTCCTTTGATCCTAGAAAGAAGAGGATCTCCTAACGCAATTATATCGATAATATGCTGATTAGGTAGAAAATACCCAATCACACCTGTACTAAATTTAATGAATATCTTTCGGTCAGTCGGAGGGAAAAAAGGTCTTTTATTAGCTAAATTGGAAAGTATGGAATCCTTCTTATTAAACCAAGCAAGACCGGTTCCAGGATAATACCAAAGTTTCTCATCAGCAATTTCTCCAATTTCCAAAACCCAAGGATTTCGTTTCGCTTGTTGTTTAACGGAATGTACCGGGCTGGAAAACAGAAGGATATTATATAGAAACAAAACAGATCCCAAAATATAGATCTCTTTTTTCTCTATATTCTTCAAACGAACCAACGCGATCCCGAAAAGAAAGATCACATAAGTAAAAAATCTTCCGGCCATAAAGTCTCCGCCTACAAGGAGAATATACAGCAAATATGGGAAAGAAAATGTAATAGATATTAAAATAGAATTCCAATCCTTCCGCAAAACTGTCCGGATAATCGCTACAATCGGAAGAAATACAAATACGATAGAATCCCATTTCAGCTCAAAAATATAATATCGCAATCCTTGTGAAAGTATCTGAATAAAAGAATCTTCCACATTCGTTTTGGAATAATATGTATTTGGTAAAAGAGAACCGTAATAAAAAGCAGAGAACAGAAACCAAAAAACTGCAGGCAGACTACATAATGCAATTTTAGAATATAAAGAAATATTAATTCTTTTCCCCTTCCAATCTTCGACAAAAACAACCAGAAGAGGAATTATAAAAATTAGAACAAAATCGATCCTAGAAACTAAGCCAAAACTTGCAATAAGGACAAGACCCGGTAATTTGGAATTAGTACCTTCTTCTTTCCTAAAATATAAATAAAAGAAAATTGCTTCGAATAGATAATTTAGAGAATTCTCCAAGCCTGAATAGGAATAATCTACGAAAGATTTGGAAGACAAAAGAAATCCAAATCCCAACCAGAACGAAATCCTAGAAACAGAGATTTTTCTTAAAAAGTAAAGTGCAGAGATTCCCCAAATAAAGGAACTAAGAAAAGACCAAAACACAATATTCTGATACGTATAATAAAACGGAGAAAGCACTAAGATCAAAAGTGGATTTGTAAATGCCTGCACACGTTCTGCAATATTCCAACGTAAACCGAAACCATTTACAAAATGATCTAAAACTCTGAAGCTAATAAACGAATCATCGCATAGCCATGCATTTTGGTAAGAAATATAAGAAAAGATAAGAAGAACTAAGATCAGTTCGAAATAGTTAGATCGAAGGACCTTCTTCCAATCGAAACGATCCATCGTGGCAAGAAGCTAAGCTTCCTTCCTCTCTCCCATTCTGGAAAGAATTTCACGGATCTTATCTTCTGCACCTTCCGGAGTTAAAACCAAAAGAACGTCCCCATCTTCCATCTTGGTCTTTCCGGTTGGAACCAAATGTGAATCTCCTCGATAGATCAATGTGATCAAAGAGTTTTCAGGAAAATCCAATTCGTAAACGAATTTACCGACGGAAGCTGAACCATACGGAACAATATATTCCAGAAGTTGAGTATCACTTTTGTCCTTGTTCTCGAATTCGAATGGATAAGAAGCTCTTTGTTCTAAAGCCGCTTCGAGTCCTAAAATTCGAACTGCAAATGGGATCGTAGAACCTTGCAATAATAATGATGTTAATACAGTAAAGAAGACTATATGAAAGATCATCTCCGACTCTGGAAGTTGTTTTGCAAAAGGGAATGTTGCCAGAATGATCGGAGCCGCACCTCTTAATCCCACCCAGGAAACCAAAAGTTTTTCTCTCCAGTCCACATTGAATCCTGTTAGAGCCAAAAACACTGCAGCAGGTCTCGCAATGACTGTTAGGAAAACCGAAAATGCAATTCCTAACGCTGCGACTGAAGGAATTTTAGAAGGGAATACCAGAAGTCCTAAGGTAAGGAACATCACGATCTGCATCAACCATGCAATCCCATCCATAAAACGAACATTACTTCGTTTATGAACGAAAGACCTGTTCCCAATGATAATTCCTGAAATATATACTGCTAAGAATGGGTTTCCTCCGATCAAATCGGTGGCAGCATATACGAAAAGAACGGAAGCTGAAAGTAATACAGGATACAAACCTTCGTAATCAAGTTTGATCCTGTTCATACCTCTATAGATCCAATATCCTAAAAGCAGACCTAAAATAATTCCTAAACTAAATTGTTGGAAGATGGTCCATGCCAAGGTGTCCCAAGAAGGAGAAGTAGTTCCCACAAATCCTAAAACGGAGGTGGTCAATAATACTGCTAAAGGATCGTTACTACCGGACTCCAATTCTAAAAGAGAAGTAAGTCCTTTTCTCATACCTATATTGCTGGTTCTGAGAACATTAAAAACCGCCGCAGCGTCGGTAGAAGATACGATCGCACCTAAAAGAAATCCGATAATAGGATCGAAACCCATTACAAAAATTGCAAATAAGGCTACGAATAAACAAGTGAGAAGTACTCCTAAAGTTCCTAAAGAAATACCTTTCCCAAGTACGGGTTTTACCTTGGTCCAATCGGTTTCCAAACCTCCGGAGAACAAGATAAATGCTAACGCAATGGAACCAACCTTACGAGTCAGATCAGCATCGTTGAACCAGATCTTTAGAATGCCGTCGGAACCTGCTAACATTCCGATCGTTAAGAATATGAGTAAAGAAGGGATGCCAAATTTTGTGGAAACGCGTAATAAGCCTATGCTTAATATGATAAGACTCGAGAGAGCTAAAATTTGAAACTCGAAGTTAAGAGCGTTCAATTCCACTATGATAGATTCTAATCCGTTAAAAATTATGCGATTTCTTTTTTTCTCTGAAAAAAACTATTTTCAAAACAAAATCAAAGTCGTTGGACCCTTTAGACTACGTCAGAGTTCAATTCGTACAATAAATCTTCTAACTCTCTAGGGTCCGTGACTTCTACCAATCTATCTTCTCCGAATTCGTCGGCTTCTATTTTTACTGCAAAGTATCCGAAACTTTCTTCTCCTTTTAAAAATCCTACATCCAGATTAATAAAATCAGTTTCGTCTTCAGAGGAAGGAATGAGTAAAAAATATTGGTGCTCGTCTAACTCGACAACTTCTCCCACGATGAAAGAATATGGATTTCCATCCTCATCCAGCAAATGTAGAAGCTCATCGCCTAGCTCCTCATGCTCTATTGATTCCGTTTCCTTATCGTAAGATTCCAACATAGGGTCGCTTTCTCACTCTAAAGATCGGCCCAAAAAAGGATTCCGCTTTGCCGTAAAAGGTGGACAAACCTGAAAATACGTCGTTTATAGGATGAAATTCCGTCATTTATGCATTCGAATCGCGTAATTTTCCCAATTTTTATTCTCTGCCTTCTACTCTCTTGGAATTGCGGAAGGACAGATTATGATTTGGGGGAAATTCGAGAAGGTAAACTAGACGCAAAAACTTGGGATCCGAGTAAAACCATTCTTTCTCTGAGAGGGGATTGGGAATTAGTTCCTGGAAAATTTTTGGCATCAGAACCTGAGCCAGGGCAAATCCAAGAGGCAATTTACGCACCCATTCCTCAGGTTTGGAATGAACTTACAAAAGACGGAAAACTTCTATTCCCAAATGGAAAAGGTTTCGGGACTTACTCACTCCATTTACAACTTCCTGAAAATTCGCCCGAGTTGATGTTAAAAGTTCCGGATCTAGGAACATCGTATTCTATTTATGCGGATGGAAAACTTTTAGAAACTATAGGTAAGGTAGGAAAGACCCCGGAGACCTCGGTCCCCTTCCTTCAAACTTCAATAGTCCTTCTTCCCCAAAATCTAAAAAGATTGGATTTTGAGATCTCTAATTTCGCTCATATAAACGGCGGTCTTTGGTTTACTCCTGAGATCGGAATACCTTCTCTTATATTAAAAAAGCTGCATGCAAGTCAAGCTGTAGATATTGCAAGCTCTGCTGCTGTTTTGGTCCTTGCGATCTACCAAATCATGGCTTTCATAAGAACTAGAGAAGAAAAAAGCCAATTGTACTTCGCATTATTTTCCTTAGCTTCAGTATTCAGATTTTTTCTAACTGGGAACAGACTGTTCAATTATGTATTTCCTGAAGTCCCTTGGGAGATCAGTTATAGGCTGGAATATCTGAGTACTTATATTCTATGTTCAGGATTTTTGTCCTATTCCGCCACTGCATTTAAAGAGGATTTTCATCCGAAAACGGAAAGGATCTCGCTAATTACAATGTTATTCTTCACAATTCCTACATTGGTATTGCCTGCAGAATATTATGCGAGATTACTTTTTCCTTTCCAGTTTACGATCCTTATAGGCGGAGCATATACACTATTGGGTTGTGTTAGAGCCGTTTTTCATGCAAGACCAGGTTCCAGATTTTTCTTAGTAGGGATCTCTTTTATAATCATTGCTGGCATAAACGATATTCTATCCTCAAACTATGTATTAAATAATCATTATATATTAGCTCCTGCTATCTTTTTGTTCATATTCTTTCATAGTTTAGGTTTTTCATTCTCCTTTTCCAGGGTTTTGAGGACTTCTATGGAAGCGGAGAAGGGATTACAAATTGCCAACGAAAGTTTGAACGAACTCAAAACGGAACTGGAAAACAAAGTAGAATCCAGAACCGTTCAACTAACCGCTGCAAAAGAAAAAGCGGAGTGGGAAGCAAAATACAGATATGACTTCTTGGCGATCATGAGCCATGAGATCCGCACTCCTTTAAACGGACTTTTGGGGACTTCTAACCTTCTTTCCGAAACTCCTTTGACCCAAGAGCAGAAAGAGTATGCCGAGATCATACAGGCATCCGGAGAGAATCTTCTGCACTTAGTGAACCAATTATTAGATCTTTCTAAAATAGAAAATCATCGTTTCGTTTTGGAGATCCTACCTTTCGATCCATTTGCGGTTTTGCAAAGAGCTGCAAGATTAGTAAAAGCCAGAGCGGAAGAAAAAAGGGTCCTTGTAGATATCTCTTATCCAGAACATCATCCTGGTATCTTCTTGGGAGATGAAGGAAGGATCCAACAAGTTCTCTTAAACCTATTGAGTAACGCGATCAAATTCACTGGCTCCGGCGGAAAGGTTTGCCTTGGAGTTCGTTTTTATGGAGAAGACCTTTTCTCAAGAGTTCTAGAATTCTGGGTAGAAGACGACGGAGTAGGCATTGCAGAAGAACAAGCCGCAGTATTATTCGAACCGTTCGTACAAGCAGACTCTTCTGTTGCTAGAAAATTCGGTGGAAGCGGACTCGGCCTAACTATCTCCAAAAAGTTAGTAGAACTTATGGGGGGAAGTATCCGGATCACAAGTTCTCCAGGAAAAGGATCCAAATTTTCATTCTTACTCCCCTTCCCTCAGGAAGAACCCGAAAAACAAGAATTGGAAGAAGAGGCAGCTCCACCTATTGTTCTACCTCCTCTCAAAATTTTACTCGTAGAAGACCAAGAGTTTTCCAGAAGAGTTGCATTCGATATTCTCACTAAACTCGGGATGAAAGTTCATTCTTTAGGGATGGGAAAAGACGCAATCAATCAATTGGACAGAGAAACTTACGAGATCATACTCTTAGATATTGATCTTCCGGATATTAGCGGTGTGGAAGTTTCCAAAAGGATTAAGGAAACATTCGCTCATCCGCCTTACATAGTGGCCTGGACTGCTCATGCTTTACCGGGTTCGGAAGAATTTTTCAAAAGTTCAGGATTTGATTCTTATCTCAAAAAACCTTCTCTCAAAAGGGATTGGATTTTATTCTTAGAAAGATATGTGCAGAGTAGACCAAAACCTGCGGACTAATTCATTCAAAATGCGTACTATAATATCCTTTATTTTTATCTTATTGTTCCTGCTTGGATCCTCCAATTGTAATTCCGGAGGAAAACAGGATTGTGGAAGGTCGACTCCAAGCGATAAAAAAACTGCAGAGATATTACAGGCTGGTTGTTTAACAAATCAGAATAATCAGAATGTCTGCGATCTATATTTGTTAGAAGCAGTATACCACGCACATTGCTGGTAAAACAAAAGATCAGAATTCTTCGAAAGGAAGTTTATTCTTTTTTGAATTATTGCAGTCTTTGCAAGCAGGAACCAGATTTGCTTTGATAGACTTCCCACCCTTTGCCAAAGGGATCAGGTGATCCATTGTGAGTTCGTCAGGTGGAAATTTTTTCCCACAGTAATGACAGATCCCATCCGCTTTCTTTTTTCTCCACCAAGGAGTTTTGCGTAATTCTTTTGCGATCTGTCTTTGTTTTTTGATCTCGGATTCGCTTACCCAAAGAAGCGGCTCTTCCGAATATTCTCCCGGACCGTTCATGACTTAAGAGTATTGGATCCAATCTGAACCAGGACCGGACCAGGCCAAACGTAAGAAAGAAGATTTAGATTCGCATATCACTCCTTCTTTTATCCCGGATGCAGTGACTAAAACAGTATCTCCTGTTTTTAGATCCAGATCTTCCAATTTACATTCTCCGCTTAATACCATCAAAACATGAAATACCGGCTCGGATGAAAAAGAAGGTAGTGAAAATTTCTTAGTAGAATCAATTTCTAAAATTTCCATTCTGAACTTATCATTTGCAGTCAGAACGGAACGAGTAAATTCGAAAGAATCGATTTTTTTGGGACTCAATATATCCTTAGGATCTGCAGAAGAAAAATCCAAAACATCCAATGCTTTTTTAAGATGTAACTCTCTTGGTCTTCCGTAATCATATACTCTGTAAGTGGAATCAGAAGATTGTTGGACTTCCATCAACAGAATTCCACCGCCGATTGCATGAATTCTTCCCGGGTTGAGAAGAAAAGAATCCAGTTCTTTTACTTCTACTTCGTTTAGAATTTCTTCTACTCGGTTTGTTTGTACATACTCGGAAAATTCTTCTTTATTTGTTTGTTTAGAAAATCCGCAAACTAGTTTGGAACCTTTGTCTGCTTGCAAAACTGTCCAAGCTTCTTTTTTGCCTGCACTTTCAGGATCAAACTTCTCCGCATATGCGTCATCAGGATGCACTTGTACGGATAATTTTTCTTTTGCATCGATCAATTTGATCAATAAGGGAAAACTCTGTCCTTGAAAAGGTTTTCCAAGCACTGACTCACAATCGGAAGTGTATACTTCTCTAAAAGTTTTTCCGGAACATTCTCCATTCGTAATTTTGGAAAGATCCGAGCCGTAATCCGAAATCTCCCAGGACTCTCCAATATCTCCCGAAGGAATATCTCGTCCCAATACGGTTTCCAATTTTCTACCGCCCCAGACTTTTTCCTTATAAATGGGCTCGAATTTTAAAACCTTCTGCATATATACCTATTTTTTTTGACCCTGCAAGAGTTCAATTTTAACTTTTAAGATACGCTTCTTGAAATGAGTAAATACATCGGGGCGAAACCCGGATAGATCCAAGGTATAGATCCTGCCTGGGACCAAGCTACCCGGTTCGGGGCTCCATTTTAGATATCTATAACTTTTGTAACTCCCCTTTCCTCCGCAAGAAGCACAGTTCAGATCCGAACCTCTACATTCCGGACAAATGGATCTGACTACCAAAGGAATGGCTGCGAATATTCTACCCAATAACTCTTCCGGTTTGAGGCAGATACGAATATCATGATAGATACCTGTGTATTTTTTACGATCCCTACTTCTTATTCCGGCGCGAAGAAGGCCCCTTCTTGCAAATTCGACCGCTTGGGTAGCGAATAAGATCCGAGAAGGTGGAATGAGATAAATTCCATTTTTTGCATGTTCTTGCCTTTTACGGATCTTAAATTCTTGGTCGAAACGAGAACGTTCTTCAGGTTTAGAAAGTATTTGATAGGATTCCAAAACTTTTAAGAACACTGGTTTGGAACCTGTGAGCCTATTATCAGGATGAAAAATTTTAGCGAGTTCTCTATATCTATGTTTGATAGATTCGGGGCTGGCACCGTAGCTCAGGCCTAGGACTCTATAATGGTCTGTCCAGGCCGAACTCATGGTAAAATTTTAGACTCTAAAAAAGATTTAACGATTCGAATTATATTCTTGGAAAGAACCACCGCTTTCCAATCCATCAAGCATGGTATCCACATCCTTTCGGTCTGCACGGATTGTTCCTTCCACATACTTGTCAATAGCTTGCACCACTTCTGCAAGATTGTCTCGGTAAGAACGGACAAACTTGACCCTTTGGTTCGGACTCCTGATATTTCCGAGACTATACACCTCTTCTTTCGTTCCGGCATCCGTTTTTCTTTTTACAACTAAAACAATGCTAGCGATATCGGAAGCCACAACCTTCTCGTTCTTCAATTCTCCAATCTCGTCATTGATTGGTCTGAGTTTGGTAACCAGTGATTTCCGGGTGATAAAGCGAACTCCATCTAACTTTAGAGAACCTTCTCCCCCTGAAACCCTTAAATAGAACTTTTTATCCACCAAAAACCTGTCACGAACCGGAAAATTAAAATTTTCCATCGCAGGAACAAATTGGAAATACTCATTATCAATAATTTTTTTCCTTCTATTAAGGAAAGGGAGCATATCCTCTATTCTTTTATGAAAGTCCTTGATGTCTTTGGTCAGTCCTTCTATATCACGGACCTGCATTGGTTCGTAAGGAAGTATTTTGATCTGACCGTCCTTCTCAAAGTCCTGGGAAAATATTTCCCAACTGAATAAGCAGATCAAAAGAAGTAAGATAGACGGTTTCTTCATTCGTATGAGTCCGGACGATTCCTATATTTAGTGTCGTCCATTCCGTCAAAAAGCCCGGATTTTTCCTAAAAATTCGTTGAATTCCGGCCGGATTCTACGAAAAGGGAAGGGACGGATATGGAAATCAGCATTAGAAAATCCAGCGAAACAAATATAATCAGCCTCTCCGGGAGCCTGGACATCTATACGTCCATAGATCTCAAAAACTTTTTTGAACAGAACATTGATCGAAATAACAATAACGTTGTGATCAACCTGGAAAAGTTAAACTATATCGATTCCTCTGGGATCGGGATGCTAATTAAACAACTGAATTATGTCCAAGAATTGAGCGGAAAATTTTTCATCGCGAACATGAAACCCGCGATCGAAAAAGTTTTCAAAGTGGCAGGATTGACTTCTTATTTCCAAACTCTTTCAGAGTCAGAGTTCACCAGCCAATTTCCCTGATCTTCAAGGATATTCCGGGGCGCTGTAAGACAAAAACACGTCCCAAACTCCCCAAAACCTACCTTTTTCTCCCGCCAGCGGTGTAAGATTCAAATTCAGTCTACCTTCTCTCAATTCGGATGGATCCACTGTGATATACACTGGAGGAGTTCCGGCATAGATAGATTTGGAGTATAAGTTTGCATCCGGGAAGCGGATTGTTCTTTTTAAGATTCCATTTGCAGAAATTCTAAGTTCTCTTTCCGGCAGAATTGCCGCGTTTTCCGTCTTAGAAAAGTGGGTTAGATCGAAATAAACGTAGATAATGTCTTTTCTATTCGAGTCTGCAATTAGTAGGATATCCAACCCAGTTTCGGGCACCATTCTACATTGGTTATCGAATAACCGACCGGTCCCGGCACCTGGAGCAGGATCTTTTCTGTCCGGAGCTAATTTCAGACCATTATGATAGGCCCAAATAGAAAGTTCCGGGAAAGTTTTATAATCCTCGGAAATATAGTTTTCTCCCCCCATCGGTTTGGAGAAATTCTCAAAATTTTTCGTTTTCCGATTTTCCTGACTGATCGGACCCTGTCCGGCAGCGGCAAGAATTAAGAATAAGAGAATTGCAATTCGGCGCCAGTCCATCTTTTTAGAATATCGACCGTCCTTTGGAGAGAAACTTGAAAATTCTTAGAAGTCTGGAGAACTTAAAAAGCAACCTAAAGACTTCCACAGTCGTAACTTTAGGGAATTTTGACGGGATCCATCTGGGCCACCAGGCTCTTTTAGAAAGAACCAAGGAAATTTCCCTGGAAAAAGGCCTCCCATCTTGTGTGGTTACTTATCATCCCAACCCTGCTTTGGTCTTAGGAAAAGACAAGGACCTAGGGGGGATCACCACCCAAGCAGATAAGGAAAATTTAATAGAATCTTACGGGATCGATTGGTTAGTCGTTGTCCCATTCACTTTGGAATTTGCCCAAATAGAGGCGGAAACCTTTCTAAAAGAGATCTTAATCAACCAACTCGGAGCAAAATCCATCCTGATCGGATTCAATCATTGTTTCGGAAAAGGAAGAAGAGGAGATTACGAACTTCTAAAACGGTATTCTCCCGAATATGGATACGATTTGGAAAAACTGGATCCTGTGTTTCTTGGCACCACAAAACTTTCTAGCTCCCATATTCGTTCCTTATTAAGAGAAGGTAAGGTACAAGAAGCGGAAGAATGCCTCGGGAGAGAATTCTCCGTCACTGGAACAGTTGTGCATGGTCACCAAAGAGGAAGAACGATTGGATTTCCTACTGCGAATGTGCAACCTCTTCCTGAACTGATTCTTCCCGGTGTTGGAGTTTATGCGGGAAGGACCGAAATAGAAGGTAAGACCTACCCTTCTATGATCAATATAGGAAATAATCCTACTTTTGGTGACCAGGCAGTCACTTTAGAAAGTCATATATTTGATTTTTCTGATGATATTTATGGGAAGAAGGTAAATGTTATATTTACCAAAAAGATCAGAGAAGAGATTAAATTTCCCGGAGTAGATGCTCTCATCTCCCAATTGAAAAAGGACGAAACTCTTTCCAGAAAAATACTTCAAGAAAGATAGTCGCTTCGCTCCTGAAATCGGCGAAGCCGATTATAACGTTTTCTTAAAGTTTGAATCCGCCGAATAAAGGAATTCCCTTTCTTCCCAAAAGGATCCCTTCCAAATCCTTGGGAGGAGTATAGCGTAGAATATTAGCAAATAGATGGGCAGGAATATGATCGGCCCAATTCGGCACGGATTGGAAAAACGAATCCCAATATAAGAAGCCGGATTCCTCGTCTTCTACCCAAATGATCTCTCTTCCGGCAAATTCTTCGAACCAAGACTTTAAAGAATTCAGTAAATTCGATTTATTTAAAATACTTATCCCTTTCGAAAAATCCAAAAGATATTTTGGAGGGTATTTTGTCTGGCAGGACTCGTTGGAACAGGTGATATACCTGACTTCTTCCAGGAATGCGGCCCAATCTCTCAGCCTTCCTCTGGATTTGTACCAAGGAGTTTTGCTGATTATCCCACATTCAGGGCAAATACATACCGGAGTTAGGGTAACTCCCTTCAGAGAAAGTATCGGAGCCTCTTTAGAAGGATAGGATATTGATTCTTGGATCAAATAATCGGAGCTAGGTTCCATGGTTCCTATCGAATCCAGTCCACTCATTCGATTTTCCTCTTAGGCCGCGACGGAGCGTTAGTCGCGTCAATCCTATATACAATGTCGTCTAACGCAATTCATTTTCTTAATAAACAAATCCTAATTTTCCTGGATTTTAAACTCTCTAAAAACCGCGTTTTTCCTGCCTAAAAAGGTCCGTCGCCAAGTCATTCGGGATTGATTCCGAATTAGGACCCGGTTAGGATGCCTCGACGCGTCGGGCCTATGAATTATTACCTTTTTCTGCCAATAAGCGCTCTAATCATAAATACTCTTCTTATTTCATATGTTTTTGCGAGAAGGTTCCGAAGCGCAGTCATCCGGGACTTTTTACGATTCGTCCTATTCTTAAATCTTTGGCTGGTTTCTTATATTTTATATTGGAGTATGCTTCCTCCGGAATGGATGACTCCAATTTTCAAACTTTCTTGTTTCACCTGGATCCCCGTTGGTCTCTTATTCTTAGAAACAGTACATAGATTTTTAAACATTCGTTCGACAATCCTTCTTCCATTCTTCCGTTTTTCCGTAGTGCTCACTATCTTCCTGACGGCTTCCACGGATTGGATTATCAAAGGTTCTATTTTATATGATTGGGGTTACGAATTAGAACCTGGGATTTTGTTCGTTCCTTTCAGTACGATTGCGGTCAGTGGCCCTGCGATCTGGGGATTGTATCTTCTTTTAAAAGAAAGATTCAGGACAAAACAAAGAAAGATCAGACAACAATTGAATTTTTGGATCTGGGGTACCACGATTGCACTTGGGATCAGTGCCTACACTGAATTATTCAATCTGGATGAACAAGGTAGATTTTTATTCGTTCCTTTAAGTCCTGCAGCGATCAGTATACAGGCATTTTTCATTTTTATCGCGATCACACGTTACGGATTTTTAAATATCAGTTTAGAAAGGATCGCAGTAGAATTATTCAGAGACATCCATGATGGGATCATTCTTACGAAGGAAAACCACGAGTTCTTTTTTGCAAACCAAGCCGCAATCGCGATCCTAGACGGCTCTCCATCCAGAGAAGGTTTATTCAAACCCGATTGGCATTTTGCAAATTATAGAGAAGAACAGGATCATATTCCTAGAGACTACCAATTATTAAACAATTCAGCATTACAATTCATCGAACTTACAGTTTCTGAGATCCGAATCACGGAGAATGAATCGGGAACCCTTTATCTTTTGCGAGACATCACGGAAAAAAAAGCGGCTCAAGAGAAAATCCACCAATTATACTCTCAAATTGTAAATGACTTAGAGATTGCTCGAGTCACTCAAGCTTCTATCATTACACAAAAATTTCCGGACAAAGGTTCTTATAGGATACATTCTTTTTTCCAGCCAATCGATAAAGTAGGCGGGGATATGTTAAGAGTGATCGAACATCCGGAAAGAGTAGATATACTATTTGCAGATGTTTCCGGTCATGGGATCGCCTCAGCAATGGTGGGCGGAATGCTTTCAATCGCATTCCAGATTGTTTCCGATAAAAAACTTTCTCCTAAGGAAAGTTTGTCCGAGATCCACGAAATGCTTTCTAAAGTAGTATTACACCATCATATCTCCGCAGTGTATGCGAGTTTTTATCCGAAAGAAAATAGAGTTCGATTCTCTTACGCAGGACATCATCCTATGCTTGTTTTTAGAGGAGGCAAAATTCACCCATTGGAAGGAGAAGGTAGGATCTTACTCGCAGTTAAGGAATTACATCTAAACGATTATCATTTCGATCTACAAACTTCCGATAGATTATTATTTTATTCCGACGGTTTATATGAAGTTAAGAATAATGTGGGAGAAATTTTCGGTTATGAAGAATTCTTAAACTGGATCCAAGGAATGGCAGACAGAGACACTCGCTCTTTGTTAGAAGCAGCTCATAGAAAAGCATTAGAATTCGGAAATGGAAAACATAATGATGATTTGGCGATGTTGGCCTTGGAGATCGGACCATGAACCCATATCTGATCCTTCCATTATTCGCGTTATTTATCAATCTATGGTTATTCACTTATGTTTTAGCATTAAAAGGAAAACATAAAGTAGTTCATTTATATCTTTTATATTCGGGAGCTTTAAGTATCTGGATCATCTCCATCGTTCTGTATTGGTCCTTTTTACCAATCCACTGGATGACTTGGATCTTTAAGATCAGTTCTATTTCTTGGTTATTAGTCGGCCCTTTATTTTTAGAGTTCGTATTTGCATTCTTATCAAAAAACCCCAATATAGTTTTGTATCTTTTGAGAGGATTAGCGCTCGCAATCTTTCCTATCACATTAACGACGGATTGGATCATAGCAGGAGTAGAAAGAAAATACTGGGGAGACATGCTTATCCAAGGTCCTCTTTACGTATATGGGATCAATTTACTCACAGTTTCCCCTCCTGTTTATGCCATCTTTCTTTTAATTTTTGAATCCAGGAAAGAAGAGATCGGATTCAGAAAACAATGTTATCTTTTGGCATTCGGAACTTTCCTTTCTTCCGTGCTCGGATTTTTGACCACAGTTCTTCCAAGGATACTATCCAAAGGAGATCTAAATTATCCCCCTTTGAGCGGAAGTGTAACTGTAATCCAATCCGCATGCGTATTCATCGCTATCGCAAAGTATGGATTTTTAGAGATCCGATTGGAAAAGATAGCTCTCCAATTATATGCAAAACTTAGAGAAGGTGTGATCTTATTATCGGCTTCCGATGACTTGCTCTACTGGAACGAAAGTGCAAAAGAAATGTTAGGTTTTCCTAAAATAGCCGCCACCCCGGAAAAATTGGATCTTGGAAAATTTTTAGAAGGATTTACGAGAAGGCCATTCTCCAGAATGGACTTCAAAAGAAAATTTTCGGAAACAAAACAAATCTCTTCGGAAGAAGATATACTCCCTTCCTCCGATTCGGTTTATTTAGAAGTTTCCAAATCGGAAATCCCAATCTCAGGAAGAGATCTAGGCAAAGTATATGTACTCAGAGACATTACCGAAAAAAAAGAAGCATCTGAAAGGATCAATATGCTCTATTCCAGGGTGATCCGAGACCTGGATATCGCAAGAGAAGTTCAAAATACGATTACTACCAGAGATTTTCCTTCTTCCGATAAATTTAAGATATTCTCCTATTTCCGCCCTTATGATCGAGTCGGGGGAGACGTTCTGAATTGTTCCGAAAGTGCAGATGGAAGTTTGGAGATATTATTCGCGGATGTCTCCGGGCATGGAATTTCATCTGCGATGGTGGCCGCAATGGCATCCATCTCGTTCAATGTATTCTCCAGAAAAGGAAATAAACCGAAAGAAGGTTTATTATTCACGAATGATCTACTTTCTTCCGTGGTGACGCAACATTTTATCTCTGCGGTCTTTCTTAGATACGATCCGAACACAAGAATATTAGAATATAGTTATGCAGGTCATCATGCGGGGCTTCTTCTTAGAAATGAAGAAACCTTGGATTTACAAGGGAAAGGAGGAGTTCTACTTGCTGTTGGAACTCCTATCTTGGAGGATTTTCAGATACAATTAAAACCTGGAGACAGGGTTTTATTGTATTCCGACGGTTTATTCGAGGTCAGGGGATCTAAAGGGATTCCGATGGGCAATTCAACACTGGTAGAAGCGGTAAAAAAACTTTCTTACCAAGATTCCGACAGTTTGATCCGCTCCTTAGTATCCTATTCGGAATCCTTCGGAGACGGTATCATGACAGACGATCTAACCTTATTCTGTTTAGAAATTACAGGTTAACGCCGGCCGATAGCTTATTTCACTATACTGCTAACGAATCAGCCTGCTCTTTTACTTTTTCCAAGAATGGAAGGAATTCATCCAGAACAGCAGGGATCTCATACTCAATAATATCTCCTGCACGAATGATATCTTTTTCTTCCAAAGCTAAAGCTACAGAAGCGAGTGTATCGTTTAAGTCGTTTGTTTTTTCTTCAAAAGTTCTTTCTGCGATCTGGATCTTGGAGAAGTCCATACCAGGAAGTTTTTGTCTCAAAGTAATAAACGAAGTCAGAAGAACATTGATCTGAGAAACAGATTGTGTAAGAAGATGTGTTGCCACTTCGTCCTTTCCGGCCTGATAACTTTCATTTACTTTTACGAAACTTTCTTTCAAAGCAGGAACAGCCTTGATGAAAGTATCTAAAATTTCTCTTAAAGTAGGAAGTTCCAGATCCAGAACGGAGGCCCTTGCCACCAGATCCATCACGAATAATTTCAGATCTCTCAGATATTCCAAAAATTCTTCGATTGCAGTTGTTCCATCTAGTTTAGAAGAATTGTTGTTCAGTGCATCGAGAATATCGCTTACTGTGGAACCGGTTCCCATCGGCTTGATCTGATCATATTTTAGTTTTAAAAGTTTACCTGCAGATTCCAAAAGACTACGGATCCATCCGATCCCGTCTGTTAGCTCTTTGGATTCTTTTTCAGTTAAAGAATCTCGACCAAGTAAAGTGGTTCCTACCTTATCTACATAAGAATCCAACTCGTGAAGAGAACTGATCAGAATATCAAGTTCTTCTCCCACAAAAAATTCCATCTTGGAGGAATTTGAAATGGAAGAATCACGCATTGTGTCCTGGGTAAATTCTTCCCCGTCCACAACACAGGATAATAGAAATTTACCGTTAGTTTCCACCCAACGACGTACCGCGTCGAAAACCTCTCCAAGGTTCTTTTCATTTTCAATGACGCTTTCCAATTTTTGCTCGTTTACGAATATTTCCACGGTGATTCCTCCGTTTATATTATAATTCCTTTATTTATCGTCTCCGCCCTGTCCCCTACTGAGATTATTATTCAGATAGGAACCGACGGCCTTGTTTCTACCCACACCCTGTTCCATATACAGGAACTTCTCTTTGAGTTTTTTTTCGTAACTCATTAGATGTGATTCGAAATTTTTGATCTTCTTGTTATTATCGGAGACTTGTTCTTCTAATAACTTGATCTTGCTTGTGACCAGTCCACCAGCGAACTGGGTATAAGGTTTCAGATGTTCCACCAGATTTACACCTACTCCGGTGTCCATTCTTGCATCAGAATTTGTATCTTGGGCGAATAAATGACGAACTGCGTCCGGATTTTCAGCGAGTTTTGCAGCAAGTTTAGCCTCGTCCAGAGCGAGAAAACCCTCTTGGATATCTGCCCATTTACTTCCCACTTCTCCTGTTGAAATTCCAACATCCGAAAGTGTTCTGATCTCGGAACTTGGATAGGCAGGAAAAGAAGAAGTAGTTACTGTTTTCATACCTGCGACCAAACGAATAACTGAGTTCTCACCGGCTAAAATACCTGTTTTAGTTTTTCCTTCCCAGAAGGATCTGGTAATATCCGGATCTTCTAATTTGGAATCGCTGACTCCGCCTTCCCTATTGACTGCGGTTGCGTCTTTGGAGTATTTAAGAACATTATTATATGCTTCTATAAATTCTTTGATCATTCGGATCCCTTTTGCAGAATCCACTTTAATGTCAACAGTCGCCGGACCACCTTCGCTCTTCTTGTTTAAATTAAGAAGAACTCCGTCCAAAACGTCAGTCAGGCCTTCGTTTTTAGGTCGGGTGATCTCTATTCCATCTACTAAAAATACAGCATCCTTAGCTTCTACGATTGTCTTTGCAGGTTTAGCACCGTTAAATTCAGCAGGAAGAACAAATCTGAAATTGGAGAATTCCTTCTCCTTTCCAGTTTGGTTGATTACAATTACCTTATGGATCTTCTTTCCATCCATATTGGATTTGAAAGTAACGCGTATCTTTCCTTCTTTATGATAGGCCTGCTCTAAAAATACTTTATCCTGCTCATCTTGATCATAGATCACACCTAGGGAGATGGTTTCTCCTTCTTCCAAAGGTTCGGAAAGAGTAGCTTCAATTCTTGCACCCTTCTTCCCTTCTTTTGCATCCACATGGAATTGGAATGCTTGTTTAGAACTTAATTTGATCTTAGAAGGTTCTTTTTTCTCAGGATCTGCTGCGATAAATGTAGGTTTAGCATTCGCAGTCATACCGTACTTATCCGGTTGGAATGGATTTGTCTGGCTTGCTTCCCAAGGAAGATAAAAAGACTGAGGTGGATCCTGAGGAAGCATTCCTCCTACAAGAGAAGCAGCCTTGAGAACTCCGTTCGGATCATCAAATTTCAATTGATTGTCTTTACCGGACTGAGAAGCGGCTAATGTTAAAACTGTTTTATCTTGGTCTACTTTTACGATGGTAGGTTGTACAATCCCTGCGGCGGCAGTACGGATTGTAAGATACAGATCTCGGATAGTTCCACCTTGGAATTCTATCTCCTTCTCTATCTCTCCTGAAAGTACTTTGAAAGTCCCAGCGGGTATCTTTCTTTCAGAATCGATAGGATCACCTGAGATCTGATGAAATGTAGCAAGTTCCTTCACTTCTATCTTACGCTTTCCGCTGCTGGCAGAACGTGCAGCATCCCCTGTGATCACACCTTCCGGATCGGAAACGATCGACTTGGTCGCAAATGGGGCAGTGAAAGAAATAATTTCTCTAGTTTTGTTTTGGAGGTCTGTAGTAAGAGTTTTCAGATCGGACCATGCTTTGACCTGAGCCTGATTAAAACCGTTTTGTCTTTCCAAACGGCGAATCGGCTTTGCTTCCAGCTCTACCAGTTTTTTTACGATTTGGTTCGTATCCTGGCCGGAACTCAGTCCCGGAATAGAGAATGCGGGCATAGTCCCCTCCTTCTAATTCCATCGACCGATTTCCTAAAAGTATAAGGGCAAAAAGCGCTTTTTTAACAGTTTTAAACCGCCTGTCTTGCGGAAACCTTCACTTTCAACTTAGCCTTTAGCCCTTCCATATAGCCAAGGCTGTCCAGATTGTATTCGTCCACATAAGAAAGTCGATCTGCTCTAAGCTCTTCAGGAATACGAAGTGTAGAACGATAGAATAATAAACCGGAAAGAAGTCTAGCGCTTCCCCAGACGATCTCGTCCGCAGCTTCTTCTCTCTCCTCAGAAGTAGCAAGATCCTTATACATAGCGACTGCCTCTTGGAAGCCGTCCCAAACATCGGAAAGAACCTTGGTCTCTTCCGTTGGAAAATGGGACCATTCACTATCTATATATTCCCTTAAGAAACCGTGGCCGCTCATACCGGTGACGATCCCACCAATACTCGCATTGACTTGGATTTGAGAAGTCCCGTCATAGATCGTTGTGATCCTGGAGTCCCTATAAATTCTGGAGACATCATAATCTTCCGTAAAACCTGCTCCTCCATGAAGTTGGACCGCGTCACCGGCGATCTTAACACAGGACTCCGAGCAATAAAACTTTGAAATTGGAGTGAGTATTCCGGCTAACTTTTCCCAATACTTCAGGACCACATCCGATTTTAGATCTCTTTCTGTGGCACCTTTTTCTTTCAGATGATCCCCTCTGAAATAATATAGATCCATTGCACGGGCGCCTTCTAACATGAGACAACGCATTGCCATAGTTTCTCTTTCCATTCTGCGAAGGATTTTTCTGACGGCAGGAATTGTTCCGATCGGTTTCCCGAATTGTATTCTTTCAGAAGTATATTTTTTAGTTTCGGCTAACGCTGCTTGTGCAATCCCAACTCCTTGTTGAGAAATTCCCATACGGGCTCCGTTCAACATTCCCATCGTATGTTTGATAAGCCCATGTCCTTCCTCACCGATCAAGATACCGGGAGTATTTTCTAAAACAATCTCACAAGTTGGAGAACAATGTAGTCCCATCTTCTTTTCGATCCCTGCAACTTGTACATCCTTAGATTGGACCAAGAAGAATGAAAGCCCTCTTGCACCACTTCCAGGATTACCGGTCCTAGCCAAAAGAAGGAGGATCGCAGGAATTTCACCGGTACCGCAGCCTTGGGTGATAAATCTTTTAGTTCCGTTTAATAAATAAGTATTTCCTTCTTTATGAGTCGCTTTAGTACGAAGCCCCGGTAGATCGGAACCATGATCAGGCTCCGTGAGTCCCATAGCGCAGGCAAATTCCCCCGCAGCCAAACGAGGCAACCATTCGTCTTTTAATTCTTCACTTCCGTTCTTTTCTACAATCTCCGCTAAGTTCACACAACCAATGGAGATACAAACGGATGCATCCACTCTATATAATATTTCACTAAAGAATGCGCGAACAGTCCAAGGAACTCCTAATCCGCCGTATTTTCTGGAAAAACCTGTGGGCTGTAATCCTGCATCTCTTGCTTTTCTAACGATCTCTAAAAGTTTTTCCGGAAACGTAACTTTTCCATTCTCAAATTTTACTCCGACTTTGTCCAGTTCAGCAACATACGGAGCGATCTCTTTACCCGCAAACTCCCCTACGGAATCCAATAACGTTTTATAATATTCTAATGCTTCTTCATGGGAAGAAGGAGCGGCAGCAAATCTTTCGTCTCCTGCTTTATATTTTGCGGCATCAGTAAATCCGCCTTCATAGGAATCCACAATTTCCTTCCAATTGATTATATGATCGAAATGTAACCTAAGGTCGGATACATCGTTAAAGTAGTTGTTTTGCAGCATGATCGGAAGATTCCTTTAAGAGATAATAAAGTATCTTCTTACAAAAGGAAAGGTCAATTCGTTTTCAAGATGGAAACATCCGAACGAACTGGTGTTAGTTTGAAGGGCAAAATAATAAAATAGATTAAGTGTTTTCTGAGGAGATTTTCGTAACGTTCGCTCTAATTCAAATTACAACAAACTCGAACAGCATCCATTAGTTTGTTCACATCCCAAGGTTTTGGGATCACTGTATAAGTCCCTGCTTCTTTTTTAACCCTGTCCACCGCAGCGGCATCTACATGCCCAGTGATCAAAATAGATCGGATCTTAGGATACTTTTGGTGAACTAAAATTAAGAACTCATCTCCCTTTATCCCCGGCATCAACCAATCGGAAAGGATCAAGATCACATTCACACCGGCGCCAACTAGATCATCTATAACTTCCATAGCTTCCTCTGCATTTAAAGCAGTCTCGTACTGGAATAAATTTCCAAGCTGCTTCTTTAATTCCTTTTGCAAGGTAATTAAAATGATCGCCTCATCATCCACGCAAAGGATCGCATTCTGTGATCTTTCAGTTTCCAATAGATTCCTCTTTTTTACGGTTTGCCGGTTTCAGCCAAACTTCGAACCTAGTGCGTCCAGGCTCACTCTCAAACTCTATTTTTCCGCCCATTTTCTCTATGATCTTTTTGCAAATGTCTAGACCTAGACCGATACCTTCTCCAGGATTTTTTGTAGTGAAGAATGGGTCGAAAATTTTGTCTTGGATCTCTTTCGAAATTCCGGAACCGGAATCGGTGAAAGAAACTATAATCCAAGATTCTCTTTTCTCTATCGAAATTTCGATTTTACCTTTATAGTTCATGGCCTGCAATCCATTATTTAATAGATTGATCCACACTTGATTTAGCTTATCAGGGTCTCCCAAACAAAGTTCATTAGTCCGGTAATGTGTAACTACTTCTACCCCGTATTTGATCTTATTATGATATAGGGCGATGATTGTTTCCAATTCAACTTCAATATCGACAGGGACGAGCTCCTCATCTCCGTTATGCGTTCCAGGGTTCAGATAATTTTTCAGAGCATCGACTACATAAGAAGCCTTTCCTGTAGCTATTGAGATCACATTACTAAATCTTACAATAGAAGCTATAGAAGAAACCGCTCCCAATATTTTCAGGGAATTTTCGGTCTTCAAAAGATCCGGAAGTTTTTCACCCAATCTATGGATCCCTAATTCTAAGATCATATTTACCGCATTCTCAGGATCCGGAACGGAAGCCTCTTTGAATACCCTTACGAGTTCTCTTCTTAAAGAACGATTCGGCAAGATCTCGGCTTGGGAAATTTCCTTTAAACTTTCATCTAACAGGAACTTGAAATCTTCTACTTCTGATTTACTTAAAGAAAGAAGAAGGTCGGGTATTTCCTTAATCTCTTCGTATAAAATATCTAAAATCGCACGATTTGAGGAAACGATCGCACCAAGAGGAGTATTTAACTCGTGAGTCATCCCCGCAGCAAGCTGGCCTAATGCGGCCAATTTTTCGGAAAGAAGAAGTTGGCTTTGTGTTTCATTCAGCTCTTTGGACATCTTCTTTTGGTATTCCAAAGATTCTTTCAGATCTTCATTCGTTCTTTTTAATTCTTCAGTTCTCTGATCGATCTTTTTCTCCAGATTCGCATTCAGATCCAGAATCGTTTCTTCAGCTTCCTTACTCTTAGTAATATCATTGGAAATACCGAAGATCTGAGTTGGAATTCCTTCCTGATCCCTTTTATAGATCAATTCCCTGGAAACGAACCATCGCCATTTCTTATCCCTATGATGCATTCTATATTGATGTTCAATCACATCCCTATCTAACGCGTTTAGATATTTCGGGATAATATTGGTTAAATAAACCTGAAAATCATCAGGATGCATAAGTGATCTCAAAAGAGAATCCCCCATGGCTTGGATCTCTTCTACAGAATATCCCAATAACCTTTCTACACCAATATTGCTGTATACGTTCTTTTTGTTAGCTATATCGTAAATATATAATATATCCGGACTTATATCCAGAATGGATTCGATAAATCTGTTTCTTTCTAAAAACTTCTCTTCGAAATTTTTGCGTTCAGTGATGTCCACCATCACTCCGCGTAGCCATTTTTCCTTATTTCCCTCGGCGATCACTTTCACCATATCTCTCAGCCAAATGACAGTTCCGTCTTTTTTTAAGAACCTATATTCAAAATCGTGAGCTTCTAATCTCCCAGTACAGGCTACGCAATAATTTACGGCATAATCTCTATCTTCCGGATGGATATGATCCGCCCAGAAACCTGGCGTTTTCCAATCTTCAATTGAATATCCGAGCAGATCGACCGCCTGCTTACTCACAAACGTGAAATTAAAAGTGACTGCATCCGCTTCCCAAACAACACCTGGGGTTGTATCCACAAGATCTCTGTATTGTTCCTGGCTGGCCTTGGTTTTCTGGAAAGCTTCTTGTAACTGCTCCGCCATATGATTAAAAGAAAATGCAAGTATGCCAATCTCTTCTAATTTACTAGAAGGAACCCTTTGGGAGAAATCCCCTTCCGCCATCGCCCTAGTCGCTCTGGAAATATTACGAATTGGTGATGTAACAATTCCTGCAAGAAATGCCGCAATCAAAAGAGAAAGAGTGAGAGCAACGGCGAATACTTTTGCGGATTCACTATTCCCGATCTGTACACCTTCAAGATAGTAAGAAGCAGGCATTGCAGTGATCACTATCCAATCGTATTTTCCGGTATTATCCCTGTACGGAGTAACCTGAGTAAGCCAAGTCTCTCTGGAAACAGGTTTGGCAGTTACAATATCAAATCTAAACTGAAATACCGATCTAACCGAATACAGATCTCCATAATCTTTCAGAACGGAAAGAATGGAATTTCGTATTACCGGATCCTCACTTTCTCTTGCAAGTCCCGAATTGCTAAAACGGAAATCTGAAGAAGCAATTACCTTGTTTTCTCGATCTACAATAAAAGCCCTGCCAAGCCTCGCTATATTCGTGTTTTTTAATAGAAGAGAGATCTCTTCCGGCTTTTTCTGAGTAGAGCGAGCGAGATGATCATCCAGCCTAAGATTAATATTCTCCGAAATCTCTTGGTGTAATCGGGAAGCAAGTTTACCTGATGCGGCTTCCGAACTTTTCAAAGTCAGATACGCAGTTGCAGCCACCATAATCAGAACTAAAAGAATGAATGGAGTGACCAAGAACATCCGGATCGGAAGTCCTTGTCCCAAAGGAATTCCGTCTTTTCCGAACTTTTCTTCCTGCCAGTACCATTCTTTATAACTTAAGATCAGTTCTCTGGTATGGCCTGGAATTTCGGCCCAAAATAATCCGTATTTTTTAGCAATGGGTAGTACGACCAACATCGCAAAAGGAGCAACGACCCAGGTCACTCCGGTAGTAAAGAATAAGGCAGGGGTGATATTATGGTAAGAGATCTCTGGAGTGAATTGTTCCGAACAGATATATCCCCAGAGTTGAGGTTCTATACTCATGAAGATAATTACGAAAATAGAATATAATCCCCAGGTTTTCAGTTTTTTGAAATCGGGATCTCTTCCAATCAACTGGTACGCTACCCAGAAGCAGGAAGGGTTGATAAAATAACCTAAAAGCCAATCGAATAAAAAATCAGGAGGAACACCTTCTATCAGATCCGAAAGCCCATACGCAAAAGGAACTGCGAGAAGTGCAGGATAACCGAATAAAAGGATACAAAGAAAAACAGTTAGGTCTTTTAAGGACTCGAATGTCTGAGCCCCTGGAACCAAAACAATAAAGGAACCTATATAACCTGTGATAAAAATGAAAACGAAAGTGAATGGGATACTTAAAAAAGCCTGAGTATCCCAACTTTGTTTTTGCCTACCAAAACCGAATTTGCCTCCGGGTTTAAAAGTAAAACCTCCGTAGGCACAGATCATTAAAAATATCCCGACTATATAGCCAAATCTTCCCCAGATATCCAGGAAGGACAAAGGGAGGGAGGCGAATAATTCTTCAAACCAGTAGACGATCAAATTCACGGAAGGTTTTTCCTACAAAATTCCCCTTCGGCCCGAGAGAATTTTGGAGTGCCGGAAAATTTCACATCTTACCTAAAGAAAGTCAATCCGGTTTAATAAAAATTGAATAAATTATAAACTTAAAGAATGCAAAAACCGTGCTTAAGGGATAAAATTAAGTTCTCTTAAGAATGTGTATGATTATGAAGATGGTTCTCGCAATATTCCTTATCTTCACAATCTACACAATAACGGAATTCCAATAGAGGATCCGTAGCCTCAGTCGTTCCACATACATAACATTTATGAATTGTGAATACTTCGGCCTGTTTGGCTTTCCAATTGGAAGTTTTGCGTTCCCGGATCTTGGTTCCTAAGATGTCCCTTCCGAAAAATAAAAGTAAGCTGGAGAATCCGAAAAATAATCCTGCCCAAGGTAGGATAGAGTTGAACATTCTCATCTCATCCCCTCTTTCCCAGAAAAGATAAATAAATAAAGCGATCCCGATCCATTTCATTCGAATAGGTATGATGAAAAATTCCAAATTAGGCATACGGATCGCAAGAGCTAATAAAAGACAA
Source organism: Leptospira andrefontaineae (assembly GCF_004770105.1). NCBI lineage: Bacteria > Pseudomonadati > Spirochaetota > Leptospiria > Leptospirales > Leptospiraceae > Leptospira > Leptospira andrefontaineae. The sequence goes on along the minus strand of NZ_RQEY01000015.1, from coordinate 144,035 downwards.
TCATAGATCATCTTAGTTTCTACAAACAATGGGTAATAGAGAGAGAGAACTCCGCCGACTGTAATGAAGAACATTAAAGAAAACAAAAATAGATTAAATCGAAGAGAACCCATATCCTCTTCTAAAATTTTACCCACAGAAAAAACAAGATAGGTGTAGAAGGCCAAAAATATCCAAGGCATATAAGTTCCGGCTTGGATCTCGGCGGGAGAAAGTAGATGAAAAACAAATAATCCTGCATTCCACCATCTTCCGCCATCAAGCATGTCCGGAGTTAATACACCGATCTTAGGATCGATCAATAAGGAGAATAAACTCACGAAGAACGTAATCGCAGCAAAATAACCGGACGCATTTTGGAATGAAATAATATCTATAAATTGGTTTCTTAATCTTCTCAATGGAATTCCTTAAGTCAGGAGAATATTCAAAAAATATAAAGTTATTTGACGTTAATAAATTCTAAAAATCCGCCAAACACGTATCCTTCTTTTTTCTTCCACTTCACTTTGACCCAACGGCCTTGTTTGCCATCCTGGATCTCTATTTCTCCAGTCTCACCGAAAGTTTCGACTACGTCACCATCCGGGACCAAATCTATTTTTTTAGCTTCTATATTAGGAGAAATCCTCAAACGAAGACCTCCTCCCGCATGGACTTTCATGACCTTCTCTATTTTACGAGGCTCTACCTTTTCTACCGAGGCACAATTCCAAACCGAAATAGAGATGAATATCAAAAAGAATGCAAAGATCTGTTTCATTTGTTTACCGAATAAATTATTTTGATTTTGGATAAAAAGGATTCCAAGGAATATCCGTGACTCCGTAATCCAGTCCGCTCTGTAATAATGCAGTAGAGATTTGGCTGCGATGATGGGTCTGATGATTGAAAAAATGAGTGATCAAAAGCCAGATCGGCAATGTAATCTCCTTTTTGTACATGTAACTGTAAAACTTCAGATCCTTTGTCAGCCACTCTGAGGTAATGATTTTTACCCATTCCGAAATCGTCGAATCTAATTCAGTCCTAAGTTTTTCGAGTTCTGTCAGATTGGAAAATTGCATCTCTTGGAAATCCAATTTTTGGATGGGCCTAGAATGAAATCTATCCAACCAGGAAAGATCCATCATGATGATATGATTCCATGTCTTTGCCATCGAACCAAAGAATAATTTTTTATCTTCTTCCAATTCACCTGGTTTCAATTTTTCAGAAACATTTAGTAAGGATTTGTTTTGCCAACGATTGTATTCTGCCATAGCGACACAGTATTCTGGATCAATCATGCTGAAATTTTGAGCAATGATCCGATTAGGTCAATACATATTAAAATTTGAAAACATTCTGGTTACTTCAAAAGAAAATGGAAACCCTTCTCTTAGATCTATGGTCCAAATTTAAATGTTTGCTCGGGCCTTCATTGGACTAGTTGTATTCTGTTTTTCGTTCGCAGTTTCTGTTAACGGAACGGTGACTTCTTTTCTCGGGACAAAACATTCTAAACAAAGTTTTCAATTAGAACTTTCCCATTCTGTTCTTTCTACCTTAGTCGCCTTAGAAAAAGAGTCCGAAAGAATAGAAAGCAAGGATACATCCGCTTATTGGAAAAGTTTAGGTTTATTCGCGCGTTCCGCATCTACACTTTCTTTTTATGATTCGGAAGCGCCCTTACATATTTCAGCCTTCGATTCCAATTTATACACGATCCGACTTATTATTTAGAAAATTCTCCGCATATATTTAATTTTTATAATATAGGAGAATTTTATGCGCAACGTATTCGCATATATAGCCGCGGCCTCCGTGGTTTCAGTTTCCGCTCCGATAGCTGCGGAATCGTCCGAGTTGAGATTATTCCAAAGACTTACAGTATTTCATGAACAATTACTTTCTGGTAATGATAAAAGAACAAATCCGAAAGGACTCTCCGGTATGATCCGTAGAGCCAAAGAAAGTTCATTCGAAGAAAGGATCAAATATGCTAAGTCATTGACCTTTGCAGAATTATTGGAAAAGGCAGGCTCAAGAGAAGAGCAAGAATTCTTATATTCGGAATTATGTTCTTCCTTAAAAGAAATAGCACCCAAGTTTGAATTCTATTCTTTTATCTGTCCCAAAACTGGAAAGGTTTGGATCTCTAAATCTCAAGATATTCAAAATCCTTATCTGGTAGATGAAAGAAAAGTAGGAAAACTGATAGTTTAACAAAATCAAATAGGAGCGGTTTATCTGAGGATCTTCCGCTTCCTTGGCCCTGAAAAGCAGACTTGACTCTCGACCCGTCCATTTTAAACCAGAAGAAAGTAGGACTAAATCAGTGGCCCAAAAGATCAAATCTCCCGAAACCCAAACCTTAGGAAGTGGAGGAAATGGAAACAAGGGACCGATCCATATCGGTAACTCCGATATCTTTTTTGATCGAGAACTTTCCTGGGTGGATTTTAACAAACGGGTTTTAGAAGAAGCCAACGATCCTGAAAATCCTCTTCTCGAACGTCTGAAATTTTTATGTATCACTGAATCAAATTTGGACGAGTTCTATATGGTTCGAGTCGCAGGTTTGCGAAATATATTAGCCGAAGGGAACGACGAAAAAAGTCTGAACGGCCAAAGGGCTTCTGAGATCTTAACCGACTTATCCAATAAGGTAAGAAGTTTCGTAAATGTTCAATACGAAACATTGAACCAAACCCTGGAACAGATGAAAGAGAATGGGATCCATCTCATCTTAAATCCTGATGAATTAAATAAAAATGAAATAGAAGATATCAAACATTATTATAAAGAAGATGTTTCTCCGATCTTAACTCCACTTTCTATAGATCCGTCTCACCCATTTCCTCATATACTTAATAAATCCTTAAACTTAGCGATCGTTCTCACTGCGGACGATGAAAAAACAGGACTTAAAAAAGATCTGTTCGCGGTAGTGCAAGTGCCATCCGTATTACCAAGGTTCTTACAACTCAAGGGAGAAGGTAAGACTAGAAGATTTTTCCCTCTGGAAGAGATCATCAAGCTGCATGTGGATGACTTATTCTATGGAATGACGGTAAAAGAAGTATATCCTTTCCGGATCTTAAGGGACGCAGACATCTCCATAGACGAAGAAGCTTCCGTAAAAGACCTACTCATCACTATGAAAAAAGAGATCCGGAACCGTATCTGGGGAGACGCGGTCAGGATGGACATTTACGAAGGGACTTCTTCTTTCGTACGAAATACTTTAAAAGAACTCATGGAACTGCAAGACCATGAAATTTTCGATGTATCCTCTATATTAAATATTAGTGATACAATGTATTTTTACGGTTTGGAGCATACTTCCAAGTTCAAATATACATTCTTCCAACAGAAGACCACTCTCAAATTCGAATCTCCTGAGAAAATTTTCGACGCTATCAAAAAGAAAGATAGATTATTGCATCACCCTTACCAATCTTTCGGCGCAATCGAAGATCTACTTAGGATTTCCAGCGAGGACCCGAAAGTTCTTGGGATCAAGATGACCTTATATCGGACAAGTGGGGATTCGCCTATTATCCAATATTTAGGACAGGCCGCAGAAAACGGAAAACAGGTCACAGTACTTGTAGAGTTAAAAGCAAGGTTCGACGAAGAACGAAATATCAAATGGGCCCAGAAATTGGAAGAAAGAGGGGTTCACGTAGTATATGGAGTAGTAGGACTCAAGATCCATAGTAAGATGCTTCTAATCGTAAGAAGAGAGGAAGAACATCTAGTACGTTATGTACATCTTGGGACCGGAAATTATAACTCCACAACCAGTAAATATTATACCGACCTAAGTTTTTTCACAGTAAACAAAGATATTACCGAAGATGTTTCTACAATCTTTAATACGATCACCAGTTATGCTAAGATGCCATACTTGAACAAGCTGGCTGCTTCTCCGCATAATCTAAAGACCGTCTTTTTAGCTCTAATCGAAAAAGAGACCGAAAATGCAAAAGCAGGAAAACCTGCACGTATCATTTTCAAAATGAACAGCTTAGTTGATCCTCATATTATATTAGCAATGTATAATGCTAGTCGAGCTGGAGTGATCATTGAGCTGATTATCAGAGGGATCTGTTGTTTAAAACCTGGCCTCCCTGGAATCTCGGAAAATATTACAGTGATATCCATCGTAGGTAGATTTTTAGAGCATACACGTATCTATTATTTCCTTTCAGGCGGAGAAGAAAGTATTTTCCTCGCTTCTGCGGACTGTATGCCTAGAAACTTCGAAAGAAGGATCGAGGTATTATTTCCTATATTAGATGCGAAGAATAAGGATAGGATCAAAAAGATCTTAGATGTTCAGATCAGGGATAATGTAAAAGCCAGACTACTTTCTTCGGATGGGATCTATCGTAAAAGAGAAAGAGTGGAAGGCGAGAAGCCTGTGGATAGCCAGATCGAAAGAATGAACTTCACGGAATAAATATGAGTATTAGCCAAGATAATAAAAACAAACTCAAATCCCTGTTGGGAGAAGAAAGGGTTTTTTTCAAAGATGAAACCCAAATGGATCAGGCGACATTCCTTTCTTTCGGAACAGACAGAACAAAAGTATATGTTCCGGATTACGAAATTCTAACATTCCCTAAAAATACCCAAGAAGTTTCAGAAATTGTAAAATTCGCGTTCGAGAACGATATAAAGATCGTTCCGTCCGGAGGAAGAACCGGTTACGCAGGTGGAGCAGTAGCTAAATCAGGGGAAATAGTGATCTCTCTCACAAAGATGGATCAGGTTTTGGATTTTGACCCATTTTTCGGATCCTTAACCGTACAAGCAGGAATGATCACTAAAAATCTGCACAAAGAAGCGGAAGAACGAGGTTTTTATTTCCCTGTAGATTTTGCAGCCACAGGTTCCTCTCATATAGGCGGGAACATAGCGACTAACGCAGGTGGGGTCAGAGTAGTTCACTATGGATTGATCCGCCAATGGGTTTTGGGTCTGAAAGTAGTTACAGGAACAGGAGAGATCCTGGAATTTAACGGTGAGATCCTGAAAAACAATACAGGTTATGATCTTAAACATCTATTCATAGGTTCCGAAGGGACATTGGGGATTATCACCGAATGTACTTTAAAACTAACCAAAAAGCCTGCAGACAATCGTATACTTTTCACAGCGGTTCCTGATTTCCCTTCTATATTAGAATTATTTAAAGAAACTCACAATATGTCCTTACCTATTCTGGCATTCGAGTTTCTGACCAAATATTGTTTGGACAAGGTGATGGATCACTTACATGTTCCTGATCCATTTTCGGAAGTGAGTCCGTACTATGTTTTAATGGAATTCGAGATCACTGAAGAATCCGACGATGAAAAACTATTCTCCTTTTTAGAAACCATTATGGAAAAAGGTTATGTTACAGATGGAAGTTTAGCTCAAAACTCCAGACAAGCGGAAACCTTTTGGAAGTATAGAGAAGGTATCAGCGAATCTATTTCTATAGATTACACAGTTCATAAAAACGATATATCCCTCCCTCTTCGAAATATGAATCCTTTCTTGGATGATATGCAGTCTTTACTTTCCTCTAAATATCCTGGTTTTGAGATCGCACTTTTCGGCCATATTGGTGATGGAAATCTTCACTTAAATATAGTAAAACCTAAGGATCTTTCCGATGCGGAGTTTTTCTCTCAGTGTAAAAAAGTAGATCCTTCCATGTTTGAACTATTACAAAAACATCATGGATCAATTAGTGCGGAACATGGGATTGGCCTTTTGAAAAAGGACTTTTTACATTTTTCTCGCTCTACTGCGGAGATAGAAGTAATGAGAATGATCAAGAAGGCTTTAGATCCTAAAAATCTTTTGAATCCGGGGAAAATTCTACCTTAAAGCCATGAAAAAGAAACTATCCGGTTTTTTTAGGTTTCTAACCGTAATTACCTGGATCGTATTTGCAGGTCTAAGTTATATTAAGTCGGAACCACAAGTTTGGATCCCGACTTATTTAACGGTAAGTCTCTTGTATTCGACGGAATGGTCTTCTTTCTTTCATGATCCGGGCAGAAGGATCTTAATCGCAGGTATCGGGAAATCGATCGGTATAGGGTATTTTGTTTGGGGATTCTATAATTTCCTAGACAATCCTAAGCCGGATCTTGATTCCGAAGGGTTTAAAGAAAGTGTGGGGCTTGCACTATCCTCTATCTGGCTCTTTTTATTACCTTTTTTCCAAGGAAGAAATCGATCATGAAGATCGCGGTTTCTTCCTTCATCGCCACTACAATATTAAAAATTATTTATATGACTGTTCGTTGGACTGAAATACATGTCCCGAAAAAAGCGGAAGAGTTACTTCTCCAAAGACATGGATTCCTCTTAGCACTTTGGCATAATCAAATCCCATTCGTCATTGATTTCACATATAAATTTTATGTAAAACGTTACGGTTTAGAAGTGGTCCCCATGGCTTCTCAATCCAAGGACGGAGAATTAGCCACTAGAGTAATCTCACATTTTGGCATGAAACCCAAAAGAGGTTCTAGCAAAAGAGGAGGAGCTGCTGCATTAAAGGCTTTGGTCCAAGATGCCAAAAAAGGAAGTATCAGCCTGATCACTCCTGATGGCCCCACTGGCCCAGTTTACACCCTCAAACCAGGGATCATACAATTAGCTTCCATGACCGGATTTCCGATCTTATCTTATTATGCTAAATATGATCATTATAGGATTGTACAAAGTTGGGATAGGACACCAGTCCCAAAATTATTCTCAAAAGCAGAGTTCTTTATTTCGGAACCATTTTACGTTCCAAAACTAAATGGAGAAGAAGATCTGGAAATTTGGAGAAAAAAATTCGAAACATTCATGTTAGATCAAGTGGGGATCTCCCAACAAGAGGCAGAAAATTTAAGAGAAGATATTAGATTATCGGCGGATGTAAAAAGAAAGCGCGGATAAAATTAGAAATTTATAATTAAGCCACTCTCAATCTATAAAAACTCCAGTGAACTATAAAGATCCTGGACATCAATAGATATAACGCTTTTCCGTTTTGTTTGGATTCTACTGCTGATTCAAATGCAGAGATCAATTCTCTTAAAATTTCCCTTTCTCCTAGATCAGAAATCAGTTCCAAATCGATAGAAGATAAATTTTCATCTTCAGGGAATTTGAGATCATTGGACTCTAAAAGTATTTCTAAAAGTTTTTCTGCTTCTATGAGTATAGATTCTACAGTTTTATCCGGTTCTTCCGGTCCGTTTAATAAAGAATATATTCCGTCAGACAATTCTAAGATCAAACCACCTATCGCAGAATCATCTCCGTTCTCGAATGTATGATTAACTTCGTCTAATTTTTCTCTCAACAAGGATCTTACTTGTGAAAAGGAGGTTGCAGCATATTGCATTTCTCCCTCATCCATGGATTCCTCGAAACCTTGCAGCCAATCAGGCCCAGTAGGCTCGAAGTCGTCCCAATCCGCCCATAATGACTCGCAAGCCAGAAAGACTTGGTCTGTAGTACTTCCAACATGTTTGTAAGTCGATACTACCACAGCGAGACGAGCCAGAGCTTCGGACCATTCCGTTTCTCGGATCTCCATCATGTCGTATACCATACACTAGTAACAATCCGATGAAAGCAAGTTTCCTTATTATTTTAAATTAGCTAAGTTTTTATTACGAACTCCTATAAAACTAATCTTTCCATGTCGCAAAAACTAATGCTAACTGTCACAGTAAAATTAGATACTTTGGATTAGTGAAATTTTTAGAAACGAGAATACTTGCGAACCAGATCCACCCTTGAGTTCACTTGTAATTTTTTGAAAATACTTTTGATCTGGATCCGGACAGTACCTTCTTTCGTTCCAAAGTTACGCGCTATCTCCTTAGTTCTATAACCGTTGATGATATGATTCAAAATTTCTTTTTCTCTTGGAGTTAAAGAATGTGTTTCTTTGATCAAAGGTTTTCTGAAAAAAGAAATTACTTTCGCTGCCGCGCCTGGAGAAAGTATTCCTCCTTCTTTCATCACCATCCTCGCTACTTCTTTTATATCTTTCAGATCTTTTTTGAGAACGAATCCAACCGCACCCGCCTTCATAGCCTGTAACAAAGCATCGTCCGTGTCTAACGTGGAAAGCATAATGTATTTTGGATCATTATCAAACTCTGATCTTTCTTTTATATAATCAATCCCAGATTTTCCAGGAAGAACAATGTCCATAAATACAAGATCAAATTTATCCCGGTGATTTTGTGATAGATCTTCGGTGGAAGAAAATACTTCAACCTGATCCACTTCTTCCATTACAGAGAGAGTGTTTGCACAGTTATGAGCAAACTCGAAATTGTCTTCAACTATAGCGATTTTAACTTTTTCCATTTTCTATCCGCCAACCGGCCCCTTGTATTACGGTTTTTTGATTCTAATTTCTATATTCGTTTTTCAAAAAACTCAGACGATGGGAGGAAGATTTTTTTAAATTTTATAAAATCAGGTACGGATCAAGGACAGATACGAATTTTCCGTAACAATATTATGCGAAATTTTTTCACATTTTTTAAATTTAGATGTCTGTCTTTTTTATTTAATAGATAGAATTTCAGAAGAGAAGAATAAATATTAGGTGTATTATGTTTTAATAATAAATAATTTATTTCCAAATAAAGTATTTATTCCATTAGGTTAGCCACAATCCCTCTCCCCTATTCGAGGAGCGGAACTTAACCAATATCGATCTTCAAAGCCAAGAATTGATCCTTTCTGCTACTTCTCTTGGTCTTTCCATGTGAAGAGCGTGTTTCGCGTTCGGGATCCATACCAATTTACTTTTCTTTAAATAAGAATGTAATTTTTTCACCATTGGAGGATCTGTGATCGGATCTTCTGTTCCGGAGATGATCAAGGACTTCTGCGAAACTGCAGAAAGTTTTTTGCCCAAGAAAATTTCCTTCTCTCTGTCCAGGGTATTCTCTGTTAAGAATTGGTGTGCTAAATTATTCCACTGACTGAGCAGGGCTTTTTTTGCGATACCGCCCAATTCCGGAACATTCTCCTGATATAATGCTGTGAGAAGCCTTTCTATCTCTTCCGTTTTAGAGGGAAAAAGTAACTTTCTCATTTCGTCTCTTTGTGGATGAGGAATTCCACCCGGCGCAAGTAACACAAGTCTCCGGATCCTTTTTTCTTTTTCAGAATCACGAATTGCTATCATCATTGCGATCAAAGACCCCATGGAGTGTCCGGCCAAAACCACATCGTTTAACGCGAGTTTGCGGATCGAATTGTAAAGAAGGTCTGCAAATACGTCGACTTGGTACAAATATTTCACTTTAGGAAGAGGACTTAACCCGAAACCAGGAATATCCGGAACTAAAAGATTGAAGTCATTTCGTAAAAAAGGAGCCAACCTTCTGAAACCTGTGGCAGAATCCAGAAGTCCGTGGATGAAAAAGAAAGTTTTGTCGGATCTTTGGGCAGAAGGTCTCTTTAAGAAAAAAATTTTGTGCCCACCGAGGTCAAGTTGCAGGCGCTGAAATCCCAGCTCCTTCTCCATAAATCGAATTTTTTGTCTGGTATAATTTCGAAGAAAAAGTTCGTATACAAAATCCATAGATTGGGTCAATGATTCCCTCTCTAGTCTAATCTAGCAAGGAATCCAAATCAATTTTACGATACGGAATTCCGATATTATATACAATTCATGAAGAACGGGGAATTAGTTCTACTCTTAGAAAAGGCCTTCTTTCCCGCCCAGGAAGGAATTCTAATCTTAGAGCCAGGAAGTTATAATATACTCGGCTCAAATCCTAAAGCATGTTCGATCTTAGGTTACAATTCGGAAGAACTAAAGAACCTTAGCCTCAGCAATCTACTAGCTCGCCCGGACAGCATCGGAAATTACGGAAATGGGGCAGAAGAATTAGGCATCTCTCTCCTTTGGAATTTAAGAAAGAGCAATGGGTCACTTCTACTCGCCGACTTCACGATCAACGCTTTCTCGGAAACTCCAAACTCACCTTTAATTTTTCATATCTACCAAAGATCAGAGATCAGAGAGATAGAACTCAGATTATATTATTTGCAAAGTATCTTAAGAACTCTCCGCCTTCTAAAATTGAATTTAAGATCTCTTCGCTTAAGTTCAGAGAGCACACTTTTCCAAAAGATCTGCGATACTCTAAAAGAAAATCCTCATTATAGTTTAGTCTGGGGTTTTTATAGAAGAGAAGATGGAACCGATCAGATCTTAATCCAATCGGACCTGGATTCTAAATGGAGAAAAAATTTAGAATCGGCTTGGGAAGAAAAAAAATCAAAATCTCCTTTCGAAACTCTTTTGGATGGAAAGGAACAATTTCATATTTATGAATTCGGCTCCAATGTGTATCCGGAATGGGAAGAAGCATTAGTTGCAAAAGATTTCAGAAGATCCTTAAGCCTTATCATTAAGGAAGAAGGCAAAATTATCGGTGGGATACAGATCATTTCCAGAGAGAATATGGCATTCGATTCCGGGGAGAATTATCTATATTTCGAGATAGTGGAAGATCTACTTTCCTCGCTTCAATATTTAAGGATAGAAAAACAAAGAAGAGAGACCGCAAAAATTCTACAATTCCAAGGAGCACTCTTAAATTCTTTGGAAGTTCCTCTTTTGTCCACAGATGACGAAGGGTTTATCACTTATGTGAATAATAATATCAGCGCTCTATTAGGTATTTCTAAAGAAGAGATCATTGGTGTCCAAGTAAGGGAACTCCTAAAATTAGAACCGGAAGCGATGGATATGATACTTTTAGGCTCCAGAGCGGAGACTAGGATCACGATCCGAGGCAGACATGAGGTGCCATTTTTATTAGCATCTTCTTCCCTAAAAGATGATTATGGGAATAGGATCGGGACAATTTTACTTCTTTTAGATATTTCGGAGCAAAAGAAGAATGAAGAGTTGATCCGCGCCTCCGAGATGAAACTTAGAAACCTATTCGCTTCCATGAATAATGGGATCGTAATATTGGATCCTCAGGGAAAAGTTTTAGAAGTAGCCCCTATTCTGAAATTTTACCTATTCCAATTTTTAAATGTGGATGTGGATGATGAGTTCCCTTCCCTTTTCCCGGAAGAAGCCCAAAAAGGTATTTTAGTAAAATTAGAAGAATGTATCCGCACACAAAGAGCGGCCTATTTAGATTTCTCCATGGTATTATTGGGAGAAGAGGAAAATTACTTTTCCATAAAGTTCCTTCCGCTCAAAAAATACCAAGACTTTCCCGTTGCCGCGATGTTAATATTCTCCGATGTGACCCAAACTAAGATCTTAGACAGACAATTGTATGAGACTGCAAAATTCGCATCTATCGGAGAGATCGCCGCGGGTATCGCTCACGAAGTAAACAATCCCCTTCAATCCAGTTTATTATACTTAGAAGATCTTTTAGAACATGAAGATCCGGATCCGATTGAAAGAAAAAAGGTATATAAGAGAATTGAAGGCGCCGCTTTGCGGATCAGAGATCTGATCAAAGGTCTTTTAGATTTGGGAAGAAGAGCGCCGAGAAAGAAAGAATTGGTTTCTCCATATTTTATTCTTTTAAGAGCCTGTGAACTTATCGAGGTGAGTTGTAAAAAGAATGGAATCGAATTGAAGCGGGTCACTAATCCTGAACTTCCTCAGATCCATGTTGCTTGGCAAGAAATCGAACAAGTATTGATTAACTGCCTAGTAAATGCAGTTAACGCAATTTCCGAAATGGAACATAAACCGGCAATTCCATTGATACAAGTTTCTGCGCGAAAAGAATTATATTTGAACGGAGAGATGGTGAGTTTTACCATTCAAGATAACGGTCCCGGAATGAACGCAGAAGTCGCGGAAAAGGCATTTTTACCTTTGTATACGACCAGAAGAACGAAACAGGGAACGGGACTCGGATTGACTATCTCTCAGCGTATCATCACTGATCACGGCGGGACTATTCATTTGGAATCCAATCCGGGACAAGGTACAAAGGTCACCGTCCGAGTGCCTGTAGGAAAGGTATGATGAACTTATTCTTTAAAACTATATGATAAGGGAAAAAAATCCCAATGTATTGATCATCGATGATGAAGCGGAAATCAGGACCGCCTTAGAACGTGTCATCTCTAGAGAAGGATATCACGTTTTTCTTGCAGAAGATTTTGAATCTGCAATGACGATCGTGAGAGATCATGCAGTCGATATAGTTATTTCCGATATTCTAATGGGCGGCAAAGACGGTATCGAAGTCGCTAAAGAAATTAAAAAATATAATTCTAATATTCCAGTCATACTCATCACAGGAAATCCTCAACTTCACACTGCGGAAGAAGCTCTTAGAAATAGAGTATTCGATTATATTTCGAAACCTGTAAGCAGACAAAACATCTTAGCTGCGTTGGAAAACGCCCGCAAGGAAAAAGAAGATAGAGATAGAAAATCCAAAAAGATTATAAAAGCAGTCCGTGAAAAGACTCACTTCGCGCAACAATCCAAGGACCTAAATTATCGTAATAGTTTAATTTTAGAAACTACGGGAGACTGCGTGATCACACTGGATGAGGATCTTCTTATCCGAGGTGCAAACGAAGCTACTATCCGAAATTTCGGTTACGATGAAAACGAAATTGTAGGGCAAAAGATCACACTTCTAATTTCTGATGAAAATACTGGTGCGTATATGGAAAGGATTACTCATTTGATGAGCCGAAAATCCGATCATAATATCGCCAGATTACACAACGCCGAACTGGTCAGCAGAAGTGGAGAAAAATTCAATTTTGATATTTCCGTATGTAGATATGAACTGAACGGCAAAACATATTATACTGGGATCGCAAGAGATATTACTCAAAAAAATATCATTTCTGAAAAACTGATCGATGCGGAAAGAAGAGCATTCTTAACTACGATCGCTTCCAGTATCGGTCATGAGATCAATAATGCACTCACAGCCATACAGGGCTTTATAGAAGTAGCAAGACTTCCTGATGCAGATGAGCCTATCAAAGATAAGGCAATTTCAGTCACCTGGAACCAAATAACAAAATTAAAGAACCTAACTTTCAACTTATTACAACTTGGAAAACCGGGAGATTCAGGTAGAGACAAAGAAGACTTGGATCTAAACGAAGTAGTAGAATCCGTCATAGAGGTTTTCAGAAAGACCACTCGTTTAAAATATTGTGAGATTGTATTTGAGAGAAGTCCTGATAAAACATTAGTACATTCTAACGCAGACCAGCTGAGTCTTTTATTCTCTAATATCTTTTTGAATTCTGCGGATGCTACGGATAATAAAGGAAGAATAGAGATCTCTGTTGGAGATAAAAATCATCATCCTATGGTTAAGATCAAGGATAACGGGGTCGGGATGAGCAAAGATATTTTGAATAAGATCTTCCAGCCCTACTTTACTACTAAAAAGACAGGCCAAGGTACAGGGCTCGGAATGTTCGTAGCAAAAGAGATAGCTGACGTATTTGGCATTCGAATAGAAATCGATTCCGAGCCGGAAAAAGGCACTGAATTCCGCTTGGTCTTTCCGGACAAATTGTAGAACTAGCCATACGTGGCTATGAACGAAATTTTAAGTGAGATAGATTTTCGCTTCCTTGTGATAGACGGAAAGTTTCCGGAAAAAATTGACTCACTCAATCCGGAAGCGTCTGCGCGAAGATATTATCGTGCAACATATCCTGATGGCGCCACAAAGATCCTATGTAAGGATCAAGTTTTTCAACACGATTTCCAAGAAGTAGGGCATTTTTTAGAACACCACGGATTCAGGGTTCCTAAAATATATAAGACCGATGTATTCAATAAGCTTATGCTTCTCTCGGACGAAGGAGACTCTGATCTAAGCTCCATCCAAGACGATGCGGAATATAGGACCTTCTTAGTAAAATCTTTAGAATTATTGGTCTCACTTCAAAAGACAAGGCCGGAGGCTCCGGTTTCCACTCGTGAATTCGACTATGAAAAGTTAAATTTCGAGAATAAGTTTACATTTTCTTCATATATGAAATTCTCCGAGTTGTTCAAACTGAAGACCAAACTCAGACCGGAGGTTGTTTTTTTCTTGGAAGAGTCCGCTGGTTTTTTAGCGGAATATAAGGAAAAGGTATTCTGCCATCGGGACTTTCACGCTCGAAACATCATGCTCTCTGCTTCCGGGGAACTAACATTGATCGATTTCCAAGATGCAAGAATGGGAACCCCGTTTTATGATATTTCCAGCCTATTGTATGACGCTTATAGACCGATCCCATTTGCAATGAGACAGGGACTTTTTCTATTATTCTTAAAACTAAGCGATAACAGATTTAAAAAGCCGAGAGAATGTTATTATCTGCAATGTTTGCAAAGATCCTATAAAGCGCTTGGATCTTATTTCATGCTTGTGGCAGAGAAAAAACAGGACAAGTACAGACAAAGTGTATTAAATTGTTTAGATAATCTATTAGAGATCGTACAAGTAGGACTTTTTCCGGACCAATTGTTCTTATTCTTTCATCTACTAAAAAAAGAATTATCAGACAATACTCGATTCTTGGAAAAACTCTAAAATGAAAGCATTCTTTCCATGTGCAGGTTTCGGGACCAGGATGGGGGAATGGACAAAAAATCTTCCCAAACCTATTTTAAAAATAAATAATATTCCTCTTATCTATTATTCTCTATTTCATGCTAAATCCTGGGGAATAACTGACGGTATCCTAAACCTGCATTATTTCGGAGAAAAGATACAGGAAGAGTTAAAAGGTTTTCAAGACTTTCAGTTACACTTCTCCTTGGAAACCCCTGAAATTTTAGGAACTGGCGGAGGAATTCGCACAGGGATCGAAAATTTTTGGAACAAGCGAGATAACTTCTTAGTTTTAAATCCTGATTTTATCCTTTTTCCGGAGCCAGGCTTTAATCCTTGGCCGACTGAAAAAGATAAAGAGCTATTCGATTGTATATTATACTTATCTAAAATCCCAGAAAATGCAACATACAGGAGACTCAGCCTTGAAGAGGGCCATGTCCAATTTGCACCAGGTGGGTATTTTTATCTGGGACTTTCCTGGATGAAAGCAGAATGTCTGTCCGATCTGGAGCCGAACCGCCCTTACGATTTGGCAGATACGTTCCGTAAACTTTCCGCTCAAAATCGTCTCGGCGGAAAAATTTTCCCGGGAACATTTTTGGATCTGGGAGAAAAACAGTTTTATGAGAAATACAAAGATACTGATTTTTCAGACAGACTTTCAAACGAATGGATAGAATTTAGAAATAGAATTGTTTCTTAAACCTTTTCCAAATCCCAGGTCAGTACTTCTATCTTTTTAGAAAAATGATATATTGGTTTTACATTCGGAAGTCGGATCCCTTCTAGATCAGCCATTGTATTCTGGATAATGTTTGCATCTGCTTTTTGTAAAGGCCAAGGCTCATGTAAAATCTCACATCTATAGAGAGAATTTTTATGATTAGCATACAAACAATATCTCTCGGTTAACCAATAATCCAGACTTCCCTTCTTAGCCTGAAAGACATCAGAAGTCGGTCCGTATTCCGCCTGGAAACAAAATCTACCATTAGAAGAAGTCCTTTGGGATTGATACGAAATCCTATTTTCTTTTTCAGTAACCTCGAAATCCGCCAGATAATAAGGAAGATGATAGAATGCTCTCGCGACTTTCACTGCTAACCAGCTCTCCGCATCTAAACTGAAAAAATATACTCCAGGTTTTCCATCTAAAGTAACATAAACTCTAACGTTGATCTCAGGAAAACGAGAAGCTATTGGCATTATCGGCAGACCTCTCATTCTGATCCCGCTCATATGAAATGGCACTACTCCAATCCAAGTTTGGTTTTCAAAAGTATCAATTTCCAAACGTATAGGAACGAAAAGTCGGATCATAGAAATCGGCAAAGGCCAATGAATGAATAATAGATCATGCCAGATCTGTTTCATTCTCCAGCCTACTTTAGGAATTGGCCAAGGTCTATGTTCGGAGCTGATTATCATTTCTTAATTATATTTACTCCTGATAAATTCAGCCTACTCATTACTTTCCCGCGGAGAACACCGCATGTAGGAATTCCAACATGAAATAAAGTTAACCCCCACCCCTTCGCAGCGACAATAGGAGCGAGAAGGCCACCGCATTGCGAGTCGGTGATCGATAGATCAAACGAGTGGGCCACTTTGGATACTCGCTCAAGTATGATCGAAAACATTTTTTTACAAACGGCCCCCACCCTGCATTGGGATTGGGGGGAGTGGCTTGTGGGAGAGCTCCTTCCCCATATCACAAAACCCTTCCTTCGTCAACGAAATCCTCCTTCCTAAATCCTCGTAGGAATTCCTACATTTATCCTCCGATCTCCCGACCTTACTATAGCGACAGGGATCGCAGCGGAAATCCGGCGATGCACCATTATAAGTCGGAAAGTTATAAATTAAAGAATTCGTTATGGTGCTTCGCTGATTGAAGCAAAGAGCCCGGTCCTGACAAAGTCAGGAGTCGCCCCCATTTTTACGATTGTAGGAACTCCTACATAACACTCCGAAGCAAAATCTTCTGAATTCTAGACCATGGTCAGTAGTTCCGAAAATGCAAAAATAGTTTAGTTCCGTACACCCCAAAATGGAAACTGGGACCCTCTAACAGATATGCGCGATTTTAAAGTACTAGTCACAGAAGCTTCCAAAGGAGAAGAACCGGCTTGGACGGAGTTGATGACCCGTTTCGAAAAATACGTCAGTAGTCAGGCTATCAAAAGGATCCGAGATCAATCCAAGGCAGAGGATCTAAGCCAAGAAGTATTTTTAGAAGCCTGGAAAGTTCTTCCTTCTCTTAGGCAGCCGGAAGCATTTCCATTCTTACTCAGAAGGTTGGTGCTGAAACATTCGGATCGTATCTTAAGAAAAAAAGATCTACTTGGAACCGAATTAAATCCTGAGATCACCAAGGCCGCTCCTCGTTCCGGAGACACTTGGAGAACAGAAGTTTTAGAAGCATTAGAAGAACTTCCTAATGAAGAAAAACAACTTCTGAACCTGAGATATTTCGGCGAGATGAGCTACGAAGAGATCACTGAAAAAACAGGGATCCCAATCGGTAATCTTAAAAACCGTTTAAGAAGAAGTAGAGAATTATTACGCAGACAACTTTTGAATAAATCGGACAGAAAAGATTGGTTGGAAGTCCTACATGGACCTATGGCGATCGCTTCCTGATTGGAGAATAGAATGACTGATACTTTAGTAGAACCAATCCAATTTCCAGGACTCCGTATGGAGGACAACCAACTCAAAGAAAGAAAAATTTTTCTTTGGGGGCAGGTAGATGATTCTTCCGCAAAGTATGTCGTAGAACGTTTATTATACCTTTCTAATCAAGATCCGGAAAAGGACATCACTCTTGTGATCAATAGTCCAGGAGGCGCAAACACTTCAGGTATGTCTATTTTGGATACTATGGATCTGATCCCGAATGATGTGAGCACAGTTTGTATGGGACTCGCTGCAAGTTTCGGTGCTCTACTTCTTCTTTCGGGAACAAAAGGTAAAAGATTCGCATTTCCTCACAGTAGGATCATGTTACATCAACCTCATGTTCCAGGAACTTACCAGGCAAAGGCAACCGATATCGGGATTTTTGCTTCTATGATCGAAAGGGATAAGAAGGAGATCAATCGTATCGTTTCCGAAAGAACCGGCCAACCATTAGAAGTTGTGGAAAGGGATACGGATAGGGATCTTTGGCTTACTCCTTCGGAAGCACAAATTTATGGTGTGATCGACGGAGTTTTGGAAAACTGGAAATAATATTAAATTTATTTAAACCTGAGGTTTCCCCAGTTTGAACAAAAGATTTCCTCTGACTGTAGGCCATTCTTCTTTCGTAATGCTATAAACGACGGTATCTCTTAGAGTGCCGTTTTTACTGATTCGATGATTTCTAAGTATTCCATCCAGCTTTGCCCCTAACCTTTCAATCGCTTTTCTGGATGATAGATTCATAATATGGGTCCTGAATTCCACTGCAATACAACCCAATGTATCAAATGCATGTTCCAACAGTAAAAGTTTACATTCCGTATTCACGAAAGTTTTTTGGACTGATTTAGGATACCATGTTGCTCCGATTTCCAATCTACGAGCGTCCTTTTCTATATTCAAATATCTTGTCGTTCCTAAAAGTTTAGAATCTTCCTTTCTGATCACTGCAAATGGAAGAGAAAGTCCTGCTTCTTGTTCTTCGAGTGCTTTTTGGATCCAGGCCTTCATCCCTTCCGGTTCCGGGATATTTGTGTACCATAGTTTCCAGAGTTCTCCATCCTGAAGAGCTTCCGTCAGCGCATCTGCATGTTCTAAACCAAGAGGTACAAGTTCCACACGATCTCCTGAGAGACGTATAGGTTTAGGTGGATAATAGGTGGACTGTATCATAATTATATAATGTAAATGGAACTGTCTAACAGATCTATAATTTCAAATAGCCGGACAAACACCAAGCACATACTTCTTCCGTAAATGGAAGATCTTTTGCTTTTGCCGAAACGTCCGGAGGAACAGTATGAAAGAAGATCCGATCATCCACGGTTCTTCCGCAGATCTTACAGACTGAAATTTTCCAAGGGGAAATTGTTTCTCCTTCTTTCTCTGCTTGAGAATGGAAGCGGAAAGGTCGAACATCCTCGTCATTTTCCAGTTTGGTACGAAGAGAAAGTATTTCCCCATCAAAACCGATCTCTAATCGGAAAACATGTTCTCCTTCCATTGTATCGAATCTAAGAAGATTCGGGTCCAATCCTATTTCTTTAAATTGCAATATAGCTAATGCTATTCCGATCTCTCTTCCTTCTTCATCGAAAGGATAATCTTCATAGTATTCCGAAAGATCTTGGTAGGACTTTGCTCTAGAAAGATATTCAGTTAAAGCTTCCTCTGCTTCTGAGGTAATAGGAGCTAAATTTGCGATCTCTAAGGAAACTCCTGAACCGGAGTGGTGGATGGTTGTTCTAAGTACGGAACCTTCTTCTTTTAATCTGTTCTTTAATTTTAATGGATCCGAGAAGTCCCAATTAGTTTCGAATTCGGCTTCTCTTTCGGTGAATGATTCCGAACTGAGAGGATCCCAGCCCTTCTCCATATAGTAGGAATTCCTACAATTCTCTTTGAATGCCATTTCGAGTAGGGAATATATGAGAGAAAGAGAAGGAGGAAGAATATCAGTCTTTTGGTAATATTCCAAACAGAACCGGAGATAATTCTCCACATTGGATTTATAATATTGTGAAAGAACCACTCCATGAAGAACGATCTTCTTTCCAAGTTCCATTCCTCGGATCAAACGTTCCTTTTTGGCTAATTCTATTTCCATCCGCTTACAGAGTTATGGCTCCCCGCAAAAGTATCGGGAGATTAGGGTCTCTGTCTGCCTTTTTTTATAGATCTGAGATTGAAAAAGAAACCGGTCCCCGGAGAAGGGCCTAAGCCCAAAACCTGGGACCGGCTAAATTGGTGCTATATTGGATGGGAAAATATTACGATGTGATCTCCGAGAATTCCATTTTGAGCGCGAAACTAGGCAACGCTTGGCTGAAAGCAGAGCACGGCTAGAGCCATCCTTGGCTTTCGAACCTTAGATTAGGAGATGGATGGTGGAGGAATATTCAGCAGATGCTGAGATAATAATTTATTGTGTTGGAATTGAAACCTATCCTGGCGGGAAGGGTTTGAGTTAGAGAGACCGGGAGTGTTTATCTCAGAAGTTAAAAAATCTCCCCAAACCGTTTCCGAAGGATCGGAGGTTTCGGCGAGATCGCTTAATTCTTCTATATCGGTCTCTTGTCCGATGATTGTTTGTGATTGGTCGGACTTCTTCCCGGGATAAGGGCTGTTGGATGGTCCGGAATGGAGAAAGAATAGTAGAGTAAATAGGGCTAAGGAAGCCGAAACGAACCTTAGTTTTTTTCCTCTTAGGACCATGTTGAATCTAATCCGAAACCTGAACGAATCTCTGTCAAGCTTTTAGAAAAATCTTTCCGAAATGATAAGCCAAAAACCGATCCATCCAAAAAGAATTCTTTTTGCTTAGACTCCTTTTTGACGAAGCGATTCTCTTAAATTTTCAAAACCTGGTTTTCCCAGTAATGCGAACATATTTTTCTTATAAGCCTCTACCCCAGGCTGATCGAATGGGTTTACACCCAATACATTCCCCGAAACTCCGCAGGCTAATTCAAAAAAATACATCATTTGGCCTAGACTTTTAGGTCCTGTGTCCGGAAACAGAATCTCCAAACATGGTATTCTGCCTTCCGAATGTGCTACTAAAGTGCCAAGAAATGCCTGTAAGTTTACTTCTTCCAAGTTTTTAGAAGCTAAAAAGTTCAGACCATCCAAATCTTCTGAATCCTTAGGAACCAATACATTTGCTCCCGTATTTTTGGAATAAAGAACGGTCTCGAAAATATTACGTTCCCCTTCCTGCAAATATTGCCCAAGAGAATGTAGATCGGTAGTCAGTTCCACAGAAGCAGGAAAAATTCCCTTACCTTGTTTGCCTTCACTTTCTCCGAATAACTGTTTCCACCATTCGGTTAAAGTTCGGATAGAAGGATTATAATTTGCGATCACTTCTATCTTCTTTCCGGATCTATAAAATAGATTTCTATAAGCGGAATAAATACATGCCGGATTTTTATGAGGAGAAGTTTCCGAGATCAAAAAGTCTGCGGCTTCGGAGAACCCTTCCCAAAAAGAAAATATATCCACTCCTGCAGCGGCTATCGGGAACAGCCCAACCGGAGTTAAAACCGAATATCTCCCACCCACGTTATCCGGAATAGAGAAGGTTGTAAATCCTAACTCTTCCGACATTTTGCGCAAAGCACCTTTAGAACTATCTGTTGTAGCAACTATTCTATCTTTTGCTTTAACCCCGTATTTTTTTTTGGCAAGATCCCAAAGTAAACGAAATGCCAAAGCAGGCTCGGTTGTAGTTCCCGACTTAGAAACCACATTGATCGAAAATTCTTTGTTCTCTAAATATTCTAAAAGTTCCGAATGATAACGTGCATCTAAATGATGTCCCGCATAAACGATCTCAGGCGATCCTAAACTTGGAGTTTTAAAATATGGTTTAGAAGCTTCAATGACAGCCTTGGCTCCTAAATAAGAACCTCCGATCCCTATCACAACTATCGTCTCGGATTGTTTTCTGAGTCTTTGTGCCTCGGAATGAATTTTTTCTAATTCTACTCTTTGGATCTCTTTAGGAAGTCGGACCCATCCCAAAAATTCGGAGCCTGGGGATTTTCCAGAGAGAAGATTTTGTAAAGCCTGGCCTGACTCTTTTAATAAGAGCTCATAGTTTTTGGGGTCGGCAAACTCCGAGGCAAATCTATCGTTTATTTCTACAGAAAAAGCCATCGGTATTCCTCAAAATCGAACATCCGAGACAAATTACTTATGTTAATTGGAATAGCAAGGAAAAACGAAATAATTCAATGTTCTAATTTTCCAAAATCCCTTGTAAGTATGAACGTCTTAGATTTTATTTTCCAGAATGACTCTTTCTATCCGAGAGAATCTTTCCACTTCTCTTTCGCATATTTTTCCGGATGCTCCGGGCCTAGGTCCAATTCGTTTTTTCTCCGCGCCAGGCAGGGTGAATATCATAGGTGAACATGTAGATTACGCAGGCGGTTTGGTATTTCCGGCTGCAATCGATTTCAGAACACATTTTGCGATTCGGACAAACGGGCTCGGTCTTATCAGATTGTATTCCTTGGATTTCCAATCCGAATTTGTAACAAAGGATCCCATCTATTCCGTAGAAAAACCTTGGGCAAATTATATCTTGGGAGTTGTTTCAGAAGCTCATAAATTAGGATTAAAGGTAGAAGGTTTCGATCTTGTCTTTACGGGAAATATTCCCCAAGGAGCAGGGCTTTCTTCTTCTGCGGCTGTAGAAGTTGGAACAACATTTGCTCTTTCTAAAATTTTCTCTTGGGATATTACAAAGGAGAAGATCGCATTACTCGCTCAAGCAGCGGAAAATCATTTTGTTGGTGTGAACTGCGGGATCATGGACCAGTTCGTGATCGCAGTGGCAAAACCTTCTTCTTGTATTTCTTTAAATACGGAAAGTTTGGAGTATTCATATCATGATTTGGATCTTCCAGGTTATGAATTCTATCTGATCGATTCTAATGTAAAACACAGTCTGAAAGAGAGCGAGTACAACGACAGAAGAAAAGAAGTAGAATCCGCGACTTCAAAATGTAATAAACTTTCTCCAGAAGTGCAGACCTTAAGCCAAGCAAATTTCCCTTTGATCGAAAAAGCAGGGTTAACTCCTTCTGAATTTAAAAGAGCCACTCATATTTTGGGAGAAAGATCCAGAGCCCAAAACGTTATCCGCTCCTTAAAGGATAAAAATGCGGAAATGGTAGGGAAAGAATTATTCTCCTGTCATGAATCACTTTCCAAAAACTTCCAAGTCTCCTGTGAAGAAACGGATTTTATAGTAGAATGGTTCCGTTCTGAAAATGTATTAGGAGCCAGAATGATCGGAGGAGGATTCGGAGGTTGTGTCTTAGTGTTAGACAAAGATGGCAGATCTTCTTCCTTATTCTCCAAATTCGAAAAGGAATATTTCCAAAAATTCGGACTAAATGCAAAGATCTATAGATTCTCTATCTCTGAAGGAGTAAGAGAAGACAGTTCGGATCGTTGAAAAACGGGATAAAATCCTTGCAGAAACGGCTAGTAATTTGATAGTTTTCGCATTCGGTAAAAATAAGCGACCAACATTATGGCAGATACTCCTTGGAACCTGGACAGTAAAGATTTTGATCATGACGCACCCGAGCTAGGCGTATTTCTAGATCAGGATAATATCCCGGAAGGTCTTCCAAAGGAAGCAGTGGTTGTAAAAATTTCTGGAGAGATTAATTTATACTCAGCCCAGATCATGAAAGAAAGATTCTTTCATCTACTTGATCGAGGATTTATTTATCTTCTAGTGAATATGGAAAATGTGAAGTACATAGATTCTTCCGGACTGGGAGTTTTTATGGCGACACATTCCAGACTAGTAAAGAGCGGCAAGGGTGGAATCGCAGTCTTCTCACCTTCTTCCCAAGTGAATAAAATTTTAGAACTTACTAAATTAAAAAGTCTGATCCGAGTAGGAAGTACTTCCAAAGAAGCTTGGAAACTTTTAGCGCCTTGATCCGTTGCGGATGAACGATTCCCAAAAATTCAAAAAACATATAGAAACATTACTTCATTGCAGACTTTGTCCGGACATGGTAGGCAATCCTGTACAAGGTGGAATTCCTGGCGCAAAAATTATGAGCATAGGCCAAGCTCCCGGCATCCACGAAGAAAAATTCGGAAGACCATTCGCATACACTGCAGGTAAAACTTTATTCAAATGGTTTTTATCCATAGGGATAGAAGAAGAGATCTATAGATCCAAAGTGAATATGGCCGCAGTATGCAGATGTTTTCCTGGCAAAGCAAAAAGTGGAGATAGAAAACCAAATCCTTCCGAAGTACAAAATTGTTCCAGATACATTCGTTTCGAAGTTGAATTCAATCAACCTGAGCTCATCATTCCGATTGGTAAATTGGCAATCGATCAATTGGTGGAGAATCAAAAATACAAACTAGATGATGTCATCGGTAAAAAGTTTAAGAAAAACTTTTACGGAGTGGAGCTAGATTGGATCCCTTTACCGCATCCATCCGGACTGAATGTTTGGAATCATTCTCCGGAAGCTAAGATCTTGATCGCAAAATCCTTGGATCTGATCCGAAAACATCCAGCAGTCAAAAGAGAATTCTTTTCTAAAAATTAAGATCTAATTCTGCGATTGTATTCTGGCGAAACCATTGTTTTGGGCTAACTCCCGTCTTCTTCTTAAATTCACGGATAAAATGAGCCTGGTCATAATAGCCTGCCTCTAAAGCCAATTCGGTTAGGCTCGAAGAAGAATTATAAAATCTGAATATATTTCTGAATCGAATAAGTCCGGCATATTCCTTCGGACTTAAACCTATTCTGGATTTAAAACCTCTTTCTAAACTGCTTTGACTCACACCCAAATCTTCGGCTAAACCTTTGATCCCGATCTCCCCGAATGAGGATTTAATCTTTAGAACCGCTTCCGGTAAAAATTTTTCCTTTTCTTCTTTTAAAGTAAATAGGTTCCGAAATTTTTCCAAAGTCTGAGAAGCTTCCAGACCTTTTGAATCTGCTTCTTCACAGTCTGCTACCAACCCAGAGATCATCTCTCTCGAAAATAGATCTTCTAAAGATAAACTGGAATCGCTGATCTGGTCCATTGGCACAGAGATCATTCTAGAAAGTAACAAAGGGGAAATATAAACCAAAAGTGATTTTGTATTTTTTTCAGAAAAGAATGTTCTGGGACCTCTTAAGATCCCTGTGATCCCCGCTTTGGCTAGGGCCTTTGGCTGTTCACCTGAACCTAAAGAAATTTTTCCCTTAGTCTGAATACCAATTACACATTCTTCTCCCGGTAGAACTGTATAAGTTTCGGGAGATTCTTTATGGTTCCAGGAAATTCGGATCAAATCAGACAAGCTGTTTGTCCTTCCAGAACCACCATTTCATTTTTTCCGGTTCAGGATCGGGAGTTGCAGAAACATATACTGCGCACCGAAATACATACAACATACAAGGATCAACTCGAGTGCCTTGGTATTCGCAAATCTCTTCGTATAATTTTTCAGGATCTAATTTTGCGAGCTCCGCCTTACTGCGAACTCCTAGATTCCAAAGATCTTCTGCAATTACTTTGCCAACCCCTGGAAGAGTGCGAAATTCTTTTAATACCCCGGATTTATCCGACTTCATAGAGAAGGATCTTACAGGACGTCCGCCCAAAAATCAAGTGAGTTACTTGGTTTATAACAAACCAATACCGTAGTTCAAGAATACGTTTTTAATATTTCTTCGAATCTATTTTTGATCGGGGTTGGAACATTTGGGATCAAATATTTGGCCCAAATTTTGAATTCATCTCGTCCCAAAGAACCCATGATCTCTTTCTGGTGATCGTCCAATTCAGGATCGGAAAAGTATAAATGTAATCTAATCTGAGTTTCCTCTTCTTCCCTGGTCATATGAGAGAAATAATCTGTTTGGAAACGAATTAGTTTTGTATAAAATTCTTCGGAGAGAGTCTGTGCTTGCCCTACTTCTTCTTTAATCCTATCTAAAAGAGATTCCAAATCTTTTATTTTTTCTTCCAGGTATTTATGTTCTTCTTTGTCTTTGAGAGAAGCTTGCGGATCTTTTTCTTCTAAATGTTTAAGGCTCACTCCTTCTTCATCTCTTGCGTGAATTTTTAACATTAGAAAGATCTCTTTTCCCGATTCGAGAAGTTCGAGTACGTCTTTTGGATCTGAGTAATCAGTCCTTCCCGCCTCCTGCACTAATTTTGAGATCCCATAACGGATTGCCTTATGAGGGAAATCATATACTTTTTTACGGTTGTTTAACATTTCATTCTCCTATAATAGAGAAATCGTAACCGTAAACTTGGGAGAAAAATTGTATAAAATCGTCAGAATAGGATTTTTATAAAAAAGATCAGTCTTTGGAGTATAAAATAGAAGTAGAAAAAATTCTTCGAAATATATTAAGATTAATCTTCTTCTATTTCTTCCGAAAGAAGCTCATATGCTCTTTCAAAATCCTCATCGTCCACAAATATCGAAATCAGAGTATCGTTCATAGGAAGAATGCCTCTTAAAGGATTTAGCTCGTCCCCTTCTTTTACATAAGGAATTCCTAATGCAGAAAGCCTGGATTCGAAAAGTACAGCTTCCATATAATCGTTTGTTTGGAATATTTTTTTCAGAAGATCATTTCTCCGAATAACCCAGAACTTCCCAACACCAGCGTTTTTCCAGAACTCTGTCCGCGAATGTTACGGATTCAGGATCTGCATTTTCCTTTAGGACTTTCCATGCAGAGGTATTCTCATTTTTAGAAATGATCCTTGCTCCCGGAAATTCTCCCCCAAGTTCTACTGATTTTTGTACTGCTTCTTCCCATTCCATTTCTTGGAAAACAGGAATATACTCTCTGATCTCGGAAACCCATTCTAATGGAAAAGAAATTCCATGAGGAAGAACAAGAACGATCCTATGAAGCATATTTTCTCCACGATGAGCAAGTGTGCGAGAAAGATAAGATGCAGGAACCTTGGAGAATTCTTCCATAATCTCTGTGATCAATTCAGGATCAAAAGAAGTTTTAGGATATAAGATCAGGTCGGTGACTGCAAAAGGATCTTTGGTGAACCTATAATTCAATCTATCAAAGAATTCTTTTTTAGATTTTTCTAAATTATTACCTCTCCACCAAATAGAGACATGTCTTGCTCCTGAAATTGAAAAATCTTCTAACCCAAACTTTTCGGTCAGTCCAGGAGAAAAGGAGAATATATCCGCAACCGAAGGATCAGGATCGGATAATAAACTTCTAGGAGTCTCATCCAACCTTCTGTCTAGTCTATCTTCCGACCGAAATAAAGTAGAGCTAAGTGCTTCCGGGCTAAAATTAGGAGTTCGGATCACTCTATAAGGAGGTTTAGGAAGATATACTAAACCTTCCGACTCTGCATCCTTTCTCATTGCAGTTCCAGGCAGAATGGATAATGGAAATACTTGGACCCATTCTCCCAGTCCATGTCCGTAAAAGAATTCGATTCCCTCCATCACATCGTCCGGAGTATCTCCTGGAAGTCCGATGATCAGATCTAATAAGAGTTCAATTCCTCTATCAGCCAACATTCTCGCGGCCTCGGCGACCTTCTCCGGGCTTCCAAAACGTTTTACACGTTTTAAGGTTTCCTTATTGATGGATTGCATTCCAAGTTCTATTCGATTAAAACCGGCTAATGCAAGTTTGTCTGCGATTTTCTCGGTAATTCCTTCGGATCTCAATTCTCCGAACATAGTCATGGCTCTGTCAGAGTTCACATCTATAATTGCATCTAAAAATTCCTCGAAGCCAGGTCTATGATTGAATGTAGGATCTAAGAATACTAATTCTTTAGCTCCCTTATCTCTCAAACTGGAAAGAAGTCTGATCGTCTCAGGTATATCTAAAGTTCTTAATACATTACTGCTCTTTGGATAAAAACAATAAGTGCATTGGGATCTACATCCTCTTACGGTTTCCAGATATGTAGATCTTGCAGGATCAACCGGCACAAATCCTTGCAGATATGGAGAAGGATAACTTGTAAGTGGAAAGGAAGCATTCTCTTCTTTAGAAAACATTCCCATCTTTCCATCTAACTCTCTGACTGCGATGTTTGGTAATTTTCTAGGATCTTCTTTTTTGAGAAGAGTGTCCATAAGGGCAAAAAATGTATGCTCCGCTTCTCCGGATACTGCGATATCATAACCTGTTTCGGAGAGAACAAACGGATTGTCGGGATTTACTTCAGGTCCACCGATCAGTATTTTAGTGGATGGAGATCTACGTTTTACTTCTTTTGCAAGATGAAGGCTTCTTTCCGTATTCCAAAGATAAAGTGAGAAGCCCAAAAACTCAGGCTCGTCCTTTGCGATCCTATCAGCAAGTTGGCTATCCCCTTCTTTGTCAGTGATATCAGGATCGAGAACTTCGAGTTCCAGGCCTTTTTTTTCGAGGCCATTCTCCCGAGCAGAAACAGCCAAACAACCTGCAGCCAAGGGAACATTCCCAGTAGCAGCAAAGGCCGTAGGAGGAGGAACAGGCAATTGAACAAGTTTTAACTTTGCCATAAGAAGTCTTACGTACAAAACTTTAGACTTCTCCCGTTTATTCAATCCGGAAAAATGAATAAAACTACTCATTCGAGCGATATACAAAGTTTCTAATCTATGATTATATGTGTTCCCTATTTGTCATTTTGAAGAATTAATAATTTATTTCCTCAAGATTTATCAGAACCGCTTTAATTAAAGCTAAAGGAGCATTCATGCGTTCACGTATTATTAGCGCAGTTTTATTATTACTAATTTTTTTACCTTATGTAGAGAATTGTAATCCTCATGAACACAATGGAGAGAATGAAGTTTCGTTTCTTTCCGGCCTTTTGTCCCCAGCTAAAAATATCGGCTCTGCTCCTGCCAATTCTGTAAACGCGCAATCCGTGATTTCTGGCATGTACACACAATCTAATTGGGCTTGGTGTCATAAATGCCAAGGACTTTTTTATTATGGATTGGAGCAGCCCAATAGTATCTGCCCAAGGGATGGCCTGCCCCATGAAGCGATACCGAGTGGAATCTATTATCTTCCCTTTCTTACCAGCGGGCAACCACTCCCATCCGGATACCAAGATCATTGGCATTGGTGTAAAAATTGCCAGGCTATTTGGTATGATTCTCCAGGCGCACCTAATGTTTGCCCGAATGGAGGAGCACATGACGCAACGGGAAGCGCATCCTATGCGTTAAGTTTGAATACAGCTTCTCCTAACTCACAACAAGGATGGAGATGGTGTAATCAATGTGGAGCTCTTCATTTCGGACCTAATGTTTCTCTCAGTATGTGCCCTGCGACCCATGGAAATCATAGTGTTACAGGAAGTGGAGATTACTATATTAATCTCGAACCCAATGTAATGACTCAAATTAATCAAATGGAATTGGCTCTTTCAGTCGAGACAGGTAGTACGGGGGGAATTGCTGCTGCAGGACAGATTTTAGGCCAATCCATTTTCTCAGCGCCGTCGAACCCGTTGCCTTATTATCCTAATAATGCAACTGTCCAAGACGTAAAAATCGCAAATGCACCGGATCGCGGGCTTAGCTATATAGCGTATTCAAGAGGGGATAAAATTCGTTTTGCTTCTGCTCCGAGGAGTCAATTTGCCCCAGGGAATTTCACTAAGACTGATTTACCTGCGAGTAATTTTACCTTCTCTACGCTTTCCTCTTTCGGATTTGTTTATTTTAAAGGGAATTTTTATTTGAGCTACGTGGGTACCCAAGGCAACCCGGATCAGAGCGGTGTTTATAGAAGTAGCGATTGTATCACTTGGACTCACATACTTCCTTATAGTGACGCCGGGAATTATAATCATTCTTCATCGGCGGTAGTGACGGGTGCCGGATCAGCTTCGGAAAAAATCTGGGTTTCTTATGCAGCCCCTATAACTTTTCCCGGCGTTAAGATCCAAACAAGCACCGACGGTTCTGCTTGGAATACTAGTAACTACTCTAATAATAACGCATTCGCTAGTTCTGCTCAGCTTGCTGCATTATCGAATGGAGAAGCTATCCTAGCTTTTTCAAAAGGAGGTGTAGGCGTTGTTCCAATACAATATGTGATATCCACAAACGGAGTCTTTCCGAATAATACTGCGAACATATTTCCTAACAGTCCGAGTTCAAATATCTTTCGAGAAATTGACATTGTAACAACCGGAACTGACGCAGATGTATTTCTTACATTCATTGATTCCGGTTCCAATAGCACTGCCTATCTAAGACGGTATAATTTGCAGAACGGAACACAATTGCAATCTACTACTTATACGGCACCATCAGGTGGAGTTTTTCAGAAGCCTTCGGTGAATTTAATGCCTAGATTTTATTAAGGTCTAATAAAATGAGGCCCCGTTGTCATTGGCGGGGCCTTATTTCATCTCTTATATCATAACATCTATAAATAGAAACTTTTAACCTTCTGTCTCCGCTCTCTTAGGAGCATGTTTTTTACATTCCTGAAGATCACCAAACTTCTCCTTGGAGAGTTCACATTGTACTTGGAGTAGACTTTTATTCTCCACACAACTTCTGATAATCGCTTCACTGGTCTCAGGTTTTAGGATCGATCTTAGCATCAATGCTTGTACACCTTTTTCCATAGTTTCATCGTTTGCGATCAATTTGGAAATATGGATCTGAGCATCTGAACATTCTTCCAAATTCGGTTTCGTTCTGCTACAATCTGACAAGAAGAAAGCAGAACATAAAAGAAAAGCGGACGTTAGCCGCCCGCTTTTCTCGAAACCGAAAGAAAGTTGAACTTTCTTATTTTTCAGTGTCATCAACGGCAGCAGCCGCTTCTACACGTTTACGAAGTTCTCTTACGTAGTTCTTGTCAGCTCCAGTAAGTTTCATTGCTTCTTCGTAAAGTTTGATCGCTTTTTCAAAGTCACCAGCTTGGAAGTAATAAGTTCCTAGGTTTGTTTTTGCTCCCCAAGACTTTCCACCAGCTTTTTTATCTGCTTTTTCCCAGTTCTCTTTCGCTTTTTTGAAGCTAGGAGTTTCTCCAGTGATCTCTTGGTATCCGTCGTCAAGGTATCCTGCAACTTCAGGATCTTCGTCGTCTTTGAATACTTTGATATACTCGGTTTTAACTTTTGGAGAAAGTCTGTCTTTGATGTAAAGAGCAGCTTCGTCTAAAGCTTTTCCGAAAGAGTCAAGAACAGAAGGGCAATCCAAGTTACCAACTCCTGCATCAACTTTTGCAGGGTTAGAAACTACAGCTTTTTTAACTTCTCCAGTTTCTACTTTGATCAAAGTAGCATCGAGAGGAATAAGCATATAACGGATACCGGTTTGTTTGCTAACAGGTCCGCTTCCGGTATCAACTTGTTTTCCAGTTGCCATAGAAGCGATTGCTCCACCAACTTTCAACGCAGCCGCTCCGTAATCTACCATCATCTCGCTTCCACACTCAGTGTATGGTTTTTGATAACCGATATGAAGAATTGCCTCAGCACCTAATTGGTTTCCGAGTTTAACACGGCTTTTAGTAATTCCGGTAAGAGTTAAAGAAGCTTCATTGATAGAGTCAGCTCTTTTGCTCAGGTCGATCAGTTTGTAATAAGTTTCCTTGTCAAAAGCTTCAAAAACTTTAGAAGGCATTTGATCGATAAAGCTGGAACCTGCTCCGAAAACGGTTTCCCAAAGACTTTTTTGGGGTTTTTCGACTGCTAATCCAACGTTGCGGATAGAGCCTAGGAATTTTTGAAGCTGGCGTCCCTCTTTTGATTTAGGAAAAACAGGGTATTCGACTTCAACTTTTTCGCCGCAGTTGGAAACCGAAAATGCAATAGCTCCTGCAAGGAGCAGAGCAGAGATTTTTTTCATTGGGTTAATACCAATCCTTTATGGATGATTTTTAGGAATAACTTAGTATTTGTTCCGGCATTTCTTTTTCTGTCAATTTATTTTAGAATACCGTCTGTAAGATGCGAAAAACTTGGGGTCGGCAGAACGAACGATATGTTTTGGGCTCCGAACAGATTATAAACACTTGCAAAACCTAGTTCTTTCGGCGATTTTACATTTAGGTTGCCTGACTCCAAGATCCAGGAGTCGAAATTAAAAA
Source organism: Leptospira andrefontaineae (assembly GCF_004770105.1). Lineage (NCBI taxonomy): Bacteria > Pseudomonadati > Spirochaetota > Leptospiria > Leptospirales > Leptospiraceae > Leptospira > Leptospira andrefontaineae. The sequence goes on along the minus strand of NZ_RQEY01000015.1, from coordinate 112,637 downwards.
GAGATAGAACCGCCTAAACTGGCCGGGGGGCCCATGAAAACCATAGAGGATATTCGAAAATCCCTGGAATCCACTTACATGGAACATGAGATAGAGGAAAAACTTCCTCTCATCCAGGAGATCAACCGTCTCAAAAAAGAAAAAAACGCAGTACTTTTAGGACATAACTATATGACTCCGGACGTTTTTCACGGAGTTTCGGACATACTTGGAGATTCACTTTATCTGAGTAAGGCGGCCGCAGAAACGGATGCGGACATTATCCTTTTTAACGGGGTCCATTTTATGGCGGAGACTGCAAAGCTTATGTCTCCGGAAAAGAAAGTACTCATCGCCGATCTTAAAGCTGGCTGTTCCCTCGCGGAAAGTATCACTAGAGAAGATGTTAAAAAATTAAAAAGCCAATATCCCGGAGTTCCGGTAGTGACTTATGTCAACTGCACTGCAGAAGTGAAAGCTGAAACTGATATTTGTTGTACTTCCGCTAACGCTGTCCAGATCGTAAATTCTTTGGATAGTGACACAGTCATCTTTCTTCCCGATGAATACCTTGCGGGAAATGTACAGAAACAAACAAACAAAAAGATCATCTCCTTTCCGGGACGTTGTATGGTACATGAGATGTACACCGCGGAAGATATTCTTTCTGTGAGAAGGCAATGGCCTGGAGTCACAGTCATCTCTCACCCTGAATGTAACACAGACGTGGTAGAAGTTTCCGATTTTGCTGGTTCCACTTCTCAGATGTCCAAATATATCCGTGATTCAGGAGCAAAAGACGTGTTCCTAGTTACTGAATGTTCTATGGGAGACAATCTCAGATCCGAATTCCCCGATAGACAATTTGTTTCTTCTTGCAGGACCTGTCCTCATATGAAACGAATTACATTAGAAAAAATTAAAGATGCACTTCTATACGAACAATTCGAGATCAAGTTGGATCCTGAAATTGTAGAAAAAGGAAGAATGGCAGTCCAAAGAATGCTGGAAGTGAGTTATAAGTAACTTAATGTACAGAATAGGACAAGGATTAGACTTTCATAGACTGGAAACAAACGACTCTCGCCCGTTAATTTTGGGCGGAGCAATCATCGATTCGGAATATGCTCTTATCGGTCATTCGGATGCGGATATCGTAATACACGCATTAGCAGATGCGATCTTAGGAGCCATGGGATTGGGAGATATAGGCCAATATTTTCCGGATACGGATCCCTCTCTCAAAAACATGGACTCCAAATTGATTTTGCAAAAAACTTTGGATCTAGCGAAAGAGAAAAGTTTCAGTTTGGTAAATATCGACTGCACTTTGATCGGAGAAAGACCTAAAATTTCTCCACATAGAACGAAGATACAATCTTCTCTTTCTAATTTATTAGGATTACCTGAAGATTGTGTTTCAGTGAAAGCTACTACTACCGAAAAAATGGGAGCCTTGGGCAGAACCGAAGGATTGGGCGCAAGTTGCGTGGTACTTTTGCAGAAAAACTAAAACCTTCTCATAAAATTGCGATCAAATGGACCGCAATTTTATTCATATTCATTACAATATTCTTATATATCCTAAAAGATCCATATCTGGAAACTTCTTCTTATTTATTGAGAAGAGAAGTAATGGAAGAATTGCCTCTAGGCAGTTCGAAACGAAAGGTAATGGATTATATCAAAAGAAAAGATCTGGATCTGGTTGGTTTTCATCAGGGACAATTTCCGGATGATCCTGAATATGTTTCGGATATTATGGTATTTACTAAAAAAGGAACAGTCCAATCCAACGCGTTCCATTGGATCCCAACCGAAAGTAGTTATATTGAAGTTAATTTAGGAATGTATATGAATTTGAAAGAATTCAGATTTTGGAAAAAACCTTTTCCGCTGAGAGTAAGATTATATTTTTTATTTTCAAACCAACAATTAATACAGATCCGAGTTGTGAAAAAAACGTTTCCTTTTTAACGAACCTTCTCCATTAAGATCGCGTCTTCTCCCGGACCATAATAAGATTTCCTTCTTCCCGATTCCAGAAAGCCTAATTTAGAATATAAAGAAATAGCAGAAGAATTCAAATTAGAAACTTCTAAAATAGTTTTAGGAAATAGGTCACATAGTGTTTTTAGAATGGTTTCTGCTTCTCCTTTATTGCGCTTTTCAGGAATAATTCCAATTCGTAATAATTCGGAAAAATCAATTAGATCCATATAAAATACATAACCAGTATCCTCTTTGATCCAAGCAGGATGATTTTCGATATGACTTTGGATGGAATAATTGGACCAAGGAGAATTTCCAAAAACTGTTTTTTCCATTCGGATCAGAATTTGTAAATCTTCTGGCCGGACTATTCTCCAACCTTGGGGCAGATCGTTTTTTTTTCCCAGATCCAATCCATTTTCTCCTTGCGTGAGTCGGGATCTTCCATACTAATTAACGGTCGCTTTGCGAAAGCAATTTTCGATCAAACTCGAGGAGAAAATTTTTATGCAAACAATCGGGAAATATGTATACGCAGTCCCGTTCCTACTTTTTGGACTTAACCATTTTGTTGCAGGAAGCCAAATGGCCGGAATGGTTCCAGTTCCAGGTGGAGTCATTTGGATCTATGTAACAGGAGCAGCAATGGTAGCAGCTGCGGTTAGCATTTTTATAAATAAAAAAACCAAACTCGCTATGACCCTATTGGCCGTACTTTTAGGAATTTATATTGTCCTTCTACACTTGCCGGGAGCAATTAAAGGAGATATGGCCTCAACTATCAATACCTTGAAGGATCTAGGTCTTTTAGGTGGAGCTTTAGTTATCGCTGGAATTTCCAGAGACAACGCATAATTTACAAAGGGAGAAGGTTCGGTATCTTCTCCCTTCCTTCCTAATCTTTTTACCTTTCAAAAAAATTACATTTTCAGGATTTTCCGTGGACCATCCGTACACTTCCCGGACATGGTATTCCAAATACGATTTCTTCCCGAGGTGGAATCAAATGAGGATTATACTCCTTCTTCTTTTTGTATTTCTAATTTCCGATTGTAAGAACCTAAGTAAATTTTCAGGAAAGAATACAAAACCTCCCACTGTTGAGGATCTCGAAGCTTGGAAACGCCGTTTGAATATGGACGAATCCGAGATCATTGAATTAGAGAAGAAGATCCGGGAAATGGCTTCCAAAACCAGGTCCGCCGGTGCTCTAAGCTGGAAGATAGCTCAAGGATATATGAAGATCGGCGATTACGATCTAGCATCCAAATATTATAATAAAGCAATCCAAGAACAAGGTTCCGGAAAAACAGAAGTGATCGGTGCCGATGTTCATTTTTTCGAATCTTCTCTTCCCTATTTTGATAAAGCACAACTTTTGATGCCTGTGGACCAACAGCTTCTTTTCGAAACTGCTTTGTCTTATGCAAACGCTTCCAAGGACAGAGGTTGGGAACCTAAAAGAAGGCAAATCGCAATCGAGATCTTCCAATCACTTTCCAGACAGGACGCAAGGGATTCCAGATTTCCTTATCAATTGGCTCTGATCTATTTTGATTCCTCTATGGCGGATTCTTCTTGGGAAGGGATTAATGCAGGTTTTCAAGACCAAGAGAAGGCATTTACTCTTTTAGATTCTATCTTAAAAAAAGAACCTCGTAATGTTCCTGTGTTATTTGCAAAAGGGAATTTTTTATATAGATTCGGCAAAGCACAAGAAGCAAAAGATATCTATCTACATTTAAAAAATACGATAGAAGGACTCAAAAAAGACGGATTCATAAAAGAAGATCTGAACGAAAACGAATCTTATAAAAACGTAATCAATAATCTGAACAAAATGGAATCCTCTGAGAATTAATATATAGATCCTATATGGATTTTCTTTCTCTTTCTTCTCCAAGCTTATATAAAATCCTTAGTAGATCCAGATTTTTATCCCAGAGCCTCTCTAAATCGGAGGTTCTGGAAAAATTAAAAGAAATATTACCAAAAGACCTAAAAGAAAAAGCGGAGTTCGATTCTAAAAATTATTCCTCTTCCTTAAAAAAATTAGGAACGGAGATCGTTTCCTATTTTGATCCTGAATACCCTTCTCTTCTGAAAGAGATTTACGATCCGCCACCCAATTTATTCTGCTTTGGAAATGTTTCTCTCCTAAAACTTTCCTATCTGGCCGTAGTAGGCACTAGAAAAGTTTCTCCAATAACATTATATTATTCTAAACTAATTCCGAATTTTGTAAATTCTCTCGGGTTGGATGGTATTGTTTCCGGTTTAGCATTAGGAGTGGATAAGGCCGCAATGTTACAAGCCTTAGATCAAGAAATGCCTGTGATCGGAGTAATGGGCACAGGTCCTGAAAAAGAATATCCTCACGAAAATAGGAATTTGTATAAAAGAATGAAATCCTCTGCAAACGGTTTAGTGATCACCGAATGTCCTCCCAATTTTGAAGTCAGAAAATACGCATTTCCAAAAAGAAATAGGATCATAACCGGCATCTCTCCTTCTCTACTAGTGATGGAAGCTCCTACTAAAAGTGGCGCCTTATCTTCAGCATCTAATGCGATCTCTCAAGATAGAGATGTTTTTATATTTGATCATCCGCTACAAACTCAGAACCAAGGAGGAAAACAATTACTCTCCGAGGGTGCGAGTCCTGTTTCGTTTGATAATTATCAGAAAGAAGGAGAGAAAATTTTTCATTTGGAGGAAATTCTTCCTTCTAACTTCGAAGAAGTTCCGGGAATGCTTGCTCGATTGGGAAAAAACAAATTGAATGGTAATTGGATCGATCTAGGAAACGGTTTTATTCGATCTGTTCAATAAATAGAAAAAGGAATCATACTTGTCTCTTTGGAATCGGTGTAAGTCCGAACTATTCGAACAATCTCCAGCTTGGTCCTTAGGATTTTTCAGATTCGGGTTCGGCATTCTTTTATTTTTTATCTCAGCCCGTTATCTTCAGCACGGTTGGGTACAAAAATATTTTTTAGAGCCTGGTTTTCATTTTAAACATTTCGGATTCTCTTGGGTTGGGGTAATTCCCGGACCGATTTTGTATTCTGTTTTTATAATATTATGTATCACCTCCCTATTTATTTCTCTGGGAGTGCTTTATAGGACTTCAATTTTTATTTATTGGTTAGGATTTTCCTATTTTAATCTTTTAGATGTTTCCACTTATCTAAATCATTATTATTTAGTTTTTCTTTTGCTTTTCCTTTTATTTTGGATCCCTGCAGATCGTTGTTTTTCTTTATCCCAATTTTTAGAAGCATATCGAAACGGAAGATGGAGTATTCCCAAAATCCCAAATTGGTCTTTATGGATCTTACGCTTTCAAATTGGCTGTGTATATTTTTTCGGCGGTTTAGCAAAATTAGTTCCAGACTGGTTGTTCTCCGCTCAACCTCTTAGGATCTGGTTAGTTCGAAATACCGACTTTCCAGTAATCGGAGGATTTTTCTCTTATCCGATTGCAGGTTATGTTTTCAGTTACGCTGGATTACTGTTCGATCTGTTTGTTCCATTCTGTCTTTTGAAAAAAAATTTAAGGCCCTGGGCTTATAGCTTAGTTCTTATCTTCCATATCCTCACATGGAGACTTTTTCCGATCGGAATGTTCCCTTGGATCATGATCTTCTCCACTTTATTATTTTTTCCTGCGGATTGGCCGATAAAAGCCAGAGGATTTCTAAAAAGAAGAGGGATTTTCCCTTACGGAGAATTAAGAAACTTATTCAAAACCGCTTGGAATAAACTTCCTGTTCCATTTCGTTTTCTTTCGGCAAAAATTTTGCTGATACTTTTACGTATTTTAGAAAAACCGAATGTATGGGGAATACATATAGAAACCAAATTAAGAGAATTTGCCTCTAGTTTTTCTTCCAGGTTCGGTGTCTGGGCGGCTTCAATATATATTATGATCCAGGTATTATTCCCTCTCAGGCATTTTTTATATCCGGGGAACCATTTATGGACCGAACAAGGTTTTAGATTTGCCTGGCATATCATGCTCATCCAAAAGAATGGGATCGCAAGTTTCCAAGTAGTGAACCAGCGAACCGGAGAGATCCAATACGTTTTACCTGAATCTTATCTGAACGAAGTGCAAAAAACAATGATGAGCACTCAACCCGATCTAATCCTTCAATTCGCTCATTTTTTGGGAGATAGGGAAAAGAAAAGAACTGGAGACGATATCGCAGTTTATGCAGAAGTAAGGGTTTCCTTAAACGGCAAAAAGAGCCTTCCGTTCATTGATCCGAATCGAGATCTAATGAAGGTCAAGGACGACTTTTTCCATAAAGACTGGATCCTTCCGGACTTTAAATAATATTGTTATTCGAATATTCGCTTCTCTGGGAGACTCATTGGTGCTTTTTTTTGCAGGCCCTTGCGCGTCCTTGACGGAAATAATTTCGGTCAATAGGGACATAACCAAACAATTTTAAAAAATGTTCACGTTAGTCTCTCATTAATAGAACAAGATCTTATCTTCCTTTCCGCTCATGGAAAAACATTTCATGTCCATATGTGTCAATTTAAGGACAAAATACTACTTTAAAAAAACGTAATTCGTTCGAATTACGAAATCCGTATTGTAATCATTCGATTACAATCTTATTTTCGAGTTCTATCTTTTTAGGATTGTTGGTTTTTTTCATTTTTAAGAGTAAACATTCGTAGAAGCAAATAGCAGTATCTGGCTCCTGATAAAAATTTCATTACTCAAGTGACGTTTTTATAAATTAAAACAGGTTCTGCATATGGCCGAACTCCGTCGCCCGATCTTCGGGACGAAGTAAGTATTTACTTACAAAACTAATCCATAATATTTATTTTTTCTTGAAATAGTCGTTAGATATGTATCGTCCGATAGAATTAGGTCGATAGTAGATTAACAGCGACTGTCGAACCGAAAGAGATATATATGAGCTCCGGAATCAACCCCACCAAAAAATTCTACGCTGCACTGGCGTGTTCCTTCCTTCTTTTTCAAGGATGTGTTGCCTGGCCTTTACTAACGGGAGCAGTTGGACTCGCGGCAGGAAAAAAAGGCGGAGGAGGATTATTCTTCCTTCCTGGTGGAGGAACTCCTACATTAAGTAGAGTAGAGATCTCTTCTCCGAATTCAAGTTTCGCAAAAACTACAAGCATGTCTTTGGTGGCGACTGCTGCGTATTCCAATGGAACTCATAAAGATATTACTGCGGATGCTGTATGGAGCACCAGCGATTCCAATATTATTTCTCTAGCAGCAGGTGGACAGGCGACAGGAACAGGAGTTGGGTCTGCGGATATCAGTATCACTTATGAAAACAAAACTGCACTCATTTCTCTTTCCGTAACATCAGCTCCTTTAAGCACAATTTCCATTTCCTGTATAAACCAAACGGATAGTTTGCCTAAAGGGATCACAAGGCAATGTACTTTAACTGGTAACTTTGCAGATGGTTCTAACCAAGATCTGACTAATGATCCAAATACCACATGGAGTATTGGAAGTTCTAGTGTAGCTACAATTGATTCTGCAGGACTTGTGACTGCGGTAAATGCCGGAACTACTTCGATCCAAGCTTCTTATAATTCGTTCAATGCTAGCAATTTAACTTTAACTGTTAGCTCTGCAGCTTTGGTTTCCATCGCGGTTACTCCTACAAATAAATCTTTGGCATTGGGAAAAACTCAACAGTATACTGCCACTGGAACTTATTCGGATAATTCAAACCAAGATATTACGAATTCTGTAACTTGGAATTCTTCTGACACTGCAGTGGCTACGATCAGCAATACAGCAGGATCCAGAGGATTTTTATCCACAGAGGATATGGGAACTTCCACAATCACTGCTACTCTGAATTCTATCGGAGGTAACACTGACGTTACGGTTACTGCTGCCGTATTAGAAAGTATTTCTATCACTTCTCCTACTTCTAGTTTTAGTACCCCGAAAGGTAGAACCTTAAATCTTGTTGCTACGGGTATTTTCTCAGATGGTCATAATGAAACGATTACCGACCAAGTAACATGGTCCAGTGAAGATAATTCTATCGCAACTGTGGATAACGGTGCCGGATTTGAAGGTAGAGCTTCGGGAATAGCGGTAGGAACCGTAGATATCACAGCAGAAATAGGAGGGATAGAAGAAACTATATCCTTCTCCGTAACTGCAGCTGTTTTAGAGTCCATCCAATTAACTGCGGATGATTCTTCTATCGCAAAAGGAACAAGCACGGCTATCTTAGCGACAGGAGTTTACTCTGACGGAACTTCTCAAAATATCACCGGTTCAGTTTCTTGGAATAGTTCTTCGACTTCTATCCTTCAATTGGGAACTTTAACTGCTACTCCTAAAAAGCAGGTGAATTCTCCTAATAACGGATCACTTGGAACTTCTACAATCACTGCTACTTCCGGAAGTATCAGCGGCACAGTGGATATTACTGTTACTGCGGCGAAATTAGTTTCTATCGCAGTAACTCCTACGAATCCAAGTGTTGCAAAAGGTTTAACCAAAGATTTCACCGCGACTGGAACTTATACGGATGCAAGCACTCAAGATCTGACTACATCCGTTACCTGGGCTTCTTCCGATACAAGCAAGGCTACCATTAGCAATGCTGCAGGAACAGAAGGTAAAGCAACAGCCGCTGCAGTCGGAACTACAAACATCACTGCAACTTTAGGAACAATCACTTCTCCTTCTACCACTCTGACCGTAACCGCGGCGGTTTTACAATCGATCACGATTACTCCTTCTAATCCGAGTGTTGCAAAAGGAAGATCTGAGAACTTAAGTGCTACAGGAACTTATTCTGATAATTCCACTCAGGATCTTACAACTTCAGTTACTTGGTCAAGTTCCAGTAACTCCACCGTCGGCGTAAGTAACGTAAACGGAACCAAAGGAAAGGCAACAGCTGTATCCGTTGGAACTGCAACAATCACTGCAACTTTAGGTTCTGTGTCTAACTCCATCACATTTACAGTAACTTCTGCAGTATTGGATTCAATCGAAGTCCATATCATGGATTCGTCTATCGCGAAGGGAACTTCTACACTTGCAGTGGCGGAAGGAACTTATTCGGACGGAACCAGCACTGATATTACTGACCAAGTGGTTTGGGGAAGTTCCCAAACTTCGATCGTTCAATTGGGTGTTTTGACTGCTGCGCCTAAAAAGACTTTAACTTCTCCTAATAATGGTTCTTTAGGAACATCTACTATTTCGGCAACCATTGGAAGTATTAGTGGAACTGCAAATATTACCGTGACAGCCGCCACTTTGGTTTCTATCCAAGTAGATCCTACAAATCCAAGTGTTGCAAAGGGTCTTACTCAGAACTTTACTGCGACTGGAACATACACTGATGCAAGCACTCAAGATCTGACTACTTCAGTTACCTGGGCTTCTTCCAGCACTAGCAAGGCTACCATCAGTAATGCTGGGGGAAGTAAGGGGCTTGCTACTACTCTTGCAACGGGGACCACGAATATCACTGCAACTTTAGGATCAGTGACTTCTCCTGCGAGTGTATTGACTGTAACTGCTGCAGCTCTTACAAGTATTACGATTGCTCCTGCTCCTACTCTAAGTATTGCGAAAGGGCGCACGCAAAACTTCACTGCTACTGGACATTATACCGATAGTTCTACTTCGGATCTGACTACTCAAGTGACTTGGAGTTCTTTCGATCAAACCAAGGCAACTGTTAGCAATACTTCCGGAACGAACGGTAGATTAACTGCTCTCCAAGAGGGAAGCACTCAAATTTCTGCAAGTTATAACTCTGTAACTAGTACGGATACTGCGGTTACCGTAACAGCTGCGGTCCTGGATAGTATCTCCATCACTCCAACTAACTCAAGTTTGGCGAAAGGATATACGACTCCATTCACTGCAAACGGTGTATACTCGGATGCTACTACATTGGATATTACAACCCAAGTGACCTGGGCTTCTTCCAATACTTCTTCTTCTACGATCAGCAATGCTTCCGGAACAGAAGGTACAGCAACTGCGGTTGCGGTTGGAACAAGCACTATCTCTGCAACCTTAGGTTCAGTATCTTCTTCTACCAACTTTACAGTAACCGCTGCGGTATTGGTTTCTATCGCCGTATCTCCTACGAATAGTAATGTGTATACGACTCAAACTAAGGACTTCACTGCGACTGGAACGTATTCAGATTCCTCTACTCAAAACCTGACTACTTCAGTTACCTGGGCTTCTTCCGATACAAGCAAGGCCACAATCAGCAATGCTTCCGGAACGGAAGGTAGAGCGACAGGTGTTGCGGCAGGAACTATTACTATTTCTGCAACTAGCGGTTCAGTGAGTGGAAACACCCAATTAACTGTAGTCTTCTTGGATACCACAGCCCCGATTGTATCTAACGTGGTTTCCTTGAGCCCTACTACAATAAGGGTAACATTCTCCGAGTCCGTAAATACAACTCAGGCAACCACTGCCGCTAATTATAAATTGGCTTTAACCTCTGCAGTAAGTGGATCTTGTTCGGATAATAGTAACTTCTCCTCTACTTCTAATATTTCTGTTTCTTCAGTAAGCGGAAGTGGTGCGATCTATACTCTTACCTTAGCTTCTTCTCAAACTTCGGGAACCAACTATACCGTGATCGTGAATAAGAGCGGGGTCCAAGATCTTTCCGCAAGCCCGAACAATTTAGGTTGTGCGAACTATGGAGACTTCGTAGGACAAGAGCAGTTAAAAGTAAGCTCAGCTTCTTGCGCAAGCACTAGCACTGTGATCATCAACTTCTCCAAACCTATCAAGTCTGGAAATAACGTGAGCAATTCCGCAGAATGTAGCAGCACTTCCGAATGTGCAAACCGCTACTCATTCTTTGGGACCACAAGCTTAGGAACCATCAGTTCTGCTAAGATTCTAGATGGTGTGGTCTGCGGTGGTGCGACTGCAGATTCCGCAAAAGTTTGTGTTACTCACAGTTTATTACAAACCGGCGCTCAATACACCATCATGGCGGCGAATAACGTAAACGGTGACGGATTCGATAATACTTCTTGGGGATCCATCCGTGACTCGGGAGATTCTGAGAATATCCAATCTTCTCCAAGGGATAGAGCATCCTTCTTGGGTTGTGGAACTTCTCCTGTAAACTTTGAAGATGGACCGATTTCAGTTGATCCGAACGGTTCTACATTCGGTTATCTGGCAGACTTTAACAGCAAGATCTATACAGGTCCAAACAATGCAGGTAACGGAGCATTACGTTTCGCTTATGATGGATCCAACCCTGAATCGGTTCAGTTCTCCTTTGTAAAAGATACGAACGGACAGAACTCCGACACTTCTAATGTTAGCTCTAACTCTGCGACCACTCGAGAGAACAGCATCGCAGTTCCACCTTACGTAACATTAGGACATTCCGGTTGTACTCAAAACGATGCGACTCTTGCGAATGGTTGTGGTCCGGATAATGAAAGTGGAAGGGGACTTTTCACCACCGGTTCTTTGAGCAGCAATCCATTCATCTTTATTGCTGCCGCAAAAACCGTTCCAAGCGGATCGAATTACAATTTCGACTATATCTACTATTCGAATGATACTTCAACGAACCTGAACTATAAATACATCGATATGGGTTCCATTACTGGAACTGTAACTGCAGGAACTTCCTCTATCTCCGTTCTAAATGATAGAGTCTTCCCTGGATTTGCAAAACCAAGTAATGATGGAACCGGAACCGGCGGAGGATTGAATGCTCCTGACTTCGGCTATATCACATTCAATAGTGCCGATTCAGGCGGAACAGGAAACTGTACTGCGGGTTCCAACTGCGACGCTTACGATGGTAGCAATGGTAGAAGGATACGTATCGACTATATGCCTTACTTCGGTGGACCTTCCGCTGGAGGAAATGGCAGCATCAACAACAGCCCGAACTGGGGATATTATATCGGAGTGGATTCTTCGATCGTATTCAAGAATAGGATCTATGCTGCGAATGGTGGTCTGCATGCAGTCGGGCATAACGGATCAATCATTCGTTCCAATTCTTCCAGCCCTACAACTGCCTGTGCTAGTAAGAATACTTGCGCGGACTGGACGGAAGTAGGACCGAGAACCAATACTAAATGGCATAACAGTACTACGAATAACTGGTTCTCACTGGAACTTGCAAAATTCTACGACTTGATCCCAGGAGATAGAGCATTCGCTCAGTTTGCTGAATACAATGATAAACTGTATGTGACTCGGACCATCTGTATCCAAGGAACTCAGGCAAGCGGGATCCGCACTGCTGCTGGAACAGTATCCGGATGTACGGATGGAACAGACACGAACCGTAGAGCTCAATTATGGAAATGTGATCCTACCGCAACGGGAGGCAACACTGAATGTGATGCAGGAGACTGGAGCGTAGTGGGAGATGATGGAAACGGTATTACCAACTTCGGAGATACTACCAACAAGACCATCACCATGGTTGCTAAGAACGGAACATATCTCTATGTAGGATTCGATAACCCGAATGGTATCCGTATCTATCGCACGAATACAGCCAACCCTGGATCTGCTTCGAATGTATGGACTCAAGTTGCAAGTGGCGGACTCACAGACTCTACCAATGTGCAGCAGATCTTCTCTGCTGTATCCGTCAATACAGGCGGGGTATATTATCTCTATGTGAGTGTTGGAAAAAACAATACTCCGGTGAGAGTATACAGACAACAGAACTTATGAAAAAGAATATAAGCCTCTGTTTAGTATTCAGCCTATTCTCTCTAGTCCTTCTCTATAATTGTAGAGAAGATCAGAGATACGAACCGTTACGTTTTGAAAGAGTTACCAAAGCGGAAGCCTCTGCTTTCCAAGCCCAAGTAGACGGAACCATTCTAGAAGGTTCTTGGGAATATAGATTTAGGATCAAACAGGCAGATAGAGTCACTTTAATCATCGAAGTCTTAACGGATAAACCGGACCTGGGAGTTTCCTTATCCAGAAAAGGGATCCTATTCGATTCTAAGATCAAATGTGGAGAAAAGATTAACCAACTTTCTCCCTGCAAACTTGAAATCAACAATCCTGAAACAGGAGATTATTCTTTGGTATTAAACCATCTTTCTTCCGATCCATCGGAAGTCCTTTCTTACAGAATATTCGCCGCAGTGCATGGCCCAGGTTATGCTTCGGTAATTTGGGAGGAAGAAGTTGCGCGCAGATAAAATTCTACCCTTACTCTTTATCATGCTATTAAGTATAGGATTTGGGGAATCTTGCAGACATGCAATGGTCCGTTATCCTCAAAGTCTTCCGGAAGCATGTAGGATCTATCCTACTTCCAGAGAATGTAAACGTGCCTTGGATATAAGATCCGCGCAGGCGGAACAGGGTGGAGAAGTTCATAAGGTCCAACATACCTACTACTTCTTCGGACTTTATCCTGGAAACCTGGTCTTAGACACTTCTAAGTACTGCTCAGAAGGACCTAAATCGGTTCATCAATACACAAGTTTTTGGAATGGACTCTGGGAACAGTTAACGCTTGCGATCTATTCCCCTCAAACAGTGGAGATAGAATGTTACAAGTAATCAAAATTCTGATCCTAGTTTTAGCCCTTGGACTTTCTGTGGGATGCCATACGACCACTGTGGTTTATAAAGGTGGGGAAACTCCTTATGCATTGGCAAAGGAAACTCCAGGCCCGGATAAAAAAGTAAAACAAGGAAGTACAGTTTTCGGGATCTATCCTACCGGTGCTCCTATGGAAGCAAACTGCGACAGGAATCATCCGGAAGTGATCATCAAGACCGGCTTTGTGGACCTGGTCATTCATACACTGATCGGTCCCTTCTATACTACCAAAACGGTAGAAGTTTACTGCAAACCGTAAATTGCTGGCCAAGCGCCCAGTATCCTCCAGAATAATCGAATGCCTAACTGGGCCTTCGATTATATCCTTTTACCCCTCGGAATTTATTTAGCCAGAATGACGGACGTAAGCATAGGCACAGTCCGTATTATCCTAATCTCCAGAGAAAGAAAGATCCTGGCTGCAATGCTCGGCTTTGTAGAAGTACTTCTCTGGTTAATCGTAATCACTCAGATCATGAGAAACCTAAGTAATGTACTCTGTTATATAGCATATGCAGGTGGATTTGCGACGGGCACTTTCTTAGGTATGGTAGTAGAAGAAAAACTCGCCTTAGGACATTCACTCATCCGTATCATCGTTCCAGAAAAAGGGGAAGAGATCGTCCAAAACCTAAGCCAAGCCGGTTATCGTACCACTACACTGGAAGCTCAGGGAGCCAGAGGGCCGGTTAAAGTCATTCTATCCTTATTAAGAAGAAAGGATATACCTATAGTGCTTGGGATATTGAAGAATACTGCGCCAGGTGCCTTTTATACGATAGAGAATGCTCGTAAGACAAGCGACCCGGAACTATGGAAGGATTCCGGACAGGAAGGAGAAAGTTTTGCCCGCATCCTATGGAGAAGGCAATCCAGGATCAGGAAATGATCCCGGATCTAAAAACAAGAAAGTCCCTTACGCAGGGACTTTTACTAAGATCTTCTTAATTTCCTTATGCATGAACGTAGGAAAGTTTAGATTGTACTGAGGTAGTAAGAGTTTCCAGTCGTCCTTACGGATGAATTTGCGGCAGTTGGAAGACCCGCAAGCACATTCAAAGGTCTGGTCGAAGTTCACTACGAAGTTACCGTAGTCTATATTCAGCTCTTCCCCAACTTCTATATCCCTTTTGGCTATAATATTATCCGTTTGATCGTACCACATGTTCGGATCGCAGGAATGGTTCATAAAGTTGGAGTGATTGATAACAAATTCAGATCCGGAAGGTCCAGTGACTAGGCCGAAGTCTACATCATAGCCGTATTTCATGAAGATTTCCTTCTCCTCTTCCGGAAGTTCATCGGCTTCCGAGACGGAGAGTACTTTCCATCCGAATTCCTCATCTTCGATCCACTCGCTATAGCTGAACAATAAAGTTCCCTTAGCGATTGGTTGAGAGGCGAAGATTCCGTTTTCCCCGAACTTGTTCGTGCGTCTTTCGATCATGCAAGATCAACCTGCTCTTCCCCATTAGGGGCAAAATTTTTATCAGTCAAGACCGAGATCGAAAAAACTTCAATTAAAAATATGAAATACCCCCTAGCTCGGCCCCTAAAAAAGAAAGACCCATCCCGACCGGTCTTATTCATAATTGGAAAAAAATTTCAAACGCCTCTGTCAGGAAGAAGATCGGAGATCAGTTCGTAGGTCCAGTCCCCGTACGGATCCTCATCTTTCTTCTCACTCTTGAGAGACCTCCAGTCCTTTCCCTTTCTTTCCATAACTAAAGAAGAAATTTTGAATAGAGAAGTACGGCCACTCGCCTCTTCCAGTCTGGAACTATCCCTTCCTATTTCTAGAAAACAAGTCAGAGGAAAAATCCTGCTCCAATTTTCCCCCAAACTTAGGATGGTCTCTTCTAGATCTTCGGACTTGGAGCCGAGAGTGAGTCTAGTAACATCCACAAAGATGGGAAGTTCTCTCCCAGCATGACCAAGAGTACCGGATCGGATCTCTTTGCAGAAGTGAACTGCTTGCGAAAAATTTTCTGCGAAACCTAATACCGCGGATGAGTGATGATTGGAAATTCTGGAGATCATTCTTCCAAAACTAAGTCCGTCCTCTAGACCCAAACTTCCTTTGGGAAGTATGAGTATCGGTCGAATGTCTTTGCGGACCAAACGAAACAGGTATTTAACTAATGCGAAGGATTTATTTCTAGTCGGCTGGAACAAAGTCAGGAACATGTCTTCTTCTTATTTCGAACGAAACTTATCTTTCGTTTAGTATAATTTATAATAAAGAATAAATTCTATGTCGCATAAACGAATGCAATTTTCGTAAAATTCAAGAAAAGGAAAAACGCTTGAGTACATTATGCGGATATGTAAGTTTCGGATTTGTTTTATAGAGGAGGTACTGCGTTATGAGTGGTAAAAGATTTCTTTCTAAGAATGATCATCAAAGGATTCTTTCCACCCTTGAGGTTTCAGCCCAAGCCGCAGTAGTCCAGCCAAGTATCTTAGAGATCATACGTAAGACGCTATCTAAGGCTAAAAAGATAGACCAGAACCAAGTTCCCCAAGACCTGATCACTATGAATTCCAAATTTGTGCTCAAAGACCTGGGCAACGCAGAAGCATTCCAATTTACCTTAGTTTATCCGGACGAATATACTGAAAATGCCCCTGCTAATGGCAAACTTTCCTTATTCTCCGCCCATGGTTCTGCAGTATTAGGCGCTAGAGTGGGTGAGGTAGTCCGTTGGGAGATCAACGGAATGGACAAATACCTAAGAGTCCAAGAACTACTGTACCAACCGGCCGCTATTTAGGATAACCGTACAATCCTCCGAGCTCCTTGGAAAGAATGTCCTTATAATCCACCTCGCTGATCTGTCCGTTTCGGATATCGTAAACCCAACCATGTATCTCAGGAAATCCATATTTCTCCAAAGCATTCTGTATCATCCCGGTCTTATATAAGTTCACTACCTGCTCCGCAACGTTCAGATGGATCAGTCTTTCTTCTCTTTTATCTTCAGGAAGAGCATCTAATTCTTCTCTATGTTTTAAATACACATCCTTAATATGAGTGATCCAATTGTCTATGAGGCCTGCGGCCTTTCCTTGCAGAGCGGCCCTGACTCCCCCACAACCGATATGGCCGCAAACAATGATATGTTTTACGTTCAATGCATCTATCGCATATTGAACCACACTAAACAGGGACATATCATCCACAGAAACCACATTTGCAATATTTCTGGTTACGAAAATTTCCCCAGGATTTGTCTTAGTGATCACATTTACGGGAACCCTGGAGTCGCTGCACCCGATGAACAATGTCTGTGGTGCTTGGCCTTCAGCATGGCGAGAGAAAAATTCAGGATCTTCTGCAGTCCTCTCTTCCACCCATTCTTGGTTGTTTCTTAATAATTTTTGATAAGACTCGCTCATTTCTTTTTTCAAGGATTCGATATCATTTTCCATATTCGGTATCCCTCCTAGGATCACCGTAATCCCCTTACGGTGGGCATTATTTCTAAATTCGTGGATTAGTTCTTTAATATCCTGATCCATATGAAGAGTTCTAGTTCCGTCTATCTCCAAGGTGATCCCGGAAGGCTGGCTTTCTAAGATCGCCTTGATCTTTGCCTTATGAAAGAAGCCTAGGTTTTCCCCTAAAACGATCCTTCTAAACTTACCATGACGCTCTTCTCTATAGATCGCAGTCCTATGATCTTCATATAGAACAAAAACCAAGGCTACCAAGATACCGCAGAATGTTCCGATCAGTACATTAGTGAAGAATGTAACGACCACAGTGACCAAGAACGGAAGAAACTGGGAATATCCCTTTTGAAACATCAACTTGAACATCGCAGGTTTTGCGAGTTTAAGGCCTGTAAAAATCAAAATCGCAGCAAGAGATGCTAAAGGAATGGTATTCATAAATTTGGGAAAAAGTAATACACTGATCCCTATCCATGCCCCATGAAAGATGGCAGAAAATTTGGTCTTCGCACCGGAAGAAGCGTTTACTGTTCCTCTTACGACCACACTTGTGATCGGGATCCCACCTGCGAGTCCACAGGCCATGTTTCCTATACCTTGCGCGATCAATTCCTGGGACATTGGAGTTTTACGATTCTCTTCGTCCAGTTTATCCACCACTTCTACAGAGAGTAAGGATTCTAAAGAAGAAGCAAAGGCGATCGTCAATGCCAAGGTCCACACAGAGGCCTGATCCCAATAGGAGAAGTTTGGAAAATCCAAATGAGCAAATAGTTCAGAAGGATTTTTAAAAATAGGAAGAGTAACTAAGTGATCCTGAGATAAAGCGCCTCCAGGTAGAAGATGACCTAAAAGTAAATTCGTTCCCGTTCCTAGGATGATCGCCACTAAAGACGCCGGAACATATTTGAATTTTTTAGCAAAGTATCTATCCCAAACCCAGAAGGATAGAAGGGAAATAATACCAATTACTAAAACATTACTTTGTAAATTCCGAAAGGCATGAACAAGCAGCATGAGAGAGTTGGTCTCTTTCGCTTCATGCGGATCATGATAGGATTCGTTCACATCTTCTTTGGTGATATCGAATTCTTCTACCCCGAATTCCTCTACGTCGTAACCGATCAAGTGAGGTAATTGTTTGATAACTAAAAGTAAACCGATCGCGACGGACATTCCGACTACTGTCGCAGAAGGAAGATAAGCGGATAATGCACCAGTTCTCAAGATCCCAAGCAAAGTTTGGATCATTCCCGCAATTAGAAGTGCGAGAAGAAATGCTTCGAAATTCCCCAGGTCTTTGATACCTGAAAGAACAATCGCAGTCAAACTTGCGGTGGGCCCTGAAACACTTAAGGCGGATTTACTGAAGGTTCCTACTACTATCCCGCCTATAAAACCGGAGATAATCCCGGAAAATAAAGGCGCACCAGACGCATGAGCAATCCCCAAACAAAGAGGAATAGCCACTAAAAAGACTGCGATGCTCGAGGAAAGATCGTAAGGAAGATTGGAAAGAAATTGTTTTGTTTTTAAATTCATTGATACTCGCACGGGTCGGCTATTCTACATAAAGAATAAAAAACCCAGAATTGGAAACGGTTGATAAGTCCGTAACTTTTTCCGACGTCAGTCGAAAGTATCCATAGCTAATGAAATTGATCTAGCTTGTGCTTACCAGGATTTTTTGAAAAAAATCAAAATACGAACAAGTGATCGGTAAGAATAGTTAGATTAAAAATTCATAAAAAAATGAAACCATGAGGAACCTAATGAGAGCGAATTTGTTCAAACTTATAAGATTAGAATCCATACTTATAATATTCATAATATTTGGTTTTTCGAATATACTTTACTCCAAAGAAAACCCAAAAACAGAAACGGCCATTTTTGCAGGTGGATGTTTCTGGTGTATGGAAGGGCCTTTCGAAAAACTACCAGGTGTAATATCCGTAATCTCAGGGTACACAGGTGGAAAAGAAAAAAATCCAACATACGAAGACGTAGGTTATGGGAGAACAGGACATAGAGAATCAGTATTGATCACTTACGATCCTAAAAAAATCGATTATACAAAACTTTTGAATACGTATTGGAGGCAAATAGATCCGACTGATTCAGGAGGACAATTTGCAGACAGAGGCAACCAATACAGAGCTGCTATCTATTATAAGAATGAAGAACAAAGGAAACTAGCCCAAGAGTTTAAGGATAAAATAGGAGCTTCTAAAAAATTCAACTCTCCTATCGCGGTAGAAATATTGCCTGCGTCAGAATTTTATCCCGCGGAAGAATATCATCAGGATTATTATAAAAAGAACCCTGCGCATTATAAACAATACAGAAAGGGTTCCGGTAGAGAAGATTACGTGAAAGAAGTTTGGGGAACTAAATCAGATTGAAAATAAAACCTCAGTGGCTCTGTGCTTCTGTGTGAAAAAACTTTGTGTCTCTTAAATCTCTGCGGCTTATTCCCCGAGTAAACGGAAGAGGTAAATGGTAAGTCTTTGCAGTTTATCTCTTTCAGGACCTGGGATCTCTTTTTCTAGATCGATGGTCTTTCTATAAATCGATTTGAGATGGTTTTTCATAGTCCCAGGATGGATGCCTAAGTCTTCGCTGATCCGACTCTTATCCTTACCGGAAGCGATTCCCGCACAGATCTCTGTTTCTTTTTTGGTAAGTTTAGTTTTATCTCTTAAAATTCCAACCAGAGCTTCCCTATCCATACCTTCATATTTTCTGAAAGTATCGGATGGAGATTTTGCAAAATCCGAGTTGTTCTTTGCGTCTCCAGATTCTGAAAGTTCAGGATTCGCAAGTATAGTACTTAGGAAGCTGGAAACTTCTCCATTACGATCTTTAATAGGAAGAACATTTTGTTTCCAATCTTTTACGAAACCGTTCTTAGTATTCAAGTTAGAGATCGAAACGGAACCTTGCAGAACAGATTCCCAAAACTCATCATAAAAAGTTTTGGAAGCTCCCGCTCCGGATTGGAATGCTTTAGGGGTTTTTCCTATGAGTTCATTCTCTTTTAAGCCGGAAATTTTTTCGAACTGTTTGTTCACTGCAAGGATCACTCCTTCCTTATCGGTTAAGAACATTCCGTTCTGGGACTGTTGGAATGCCTTATATAAAGCTTCCTTCTTTCCCGCTTCTGATTCTTTATCTTCCGTGAACACGAATAGATAAGATTTCTCAGGCATTAGATAAGCATGTTGTTTTGTCTGGAGGAAACTTCCATCTTTCTTCATTAGATGAAGTCCTCTTCCTTCAAACTCTCCAGATTTGCTTACATTAGGTAATATAACTGTTTCGAAATATTTTTGATCCGTCTCTGAAAGAAGATCGGTAATACTCATACTCTTCGCAGATTCAATAGAAGCGATACTAAGCATCTTCCTTCCATTCTCGTTAATATGAAGGATCCTTCCACTCGAATCACAAATTAACAAAATATCGGGCATACTTTCTTGTGTTTGAATAATTTCTTTAACGTTTTCCAAGCTTAGATCCATCCGATTCGTTTTGCTACTAAGAAACCGTTCGATTATTTTCGAAAAGATTTCTTCCTTATTAATAACTTAAGACATGGATTTTTAAAAAAATCCTACAAACCATTCCTAGAATACTAAGAAGAAGCTTCGCTGTTAAATGAAGAGGCCGAACCATCACAGGATTATGTACACTTGATCATGGAAATTCCCGACGCCAATTGTTGCAAAAGAAAGGCAAACTAGTTGAAGGCGTCTGTATCAATCCCTACAAAAACACCTCTCCAAAGTTTCTAACTCGAAAGGATTACTTTCTTGCAGAATCATCCCGCCTTGGGAGATCTTTTAGTTATGAGCGATCTGAAACTTGTAATAGGAAATAAAAACATCTCCTCCTGGTCTTTCCGGCCATGGATCCTTCTCACTCAATTTGGAATTCCTTTCGAAGAGATTTCCTTAAAATTATTCACACCTGAATATGCAGCCATAATCGATAAGTATTCACCTTCTAAAAAAGTCCCTGTTCTAAATGACGGAGACCTCAGAGTTTGGGACAGCCTTAGTATCGCAGAATATCTGGCAGAAAAATATGCGGAGAAAGGACTTTGGCCCAAGGATCAAATCGCGAGAGCCAAGGCAAGATCTGTAACCGCAGAAATGCATTCAGGATTCACAGGCCTAAGATCCAATCTAAGCATGAATTTTCATGGCAGAAAGTCCGATTTCTCCATTCCGGAAGATGCAAAGAAGGACATTGATAGGATCCAATCCCTTTGGGAAGAATGTTTGAGCTCCTACGGTGGACCGTTTTTATTCGGCCAAAACTTCTCCATAGCCGATGCATTCTACGCTCCGGTAGTTTCCAGATTTATAACCTACGGAGTAAAACTTGGGTCGAAAGCAAGCGAGTATGTACAAACAATCTCTAATTTACCTTCTTACAAATCTTGGGGAGAAGGAGCTAAATTAGAAGTTAACTAAACAAGATCACTTTGTAGGACCTACAATAAAATATAAACATATTTTTGCTTGTTTTTTGTTTAGTATATTTTAGAATTCAATCTTATGAATTCTAAAAAAAGAGGCACGGAAGAACTTCCTCCCAGTAGATTTGATAAAACTTCCAGAGAAGTTTGGTTAGAAGATCGATATGATTTAGGAGAGGAGCCCTCTCCTTCTACCCAATTCTTTTGGGAAGATTCCAAATCAGTTCTCACCCGAAATAAATCACCAGATATTCCATTCGATGCAAGTATCAATCCGTATAGAGGGTGCGAGCACGGGTGTATTTATTGTTTCGCAAGACCAAACCATTCTTATGTGGATCTTTCTCCCGGCTTGGACTTTGAAACAAAAATATTTGTGAAGAAGGAACCGGCCAAACTTTTAGCGGAAGAATTAAGAAAGAAGAAGCAGGCACTCGCGCCAATCACGATAGGCACAGCCACAGATCCATACCAGCCGGGAGAAAGAGTCTATAAAAATACAAGATCATTGCTAGAGGTCTTGTTGGAATTCAAACAACCTACAGCAATCATTACTAAGTCTTCTTTAATACAAAGAGATACGGACATTCTTTCCGAAATGGGAAAATTAGGAATTTTGAAAGTGTTTCTTTCTATCACCACTTTGGACAAAGAACTTTGGTCCAAATTAGAGCCCAGGGCGCCGGCTCCGGTAAGAAGAATGGAAACTCTTCGAAAACTTACTGATGTTGGAATTCCAACAGGGGTATTATTTGCACCGGTAATTCCATTTATAAACGATTTCGAAATGGAACATCTATTAGAGCAGGCATCTCTATCGGGTGCAGAAGCTGCCGGAATGGTATTTGTAAGACTTCCATTGGAGGTAGCTCCTTTATTCGAAGATTGGCTTACCAGACATTTTCCTCTCAAAAAAGAAAAAGTCCTAAAAGTTATTTCAGAAGCAAGAGGAGGGAAATTATATAAAGCTAACTGGGGAGAAAGAATGAGAGGGGAAGGAAATTATGCGGAACTTCTCCAAAAAAGATTTTCGATCTGCATCAAAAGATTCGGGCTCACAAAAAGAAGAGAACTGAGAACGGATTTATTCGCGGTCCCTTCCCGCTATCTTCTGAAAAAGAAAAAATCCGAGGAATTCCTACCTGGACTCTTTCCGGAATAAGGATCGTAACATAGGTCACAAGCATTACGTTCGTTCGAAATAGTAGGAAGAAAGAAGCGAATTGGATAGAAATTTCCTTCCCCATTTTTCAGACAGATCGGATATTTACCGAATGAATTGGGAACAAAACTACCATCTGGAAGACGGAACCTTTGTAGGAGCCGGTGACGTATCCATCTATTATAGAGCCTATCGCGCAAAAGACACAAACAATCCTAGAACATTAGTGGTTCATCATGGGATCGGAGAACACGGAAAAAGATACGACAATCTACTCGAAGCACTTTCCGGAAAAGGATATAATGTTTATCTAATAGATGCCCGCGGTCATGGAAAATCTGGAGGAAGCAGAGGAGTAGTCACTCATTTTAACCAATTTTTAGCCGACCTAGATAGACTGATCAGCATTGCAAAACAGAAAGAAGGAGTGAAACAAGTCACTTTGATGGGACACTCCATGGGAGCATTGATCTCTTTGTTTTACGCCGGAGAACCTTCTCACCAAGCAAGTTTAGACAGACTTGTTCTTAGTGGATTACCTATCGCAGTAAAAACAGACTTAGTCATGAATATCAAAAAAGGTGCAGGAAGTTTACTCGCAGGAGCATTCCCCACCCTTACTGTTCCAACTGGATTAGATGTAAATGCTCTATCCAGGGATAAATCAGTCGTGGAAGCTTATAAAAAAGATCCTTTAGTTCACGGTTCAGTCGGAGCTTATCTAGGAGATTTCCTTTTGAATTCCAAAGAAAAAGCATTAGAGAAAGCAGCAAGGATCAATTTCCCAGTTTATCTATTCCATGGAAAAGAAGATTCAATCGCACTTTCTGTCGGAACGGAAGAAGCATTTAAAGTGATCCCTTCTTCCGACAAGTCCATGAAAATTTATGATGGATTGTATCATGAGACTATGAATGAACTTCCTCAGGACAAAGCAAAAGTTTTAGGGGATCTAGTTAACTGGTTACAAACCCATTGATGATAAGGGGAGGACACTCCCCTTTTTTGAGTTAAACATTTTATTACTCGGGTTGGAGTTGGATATGCGCATGTTCGCCAATCCGACTCAAAGTAAAATGAATAGAGTATGAAAAAGATAAACCTCTTTATCAATCAAGTAAATGAATTTGCCTCGAATAATGAAACAATCGAAGGTGTAGCAATAGCAGGCTCATACATTTCAAAAGAACTTGATGAATACTCCGACATCGATTTTGTCATAGTTTTAAAAGATGGGATTCAATATCAGAAAAAAGAAATGGTCGATTTCGCGAAGAATTTCGGACCTTTGCTATCAGCATTTACTGGTGAACATGTTGGAGAAAGAAGACTCTTAATTTGTTTGTATAAGAATCCATTCCTCCATGTTGACTTTAAGTTTATTCAACTTTCCGACTTAAAGAACAGGATCGAAAATCCCATCTTTACAAATCAGAATAATAAGCAGATCCCATCAATCCTCGAATCAACAAAAGCAGAATGGCCAAATCCAGATTTCCAATGGATAGAAGATCGATTTTGGGTTTGGATCCATTATGCCGGAACTAAACTAGGAAGAGGAGAGTATTTCGAGACGATTGATTTTTTATCATTCATTAGAAATACAGTTTTGGGCCCATTACTTCATCTTAAAAATAAATCTCTTCCTCGTGGAGTTCGGAAATTAGAATTCATTATCGCTCCAAACGATCTTGAAAAACTAAAATCTACAGTTCCAAGTTATGATTTTAAATCGATTAAAGACAGCATACTGAGTTCAGTTAAGCTGTACCAAGAATTAAGATTAGCGCTTTATAATCCTGAGATTAAAAACTTATCCGAGGCAGAGAACTATGCTTTGGACTATTTAAAGAATATTAGTAAGTAAGTGGATGGGCGAACATGCACCCGTGCACCATTCCGAGTCATAGGCGAATATGCGCATATCCGCTCGAAACCTTTTTCTAATATTAACCAGTAGGCATCTTCTCAAATGTTTTCAATGCAGGATCGATTGCATCCCAAGCTAATCCGCGAATTTTATAAGTAAGCACATGAGGTGCAAAACGTCCTGGTTCATCTAAACTTCCTGCATGAACTGCAATCAACTCAGGCATCGCCGCAAAACGTAGATAAACCGGTGTTCCGCATGTTGGGCAGAAGGAATGGATCTTCATGTTGCCACTATCACCCGCAACTTCCCAATGAGTTGCCTCACCTGTGATTGTCATCTCAGCTCGCGCAGGAAATGTTAGGTAAGATCCATGTCCAGTGCCACTTCTAAGTTGGCAATCTCGGCACTGACAATGGTTTTGAAAGATGGGAGCATGATTGGTCGTATATCGGATTTTGCCGCAAGCACATCCGCCGGTATAAGGCTGATTCATCAGAGACTTCCACTCGAAGCAGACTTAGGCTTAGCGAAAACATCAATTCCCTTTCCTGTTTCGAGCAAAGACTTCAGACTAGAAAGAACGATCGGCCAACCTTGTTGGATTCCTTTCGCCATTCCACTACCTGCTTCGAGTTCATCATGAGTAACCGTTAGCTTCACCATATCATCATAAGCTTCTACATTAAAGGTCACTCGACTATAACTTTCAGGAACAGCTGCTTGAGCAGGACTCGCCCAAGAGATGACCAACCTTGTTGGTGGAACAACTTCTACTACTTTACCCACGATATTCACTGTTCGATCAGTAACACGCACATGTTCCCAACTTGCCCCTGGTTTCCAGTCAGAAATATTTTCATGACCCCAATATAGGCGAGTAATCTCCGGCTTCATAATTGCTTCGAACACTTTCTCCGGTGTCGAGCGTATGTAAGTCACATAAACAAAACTAGTCTTCTCTTTACTCATTATTCTCTCCTTCAAGCTCCTTCTTCAGGTCATG
This sequence comes from Leptospira andrefontaineae, assembly GCF_004770105.1. Taxonomy (NCBI): domain Bacteria; kingdom Pseudomonadati; phylum Spirochaetota; class Leptospiria; order Leptospirales; family Leptospiraceae; genus Leptospira; species Leptospira andrefontaineae. Next base: position 87,059 of record NZ_RQEY01000015.1, on the reverse strand, counting down.
CAATAGGCTAAGCCTTTGGTGTTCGAATTTTCTCACCCAACGCTCATAGACTTCATGCAAAGGTACGGGGTTGATAAAATGTAATTTCTCCCTTCCTCGCCAAACAGTGCTTATCAGATTGGCAGCCTCAAGAATCCCGATATGTTGAGTGGCAGATTGCCGAGTCATATCCAGGTGCTCGCAAAGTTGACCTAAAGTTTGGCCATTCTTCTCATAAAGAAGATCCAACAGCTTTCTGCGTGTCGGATCTCCCAGCGCCTTGAAAACATTATCAGCGTCCATTCGTTGCTTTGTAAAAAAATAATATGCAGGTAAATACCTGCATGTCAAGTAAAATACCTAAAAAATTACCAACGATTAAATCAATAAATGGATCGACCATCCAAGCAAATATAGAGCCTATACTAGCCGAACGGAGGATCAAAGAGAATGGCAGTGAAACGAATGGACAATGTTGCCATTGTTGTCGAAGATCTTGAGGCTACGATCGCTCTATTCACCGAAATCGGTTTAGAGCTCGAAGGACAAATGAGAGTCGAAGGATCCTGGGCGGACCATGTGGTAGGGCTTGAAGGAATGCAAGTCGATATGGCAATGATGAAAACGCCGGACGGTCATAGTAGATTAGAATTGTCTAAATTTATCAAACCGCAATCCATCAGCCGAGAACCTAAGAATGCTCCCTCAAACACTTTAGGATATCTTCGAGTTATGTTTGCAGTCACGGATATCAAAGACACTATCTCCCGACTCGAAAAACATGGAGTTACACTCGTAGGCAAATTGGAACAGTACGAAGATAGTTATCTTCTATGTTATTTGCGAACTCCAGAAGGATTCATCATTGCACTCGCAGAAGAGCTTAAATAAAGTTTTATAATAAAACAGGTGCAGAGAAATACATAAGGTAATTGATTAAATGGAAAATTCAAAAGTTTTCGCTATGTCTTTCGCAAAAGTTTATCCTCTATATATCCAAAAGGCAGAAAGAAAAGGACGAACAAAAGCAGAAGTAGATAAGATCATTTTTTGGCTGACCGGATACGATTCTAAAAGTTTTCAAAAACAACTTAAGAACGAAGTGAATTTCAAAGAATTTTTCGATCAGGCACCTCACCTCAATGATAATGTTTCATTGATCAAAGGAGTAGTCTGCGGCATTCGTGTAGAAGATATAGAAGATAAACTTATGCAGAAGATTCGTTATCTAGATAAGTTGGTAGATGAATTGGCCAAAGGAAAGGCCATGGAAAAAATATTACGAGGATCTGTTTAGAAAACCGTTTTGTTTATAACGGTAGAAGATCATAATTAATTAAATCTCCAGCTCCAGCTCCGGCTCGGCATGGGCGTATATTCGCCCATGCAACGTGAAGAGCGCCTAAAGTTTGGATTTATCAAACGAGCTCTTCCAATAATTTATCGAGCACGTAACAGATCTCCTTCCAAGCCTCGACTGCACCGATCTCCATCTCGCGTACTTCTGCGGAAGCGAATTTGACCACGTGAGTCATAAGAGTTCGATCGCCTTCCGTTGTAAAAGTGCGAGACTCTACGGTAGCATCCGGATTTGTCGGACCTTCTGGATCAAACGTGGACATATCTGTCGCATAATTTTCGTTATTTGCAAATTTCTCAGGAACGATAACTTCCAGAAATTTTCCATAAACACCCATTTTGGTTCCTTTTTGATCTGCAAATACATACAGATAATTGCCGCCTACCCTAAGATCGTTCTCTATCTTCTCAAGAGTCCAACCTTCCGGGCCTGTCAGCCATCGAATCATAAGCTCGGGTTTAGTGAAACAATCGAATACTAATTGGCGAGGCGCAGCAAAATAACGTGTAGCAACAACCTCTCTTTCACCTCGAAGCTCTACCTTGAATTCTTTTAGATCTGCTTTCATTTCTATTCATCTCCTATTGTTTGCATGGTCTGCAATTCTTCGAGTAGCCCATCAAGCGATTGATAGCGCTTCTCCCACATCTGGCGGTACTTCTCAATCCATTCTGTGGCTTTTTTAAGCGGTGCAGTTTCAAGTCGGCGCGGACGTGCCTGAGCTCGGACCGTGGTTGAGATAAGGCCTGCATCCTCCAAAACTTTGAGATGCCGCGAAATAGCCGGCTGGCTCATATTAAAGGGCTTGGCAAGCTCCATTACCGTCAAATCGCCTTTCGCAAGGCGCACGAGTATCGCGCGGCGTGTCGAATCAGCGAGTGCAGCAAAGGTAGAATCGAGATTTTGCATAGCAATTTCCTTATATAAGTATATAGTTATATAAGGAAATAATGTCAAGCTTTTTCGCAATTTCTCAATAGAGATTTAGCTATAAGTGACTCTTAAGGACTATAAGATCTCTTATTTTGGGATTTAATGGTTTGTTCCCCAGAATCAATCCGGGGCGTATCTAAGGAGGGTGCCCCCAGTACTAAGGGAACGAGCTTCCAGGAGTTTGAGCTTTTGATGAGGGATTCCTTGGTGGAATAGAAGTCTTCCATTACCCAAGAATACAGGTGCAATACATAAGCGAATCTCATCGAACAGCCCTGCTTTTAATAAAGATTCAGAAAGATTGCCGCTACCGAATACAAACATATCTCCATTGCCCTGTTGTTTCAATTTAGGGATTTCAGCAACAGCATCTTTAACAAGGATCGTGTTATTCCAGTTAGCAGTTTTGAGTGTGGATGAACAGGCGATCTTTTGGATCCCATTCATAAATTTGGCGACTTCTCCTTCGTCTCCTTCTTCCCCATTTGTCCAATAATCTGCCATCCCTTTGTATGTTGTAGCGCCAAATACAAGCATATCGGCAGATTTCAATTGAGTGAGGCTTAATTCTTCAAGTTCTTTTCCCCAGACAAGTCCGTGAAAGCTCAAGTCCCAATTCTTTTCACCCTCAAAATATCCATCTAGGGTGACCACATTCCACATAATTAATTTTCTCATGGTATTATCCCTTTTTATAATAGAAGAAACTCGCATAGGCGAACGTTCGCCCATGCACACACAAGAGTAATTTTCTAACGCGCGAGGTCCTGTAACTGTTTCACCTTCTGGTCCTTCTCCGGAGACTCGAAAGCTTTTAAGGAGAAAGTATTCAGATTATATTCTTTAGTAGTATAGTTTTCTTTGTAAGGACCGACCAGCTCTTTGTCAGGCTCTGTGGTTTTTGCAGCAAGGATCCTTCTCATTCCTTCTTCTCCCTGCCCGAACCAATCAGGATCTACTGCAAGATTGACCCTATGACCTCTCAATTGGGTCAAAGCATAAGGGCCTTCATATCCGCTTTCTCGGATCAATTTACCAAAGAACAAAAATTCTACTTCTTGCCTTCCTGCATTCAATTTCCCGTCAAAGCTCGCCCAGGCAATAGGATCTCCATTTCCGGCATTCACTAGGTTTGCCTCTAAATGATAAGTCCCCGCCTTGAATACGTTCACTCCAGTTTTCATACTCAAAGAACCGTCTCTCGGAACGTCCAAAAAGTAACCGCTCCATTCCGCAGGTTGGTAAGGAGAAGAGAAGAAGGAAGTTAGAACTTTGCCCTGCTTCTTCTCCTTTCCGTATTCAATCTCCACTTCCATGAACATGTCTCCCCAGTCCTTGTAAGTAGGTCTCCATTCGAATGTGAAAACATTGTCCTTAGCATGAGCATCCCCATCTATCCCTTTGTCATTCCCATCGGGAGGAAGGGCCACAAATTTGTTTCCGTCGAATTCTTTCCAAAGTTTTACATTACGAATATTTAATGGAACTTTTTCGAAATTGCTCGTATTAAAACATTCCAAGGTGATATGAAGGGGTTCCTTCACACCTATCGCCGCCCATTGTAAAGGTTGCAATTTGCAGGAATATCCGTTTGGTTTTTTATCCTCCGGCTTATCCACCATCGGGATCGGAGAAAGTTGGATAAAATAAGGATTTGTAAGATCTTCGTTATACTTGGTCAAAGGTCTTGAGTTAGGCGGATACTCCGACCATTCTAAATAATCTTTTAAAATTTTTTCGGGAGGAATGGATTCGTCCAAACTTTCTAAAAAGTTAGAATTGTCCGATGCAGAACCCCCACTTGGTGGACTTCCTTTCGCCATCCATTCTGCTTTCGCTTTTTTTTCTTCTTCCGATAAGAACCAACCGTTCTCTTCTGCTTCATCCCTTAATAGATAGAAAACCAAGGCAGCAGCAATCGCAAGGCCAAGGTAGATAAAAATTTTTTTTTGACTCATCTCTAATTTTTCAATGCCCAGTACAGGCTCACCTGTATATGAAATGTGAGGCCTTTCTCAACCTTTATTTTAAGAATCTGGACAAGAGAAATTAGATAATCCTTTTGGACTAGTTTTATTAGAACGAATTCTTTTAAGTCCTATTGTTTGGTTTGCCAATCTTCTTATTTCTCACTTACAAATTCTCATAGTAATTGTTTGGAAATAAATTGTAACTAACACTGCACGCTATTGTAACGTACGTTATACATTAAAATTCTTTAATGTTGTTTTTAATTTTTATGATTTTTAACATTCGACCCGTTATGTTAAAAAAAGTCCAATCACTTGACTCAGAAAGCCACTTACCTCATACTTGTAGACCGGGAAAATCAAAAGCTAAAGTTTTGGTTTTCCCAAAAGATCGGAGAATAGAGAAGATGAAAAATTGGAAAAGTATGGTATTGGGATGTGTTTTCGCATCGTTATTTGTTGGGTCGCTTTCTGCGCAAACCTATACGGTTTTTGTTCACGGAAAGTCTGACAGCAACCATAACGGAGTGGGAACTACTGACGTGAATAACTATTGGGGAAGCGCACCGAACTCTGTGTCCGGAAGCAAAATTTTCGTTGGATATGACGGAACTTCTGACCCAAGAAATTATGGAACGGCAAGAGCTCAGACCAATATCACTACGGGCTTGAATACATATTGCAAGGGAACTAACTCCTGCAAGATCGTATGTCATAGCGCGGGTTGTTATGCGATTGAGTATTGGTTATCTAACCTGGGAGCCACTGCATCTAGCAAAGGTTATAACTTAACTAAAGTTACTGCTTTAGCTTCTGCTTCTGGTGGATCCGAGCTTGCTTCCGCTCTGAATGGTATTTCATTCGGATTTGCTGGCAACGCAATGGATAAATCCCTGATCGTTGGAACTGCTCGTGGAGCTTACAACCACAACAACACTGCAGGTATCACTGTATACCAAGTACCAGGTTATAAAGGTATGGCTGGTGCATCCCTGATTCTTCCGGGCGAGGACGATTACGCAGTCGCTTACCATTCTTCCTGTGCTTATAACAAGTCGGGCGGAGTTAGCGTTTGCCAATCTTCGTTGACTCAGAGCGAAGGTATTTGGCCGTTCAACTCGAACGTAACCTATACTCAGTTCCAAGGTCACACGAGAGCTCCTTCCGTAGGATCTTCCGGATTATACTTGAACCACAGTGAATTGAAAAACGAAGGCTGGAGATAATCCAATCCAAAGTAGCGCGTCGAAAAACCGGCGCGCTATCGTTTTTCCAAAATAAAATTACTTCCCCTCTTCCCATTAATACTGTAAAACTTCTAAACCTGGAACCTAGCGGTTTCTAATAATAGATCCATCTCTGACGGTACTTTATGAAAAGTTTATTTATATTCGTTCCTATACTTCTTTTGCAATGTTCACAGATCCAATGGAGACCCGCAAGCCTCGCCTTGGAAAGAGGTTGGTCGGAGACAGGAAAAAACATTGTCCAGACAGAAGTTATCTATGAAGAGAAGGATGCATGGAATCCTTTGAGCGGAACCACTCACAAGAAAAATTACAGAACTAAATTCAGAATTTATGAAATATCAGGACCTGGAAGTGATTCCGGAGATCCTCCAATTTATTCTTATGAAATAGGATCTTGGACATTGCCTGGATCGGTTTATTTTCATTCCGCAACCAATCGTTTATTTTGGATCCAAGGTTCAAATGACGAATATGGTGGATCTATTCGATCTCCTGCGGTTTGGTCCCCGAAGGGATTTCATTCTTTCGAACCTAAAAATTTCCAAAAAGAAGACCAAACAATCTTTCAATTCGTACCTTCTCCCGATGGAGGAAAGGCAGCAATTATATTAGGAAAATTGAAATCAGATCTTGGAGTAGAATCACCGATACTGATCATAGCGGATGTAAACGGACAATCTTCTTCTTATGATAGATCTTATTTCGAGTTCCCTTTAACAAAATGGGAAGAAGGTCCCGAATACGGGATCCGTTGGTCGGAAACTTCCAATCATCTTTACCTGCGAATTGGCGATTCTGTTTTTAAAACGAATGAAAAGGCTAAAAAATTAGAAGAAGCAAAGGAATTTCCGGTTTGTTTTTATCCCGCGTCTAGTTTCGGACCGGTGGGGATCAGTCCGGGAGGAAAAGGTGGAGATTCTGATATCGCAAGGGATATGGAACCTCCTCCTTTTAAACGTTATAAGGACAAACCCTTGGTCAAAAGTTTAAATCGGACCAAGGATTGTAGCCAATAGCCGATTATTTTCCCGAAGTTTTTGATTTTCTCATTTCTCTAATATACTCTATCACTGCAGGCATTACTGAAATGACGATGATCGCGAGAATTACGATCTTAAAGTTCCTTTGAACAAACTCCAGATTCCCGAACTTATAACCGCCGAATAGGAAAATAGCGATCCAAACAACTCCGCCGACTATATTATACAAAATGAATTTAGTATAAGTCATACTTCCGATCCCAGCCACGAAAGGAGCGAATGTTCTGACGATCGGGATGAATCTTGCAATGATAATGGTCTTTCCACCGTACATCTCGTAGAAACGATGAGCCTTTTCCAGGTGTTTTTTATTTAAGAAGGGGACCTTCTCCTTTGCAAGGATCTGTTCTCCTGCCAAATGACCGATCGCGTAATTGACTGTGTCACCTAAGATCGCAGCAATAATAAGAAGTACAAGCAAGGTACTAAGATCTAAACTTCCTCTGGCTGCGAATGCACCCAAAGCAAAGAGCAAGCTATCTCCCGGAAGTATAGGAGTTACAACAAGACCGGTTTCACAAAAGATGATCAAGAATAGGATTAGATAGATCCAAGTGCCATAAGCAACGATCAATGCATCCAAATGATTTTCAAGATGCAAGAAGAAGTCTAAAAGATATTTGATAGTTTCCAATTTAAGCTCCGAAAGTCAGATTCAAGGGTCCTTCGGGGAAGTCAAATGTTAGAACGTACTTCCGGAAATAGACCTGCTTGGTCCGGGCCTTGTTTATAAATTTTTGTAGGATAATTTAAACGGATTTTACCGGAGGAAACTCCTCTTTTGTCGGGTCTGATCCTGGCATCAAATTCAACCGGATCACCCTGTTTCAGATTTTGTTTTCTGAAACGATAAGAATAATAAAAGTCCTGAGCGTAAATGACCTTTCTACCGGAAACCAGCAGTTTTATGTCTTTGATCAAGATCCTTGCTTTTTCCGGATTAGGATCTATTGATATAGATTCCACAGTCCCTCTGAATCTGGTCCTGATTTTAGGCAAGTTTTGGAGATCTTCTTCCATGCCTTTCATCCGTTAGACCAATTCAAATCAAAAGAATAGTTTCGTACATTCGTTTTTCATTGTCGCCTATTCCTATTTCGGATGATCAGGAAACGTTCCGAATCCGAACGCGGTCCAACTATTGACAGGTCCTACGGAGATTTATATGACCAGGTTTCAATTATTAAGAAAAAGTTTGAGTTTGTTTGCCCTTATTTCCCTGAGCTTGCTCGCGGGAACGGGTTGTTATACGAATATTCGTCCCGGAGAGGCAGGACTCAGATATCATCCTTTAACGAGTGGGCTCCAAAAGGATCTATTGACGAATGCAATTTATTTCTACGCTCCGTGGAACGACGTAGTATTGTACCAAACCCAGTGGACCTCTTATAAAGAAAAAGTGGATGTTCTTACTAGAGATGATTTAACCATCAACGTTGTGGCAGCAGTCATTCTGAGGCCTGTTCCAGGAGAAATCTATAATCTTCAGATAGAGATAGGTCCGGATTATTACGAAAAAGTGGTACGTCCTCAATTCAGGACATCTGTTCGTAACGCGTTATCCGCTTATAGTATGATCAAAATTTCTAAGGAAACTCCTAAGGTCTCGCAGGATATTCGCCAAGCTTTAGGAGAAAAGTTAAGAGGAAAACATGTAGAAATAGATGATGTGATCATAGACGATATAGAATACAGCCGTCCAATCTTGACTGCGATAGAAGGTAAACTTACTAAAGAGCAAGAACAGGAACAAATGAAATTCGAGATCAATATAGCGAAGAAGGACGCAGAAATCACAGTGATCCATGCGGAAGCTAAAGCAAAATCAACAGTAATAGAAGCGGAAGGAACCGCACAAGCAACTGTGATCGAAGCCCAAGCAAGAGCTAAGGCTCAGAAGATGATCGCGGCCCAGTTGACAAAACAATATCTGCAACTAAAAGCTTTCGAAAATCCTAATACAAAACTCCTGTTTGTGCCTACTGGAAAGGATTCCCTTCCTATGATCATAAACACTCCTTCGGACGGTCCTAAAGCTCTAGATCTTCCTCAAGCAGGAGATAAATAAAGAAGAAGGACCTTTTCTTCCAAAAATTGCGCACGTTGAATAAAATTTGGGAAACGGTTCTGCATGAACCTTTCCCAATTCAGCGAAGCACAACAAGAGATCATACAAGATCGTTCCAGATTTTTACAAGTAATCGCCGCAGCCGGTTCCGGAAAGACAAGCACCTTAGTCGGGGTAGTACAAAACGAACTTTCTCAAGGTACAAGCGGAGAAGAAATACTGATCCTCAGTTTTACTCGGAAAGCTGCAGGCGAGATCAAAGAAAGAATTAAAAAGAAAACTAATATAGATTCAGTAAGAGTTCACACATTCCATGCGTTCTGTTTGAGAGCATTGATCACCTGGCATCCTGATTTTAGAAATAGAAGACCTTCTATCCTGACTTCTTCCGAAAAGAATTTATTTTTCAGAGAATGGTTCCGTAAGGAATCGGATATTATCGGAGGAATTCCCTACGAACTTTTGATCGGGGGCTCCACATTACCTTCCGATTTTCCACAGACTTGGAAAAGCCCTTTATTAGAAGATTATAAAAACTTCAAACGAAAAGAAGGAAAACTGGATCTGGATGATTTGGTTACGATGTTTTTAGATTCTTTAGAAAATGGGGAAGCCTGGACTGAAATTCCAAAGAGAAGTTTAAAAAGGATCTTAGTAGATGAATTCCAAGACACGGATCCGGAACAACTTAGATTTTTGAAACTCCTCTCAGAACAATCAAAGATATTGGTTGTTGGAGATGATAGCCAAGGCATATATTCATTTCGAAAATCTGACATAACAATTTTTTTGAATTTTCCTGAAATGTTCCAACCTTGCACCAGAAAATTCCTAAACACGAATTATAGATCTCTCCCAAAGATAGTGGACACTTCTTCCATTCCAATCTCTAAAAATAAGAACAAAATAGAGAAGAAGGTAATTGCATATCGTAAAGGGAAAGCGCTGGTTTCTCGGATTAAAATAGATAAGATCCCCGAATTATTCAATTATTTGGGAGAATTGTATAAACGAAGTGGAGGAGAATTAAAAATATTATGCCGCTCTAATCACAGAATACGGGAATATTTGCGTGTGGGAGTTCCACCTGAACTATTGCTTACAATCCATTCTGCAAAAGGATTAGAATTTCATACTGTGATCGTGGACTTAGCAGATGGCTGGAATCTTAGGAAAGATTCTCCGGAACAAATCAGGGAAGAAGAGCATAGAGTTCTATATGTTGCACTTTCCAGAGCCAAGGATTGTCTCATTATCTTAGGCAAAAGGACAGGTTCGGGTAGAGAAACCGCGGAAGACTTATTTTTCTCTTATTTTAAAAGAGATATCCCGATCTTAAAATCCTGAATCGAAGAATTATTTTAAATCCCGATTTTTTTCTGCAACAAAGTCCGAACCCTACGCTCTCATCTAACAATCCGGAAACAAAACCTCCTATTCAAGGAAACATAGGATAAAAGATGAAAAAGAATACAGAACTGAAAGAAACTCTTGGAAGCGTAAGAGAAATTATCTCTGATAGCAGCTTCGATAATCCCGCTTACTTAGGGATCGCATATTTTATCCGGGACCTATTCTTCTTCTCGGTTACAATGTTTTTACTTTGGAATGTTGAAACTTGGTATTACCTTCCTTTTCTTTGGGTATTTGCCGGTTTAAGCATCGCTTCCCTTTTTATTATCGGCCACGATGCCTGCCATGGAGCTCTATTCAAAAGTGAAAGACTCGCTTATTGGATCGGACAGATCGCAATGCTTCCTTCACTTCACGCTTATAATCAGTGGGGTTACGGACATAATAGAGTCCACCATGGTCATACGATCAAAATAAATGGCGATTTCGTTTGGCATCCTGTGACTCCGGAAAAATATAAAAATTTTGGAATATTCAGAAAGGCATTTCATAGACTTTCCTGGTCCGCATTCGGAGGAGGGATCTATTATTTAGTAGAGATTTGGTTGAAAGGAATGGTTCTTTTCACGGCTCCTATGAAAGAAGCTCTTAGGGATAAATTACTTATGCTTACTTTTGCATTCGGTTCTGCGGGTGCAGTTTTTTATTTCGGAGGAAATACCCCAACCGGATTTGATCTAGGACTCGGAACTTGGTTTTTCCTAAAAGTTTGGCTTCTACCTTTTATTTCTTGGAATTATTTCATCGGAGTTACCGTATATGTGCATCATATTCGTCCGGAAGTTCCTTGGAAAGACTCGGACGACTGGACTCCTTTTTACGGACAAATGAGAGGGACCGTAAATTATCATGTACCTAAACTTCTGAACTTCTTCATGCATAATATTTTCATTCATTCCCCTCATCATGTTCATATGAAAATCCCTTTCTATAAATTGGGCCAAGCTTTGGAAGAGATCAAAGTACACTACGGTGCGTATGTGGTAGAAAGAAAATCGGTTTGGAAAGATTATATTGAGTCCACTTCTAAATGTAAACTCATTGATCCGGATACTAAAAGATGGATGACCTATTCGGAAGCTTTTAACGATGAAGATGAATCGGAGCCTGAATTAGAAGCAGCTACTTAAAAATTTCATTTTTAAACGATTGGGAATTGATTTTTAAGGGAAGCCAGCAAGTCTGATTTCCAGAATGAAATTTTTCCTGATCGAATTAGAATATTTAGTACCCCTCGAAAAATTAGACCAAGCGGTCCCGGCTCATAGAGAGTTCTTACAAACCTTGTATGATGTTGGGACCCTTCTTTTGTCCGGGCCAAAAGAGCCGAGAAACGGCGGAATGATCATCGCAAAATCTATCTCCTTAGAAAAGATCAGTGAGTTAATGAAAGGGGATCCTTTTGCGAAATTAGGTTACGCAAATTATAAATTCACTGAGTTCCATCCGGTAAAACACCAGACATTCCTAAAAAGTTGGTTAGAAGGCTGAAGAAAAAAACCGCCTCCCGACTCCTTTCGGAGCACGGGAAGCGGGGAGCAAAGTGATTGGATGGGTGCTAGATAGTTATCAGAGCCGCATTCGCAAGCTCGTATCCACCGGTTTGGTCCGGATGAAAATCTTTTTTGAAATATAGAAGTGCCGCACTGAAAAGTTGAGGATATAAGATCCTTCCTATCTTACGTGCTGACTTCATATCTTGAAAATATTTACGGAATCCCACTTTCTTATCAGTGAGTAAGAACCAATGTTGTAGGCTTAAAGCGTATCCCCAAAACATAAAGGATGCCACGATGAATCCCATAATTCTCAGGAAATGACTTTTAGAAACTGTTTGAAGAACGTCATATGCAACTGATTTATGTTCTATCTCTTCGCAAGCATGCCAAAGAAGTAGACTTCTCATTTCACCATACGCATCATCATGGAAATTATGGCGGATAGAAATTTCAGCCATACTAGCTGTATAATGTTCTAAACCCGCAGTCACCGCAAGTTTCAGTTTTTTACCGAAGAAAAATTCGAATACAGGTAAGAAGAAGCTAAAAGCAGTCCATTTATAAACCTTCTCCATAAGAGTGATCGGTCTTCCTTGGCCTTTCAAGATCTCTAGGATCTTTTCGTGTTCTTTTCCGTGTTGGACTTCTTGTCCGATAAAAGATTTCACTCTAGAAGAAAGACCTGGATCTTTCACTTGGTCTGCAAAAGCTTTTACACTCTTGATAAAAAATCTTTCTCCTTCCGGAAATAGGATATGATACGCATTCACAGTGTGGGTCATGAATGAATTATTTGCGATATAATGATCCGGCAAATTTTCCAGACCTTCAAAATTCATCTTACGAACTGTAGGAGAATTCGCATCTATTGATTTTAGATTTTTATTCTTGGTTTGAGCACTCATTGTATTCTCCTTAGATAGTTGCTAATGCAGCGTTTGCGAGATCATAACCGCCGGTTTGGTTCGGGTGAAACCCCGGCTTGAAATATAAGAAAGCTAATTTTCCGACTTCTATAACGATCAATCTTGCGTAAGAACCTGCAGAGATAAGGTCGGAGAAATATCTTTTGAATCCAATCTTAGGATCTGCAAAGATAAACATATGCTGAAGAGTGAATGCGTATCCCCAGAACATGATGGAAGCTACGATAAACCCGAAAGTCCTTAAAATATAACTTTTAGAAACTGTTTGAAGAACATCATAAGCAACTGATTTATGCTCTATCTCTTCGCATGCGTGCCAAAGAAGTAGATTTCTCATCTCACCTTCCGCTTGTTCATGAAGTCCGAATCTAAGAGTAACTTCTCCCAAGGAAGCGGTATAATGTTCCAAGCCTGCAGTCACTGCAAGTTTCAACTTCTTACCAAAGATAAATTCTAAAACCGGCCAGAAGAATCCGTAAGCAGTCTTATTATAAAAATTCAGGATCTTAGAAACCGGGCGTCCTTGTTTTACCAACATCTCCAGAGCTTTTTCATGCTCTTTCCCGTGTTGAACTTCCTGACCGATAAAACCTTTAATATTATTTTGTAATGCAGGATCCTTTACTTGATCCGCGAAAGCTTTTACACTTTTAATAAAGAATCTTTCTCCTTCTGGAAAGATCACATGGTATGCGTTAACCGTATGGGTCAGGAAAGAATTTCCCGCCACGTAATAATCTGATAATTGGTCCAACCCTTCAAAGTCCATCTTACGAACGCTTGGAGAATCGCCGTTGATCGGCTTAATATTCCGTTCTTTTTTTTCTGCCTTCACTGACATTTCTATCTCCCCTGTTTTTTTCGGGTTTCGTGAGGCTTACTATAAACCTTTCCAAACGAGTCTGCCCGCCGATCCCGGAAAACCCTTGCCGATTTCGAAATCGGCCAGAAAAAGAAGGAAATTTCTTCCAGAAAGACCTTTTTATAACATTCGTTTTGTGAAAAATTGGTGATCGAAAAGTAGAATTCCCGCAAAAATGGACCTTCTTCTTTTTCAGAAAATGCGCAGAAGAGCTTTCTATTAGAGAAGATAGAAACTTCTTCCTCGAGGCTTTAGAAATAACAAAGGCTTTACGCTGAGCTTTCAGCCTAAATACTGACGATTACCGGGGGATTAGCTCAGCTGGTTAGAGCGCTACCTTGACATGGTAGAGGTCACTGGTTCGATCCCAGTATCTCCCAGGGTTTTTGATTTTAAGAAAATCTTATCCCTTTGCTCGTTTTTCAACGAGCAAAACTTCCACCCGATTGACAATTAACTACATTGAGTTCCGAATTCCACGGGGTAAGATCTGACAATTCTTCTCGGGAAATTTCACATGTGAATTTATTCTTTCGATTTTCATCTTGAGCGATGTAATAGTCCCAAAAAAAGTATGAAAAGACAACCTTTTCCTTTGCAAACTTAATAGTATCGAATTCACAACCATAATATTCTGCTTCCGATGGTTCAATACCGCAGCCCCATTCTAATTCATTCTTCGAATTTCGATATTGGCTGATTCTAGCTTTATAATTAGGCAAAATTCTAAAGGAAGAATAACTACTCAAAAAGTCGAATATTTCGTTTAATTTTGTGTTCGCCGTATAGCATTCGTAATGTCTTTTTTTAAGCTCTTTACGTTGAACATACCCATATTTTCTAAACTTTGTCTGCACTTGAATCCAAGCATCTGGAATCATCCATTCAGAAAAATCCTTGGTTACTATTTCTAATTCAGAACCATTAGACAGATGTTCTAAAATTTCCGAATTAGCATCCGGTTTTTCTCTAAGATCGACACCTTCTTTATTATTAGCTTGGTAACGCAATATCCCATCGTCCGGCTTTCGACATTCCGAGTTTAGGATGGTCATTGGTCCTTTACAGTCAGTTTCCACTTTTATAGGGCGACCTAAAAGACTAACAATGCGACCCCCTTTATTAGCCCAAAGCAAATTCAATGAGCCATCTGACTTAAAAGTTAACGGAATTTCTCCGGTAGGAGTTACCATATTGACTTTCAAGGACTGTAAATCGTTTTCGATCGAAAAATTGGAATCATTCGCAATTTGGAAATCGTAAGATTGGTCCGTTAATGGTAAGTAGAACTTAATTGTTTTCGAATTCGAATCCAAACGAACACAGGCGGAAATTTCTCCCTGCGTAATTTCAAAATTCTCAGGCTTAATATAACTAGCCGCTCGTATTCTATCTTCTTTATCTGACTCGAACAAGGTAGAATCGTATTTTAACAGATAAACGCCGTCTGCATCTTTAAGAAAAAACTTCTGTTCAACTCCATTAGTTGGCGCCTCTTTCTTGCAAAAAAAACCAAAACCAACCACTAAAAATAATAAAGAAATTATCCGAAAAATATCTCGAATAGATCGGATGTTAAATTTCATAATCCGCACTTCTCCAAATTCAAAATTCCATATCGTTTCTCAAATTGAACTCGATATCGCTTAGGTTCAATCCGTTCGATCGCTTCAAACATCGGAGAAATTACAAATTCACCTTTTGTGTTAATCAATCCGAATCGGCCATCTTTTTTAGCAATTGCAAACGAGTCGAAAAAATTTTCCGCAGTATCGAATTCAACCGGAATTTGCATCTTCCCATTACGATTCAAATATCCGAACTTACCGTTCTGTTCGAACCAAGCAAGACCTTGAAAGAAATTCCCAGAATTTTTATAAGCTCCTTTAAAAACAGTTTTTCCAGTAGTATCGATGTATTCCCAATTGCCATCTCGAAAAACTTTCGCTAATCCGTCAGAAAAACTATCTGCATAGGTAAATATATTTTCGGTTATTTTCTTTAGGTTTGATTCAATATATCCCTTACGTCCAGTTTTCCGGTCGACGGTGATACAAATATTCTCTTTACATCCGAAGATACTTTCTTTCGTACCTCGTAAAAACCAAGAGCCGTTCGAATTAAGAATGTCTGTAAGGCCACTTCTCTCCAAAATATACAATTCATCTGTCTGATTGTAACGAACAGAATCGTATTCAGGAGAAATAACAAAACCTGTATCCGGTGAAACTAATCCGATCTTTCCGTTTTGGCGGAATGAAAAATAATTCGGAAACGATTCTCCGACTTCACCTAACTCGACAAACCCGTTGCGTTGATCAAATAGAACATAATGTTCAGAATCCTCTGAAGAGATGGAAATTAATTGACTTCCTTTAATATTGCAATAATCCCCTTTAGGACCTAAAGCGCCTTCCTTGCTAAGGATCTGGCAACCTTTCGATAATAATACCTTTGCTATACCACCTTTGGTAAATTCATAAGCATCTTTGAATTGCGGTTCTACTATAAATTTGCCGTTTCGATCTATGTATCCCCATTGGTCGGCAACTTTAACAGCTGCTAAATCGTTTTGAAACTGTTTAGCTTCATCAAAGGTCGTTTGGATTGTCCAGGTCCCATTATTATTGAAAAATCCCCATTTATTTTTTAATTTCACAGGTGCTAGCGACTCAGAAAATTCCTTAGCATCCTCAAAAGTTTTGTTTCCAAGTACTTTTCCATTACGATCCAAAAATTGATACTTTTCACCGACCTTGATTAAGAACATTCCCTGTTCGTATCCGGAATAATGGCCGCGGCGCAAGAATATCAGATCTTTTCCAGCAAAATCAAAGACTGCAAATTGATCCTCTTGTTCGATAATGATTAGTTGTTCCTTATCAATAACACTAATAACTCTGACTTTTCCGGGGAATGTACGTAATAACGTTCTTGAAAGGTAAACTTTAGATGTTTGGAAATCATGAAGCCAGAATACGGGCATCATGCTTCCATATATAAAAAGATTCCCGCTCGAGTATTCAGGTTTTACGATAATATTCCCATCGGAATCGATTACACCTTCGTTAAAATAACTCTCTCGGATCGATATCAAATCATAGGGAGATCGATCATAAATCGATTCTGCCAATACAATGCGCGGGACATCAGGATTATTTGATATTAACGCTAATAATTTCTTATCGCCCTGCTCATAGATTATCTCTTTTTGAAATTTGGCTTCGCAAAAATTCGATTTCTTCAGTTTGCAGTCCGAGAACGAAAGACTAAAAAGGAAAATCAGCAATATGAAATTTTTCAAAATTTGCATCAGGAGAATAATGATCCTTTAGAATTCATATGTACTGCTATATTTCTCATTTATAGAACCGTAATAGTTCTTCTTTTAATATTAATTTTTGTCGATTCAATTATTTCTTAATTTAGTCCCCTCCTTAAAACAAAAAAGCCCCCGAACTCGGAGGCTTTTTCACTCTTAACAATATAAGAAAGGATCAGTCTTTCAAGAAAAGAGGAAGATTCGCAGGCATCTTGAATCCTGTCACACTTGATAGGTCCTTCTTGATCTGCTCTCTTACCATTTTATCATGCTCGACGAGTAACGCTTCTCTCAAAGAATATTCTCCAGCTTTTAGATCCACTTCGCCCACTGCGATGGATGCTCTATAACGAACTAAAGGAGATTCGTCTTTTAAGAATGCACACATATCGTAGAACTTCTGGTTTGCGATACGATTGATGTATACGATCGCGTTTAAGATCGCAACTTTCGCAAAAGGATTTTTTTCCTTATCGATCGCTGAATTTAATTGAGAAAGTGCTTCCTTCCGGTTTAGATTTTTCAACCCATCCGCTGCAGAAGCTCTTACATAAAAATTCGGATGATTCAAAGCGTTTACGATCGCTTCTTGGTTTTCTTTTGTATAAGGAAGAAGTCCTACGTTTCGGAGAATCTCTCCCGCTGCGATCACCGTATTATAACCTTCGGGAGAGCTGAAAGAAGGATAATCTCCTTCCTGAACGGTTGCGGAGATCTTTTTAAATTCTTCCAACATTCCAGGTCCGGCGATATCGGATTCCATTGCTCCCAATGCTTGAGCAATCGTGAATTTTAAGGTAGGGGAATTTTCCTCCGACTTAGGAACGTTCGGATTTCCTTTTAACGCCTTAAGAAGAGGGCGGACCGCCAACTTACTGCTTACGAATTTTAAATAATCCGCAGCTTGGATCCTTTCTTCTAGGTTCCCGCTTTCCAATTTTTTGACTTGGTCATAAAACAATTGGTCCAACTTCTCATAGATCTGCTCTTTTGCAGAAATCTGAGAAGTTAGTGATAATATGATTCCGAGGATTAGGATTCTTACGGTCGACATGGGTTCCCCCTATGTTGTTTATCGGATTTAGTAAGGTCGATCTTAACTTTAGGAAGCCTTAAATCCCTTAGAGGGACTCGGTTTCCTTGACTCTTTCCGCAATCTTGCGAATTTTCTCCGATAGATCCTCGACAGCCAATTCCTTTTCGCCGCCTTCTTCCAATTCTCGACCCACTTTTTTGAGGTCTTCCTGGATCTGTTCGCTATTTTCGCTGGCTCTTTGGGCTAAATGGGTAAGTAGGTCTTCGCGGTAACTTTTTACTTCTTCCAACCGAAGTTCGCCCAATGCCACCATACTCTGTAGGATCCTGTCCATTTTTTCCTTGGTTAGATAGGCAAGACCTATCCCTCCCAGGACCAAACGGCCGAATAATGCGCTGATATCTTTACCCGTTTCTCGGATCAGGGCAGAAAGCATGTAATTGGAGAATTCTTCGTTTCTTTGACCCAAACTTACTTTAAGAAAGGTCTGGCCTAGGATCTTAGGAGTGATGTCCTGACCGCTCATATTATCGATCACTTTGATCTCTTCGCCCGCGATGATCATCTCGGCGACATCTTCTAGAGTAATCGTTTTGCTGGTTTCGGGATCGTACAACCTTCTGTTTGCGTATCTTTTCAGAACTTTCATTCTTGGTTTTGCTCGTAATCAACGCTTTCAGGACAAGCCTGCAAACTTGTTTTTCTTTCCGATTCCCCTTTCTAGTTGCGGGTTTTCCGCAATGCACCAATTCTAGGATCGGACGAAAATCCCCAAGGTCAAGGAAAAAACCCTTCCTTTGCAAAGAGATGAACTTACTATCCGATGCCTTACTTCTGCACCGACTCAGCTCGGATGAACAAGAGTTCCTAGTCGCTTTGTTAAAGTGGAAAGGAATAGATCATCTAGAATGGGTAAGAAGTTCCGGATTCCCCTCCTCCACTAAAGAAGTTTTAGTTTGGAAGAAGGATGCAAGTCCTGAGGATATCCGTTCCGCTCATGATTGGTCCAGAGAAGTTTGTTTGATCGGAAGGTTTGACACGGAAGAAAAGAATTCTTTTGTAAGAGCCGGAGCGACTCGGATCTATGATCTAAATTCTTTCGCATTGGAAGAATTTCCTTTCTTCAAGTTTTCAAAACCACTACATCCTGAGATGGTGGTTCTCACCCAAAGTTCCGAACTTTTTTCAAAATACAGATCCCTTCTTAGAGCTTGCGGATCAAATGCTCATTGGTGCAAGGATATATTAGGACTTCCTAATATGTTAAAAGAAACCAAGCCCGGAGTTCTGGTATTGGATTCCGAATCTTTTTCTATCAGAGAACTTGTTCCTAAGATGAAAGGTCTTTTAGGAACTCCTTATTTTCCTCTTAGCTTTTGTCTGATAGATTTTAATAAGGAGAATGTATACCAAAATCTGGCTACGGGCTTGAAGGATATCGCAAAGGCTTTTTTTGAACCAAAGGACCTTCTTCTTTTTTTAAGAGACAGACTGGCGCTTGCCTCCCCTCCTAAGGATTCTTTTTTCCAGGCAATAGACTGGTCCGGAAGTCCCAGAAATATTAGAGAATATGAGTTTCCAAACGTTCCAGATGGAATGTTAGAAAGAGCGGAAGCTGCCTATTTATACAGGATCCGCCGTTTATTTTTATGGCTGGGAGAAGGAGCCAATAGGGGAACTGAGATATCTGCTTAGGCGCTCGCCTCTGATTGCAATTTATCGAACACCTGCAAAAACAGATCTACCGGTTGTGCGCCTGAAACCGCATACTTTTCATTAAAAATATAAAAGGGCACTCCGGTTACTCCCAACATTTTGCCTTCATTTTCTTCCGTTTCGATCTGAGTAAGAAGAGAAGGGTCTTTGCGGACTTCTTCCAATTCCGATGTTGGAACTCCTACTTGAGTTAGGCTTTCTTGGATTATGGAGTCATCGGAAAGATTTTTTCCTTCTGAGAAAAACTTTTGGAAGAATACTTCCGCAAGTTCTCCTTCTTTTCCGTAATTTCTTGCCTTACGAATTAGTGCATGAAGAAGAAAAGTATTAGGTTGGTGGCCTTGCAGAATATTAGCAAACTCTAATCCATCCTCTTTTGCTATATCGGAAACTCTCTGGGTCATCATTTTTACTCGGTCTAAAGAACCGAATTTTCTGACCATATGTGCTTCTCTATCTTCTCCTTGCTCAGGAAGATCAGGATTTAATTGGAATGGTTTCCATTCTACGACGATCTTATCTTCAGGATGATGAGATTCCCAAGATTCAATCGCCTTCTCTAATCTTTTTTTACCTATATAACACCAAGGACAAACTACGTCCGAATAAATTGAGATACTAGTTTCCAATGCCTTCCCCTGTAATTCTTAGACTTACAAGGGCTGTGAAAATCGCATTCTTTTTTTTTGGTATGGATTTGAGTGAATTAATCTTCGTCCAGAAGTTCTGCCGCTTCTATTTCTTCCAGACCTCTATTAGGGAATGCCTGCTCGTAAAATAGTGCTGCAAATAGATCGAAGTCCTCGTCCGCCGGTAGATTTTTTTTCTCCCAGTATTCGTTCCTTCTTTTGATCAGAACAGAGATTGTCTCATCTTCCAAAGAGAATTCTTTTCCACCTCTATTCATTCTACGGATCAACCAATTCAGATTATGAATAAAGAAGTTCCCAGTAAACTCCAGCGTAGAAAGAGAAGGTTCTCTTTTCATTAGATTTTCGGTGTGATAAAGAGGAACTCTTAAATAATACGGATCCTTGGTTTGCTGGTATTGTTTAAATCCGTTAGAAATGGATTCGAAGAACGGCCAAGAATTCGTATAAGAAGTTCGGATCAGTTTTTCTTTTTCAGGATGAAGCCTTGCTATATCTACAAGATCTACAAATTGATCCTTTGCCACAGCTTCTCTTAAGATAGAATCCATTGGAGCAGGTCTTGCTTCCGAATTTACAAGATATACGTAAAGATATTTGATCTCGTAGGCAAATCTGGATTCTCTTGGAATATAATATTCTATCCAGATCGGTTCTTTATAATAATTTACTAATTCTTCTTCAGGTAGATCAGGAGTGACGCTAAGTGATTTTAACTTTTTGACGTCGTCTGTAATTACTTTTTGGCCATGAACCCGAGTCCTGGAACGTTTTATCTGTTTCAGTTCCGTTTTGTTAAGAAGTGGTTTCGGTTTATACGAGTCCATCGGATTGATTATCGGAAATTGGAGGGTTGAAATTCAAAGGCAAAGAGAAAGAGCGATAAGTTTTAGGACGATCAGGACCAGAAAATTCTTGCCCAGATTAGCCTTAGGAACATGCCCAAAGGGCTCATAATTCCGGATTCTGCGAATCTTACCTTTCCTTCTCCATCCAAAATATAAAAACTAGGATAGCCTCTGATCCCCCAATCTCTGAGTAACATCGGATTTCCTACAATAACGGGAAAGTCCACAGCTTGTTTTTCCAGATAGTCTTTGAGAGCAGAGGAATTTTCTCCTTCTTCTACGCTTATGAATGCAAAATGATTTTGGTCTTTGAGTGTGGAGGCATACCACTTGACTAGAGGGAGATTCGTATTACAGACCCCGCACCAGGTTGCCCAAAAATATACTACTGTGGTCTTACCTTTTATATTCGCTTTTTCACCTATAGGAGTCCTGAATTCTTTTCCATCAAGACTTACTACAGGTTCTGTATCCAAGGCTCTAAACCAGGCTAGAAAAAAAGTCGCAGAAAGTAGAAGTGCGAGTGCTCCTCCGTACTGAAATCCTGCTTTTACATTTTTGTTCATGCCTTAGTTAGACCTAAACTATAACTGAAAAGGAAGACTTTGTCCGGAACCTGAATACATTATCCAAACAACGAGTAAAAGCCATAAAAATCCCGCCACAAGGACACCCCAGTCAGTCAAAATCGCCTTAGTAGGATTATGGCCCATGTTCTTGATATAGATAATGTACAAAGATCTAAAGATCGCATAGACTACGATCGGGATCGTATACACCATTTTATCTGTGCCTAAATTTTCGATCGTATGAGGACTGGTAACATACATAACGTAGGTAACCAAGGTCATTGTAGCAACGATCCCCATCATCAAGTCCAGGAAGTTAACGGAATATTCTTCCAGGATCTTTCTGTGACCTTTAGCTCCGTCTTCCAAAATAATAAGCTCACCTCTTCTTTTTCCGAAACCCCAGTATAGGGCCAACATGAATGTGCAAAGAAGAAGCCAAGAAGAGAAGCTCACTCCGACTACCACGGAACCGGCGATTGCTCTCACCACAAATCCGAAAGAAATACTCATCACATCTAGGATGACCATATGTTTCAAGAAACGGCTATAAACTATATTAAAGATCAGATAACCGACAACCCAGTAGAAGAAATCAGCCTGCAGTTTGAAGGAGGAAACTAGAGTGATAGAAAGTAAAATTGCTGTCAGTAGAAGTGCTATAGTAGGAGAAATCGCTCCGGAAGCGAGAGGCCTATGTTTTTTTTCAGGATGAAGTGCATCTTCTTTTCTATCCAGAAAATCATTTAGAACGTATTGGCAGCTTGCGGTAAGTGAAAATAGAAAAAACGCGTAAATCGCTCTTTCTACCGATTCCAGGTCTCCTAATTTTTTCCCAAATATGATCCCAGCAAATAGGATGATATTTTTAATCCATTGGTGGGGTCTTAAAAGTTTTATATAGGAAAATAACATTCTCTCTCCAGGTCAGTTCGCTTTAGGGGCCAGATTGATCTGAAATAGAAGGCTTGCAAGGGAATTTTGACCCTAAAATGGGAGGAGATTTCTCAGGTTTCGGGCAAACAGTTCCACAAGAGACAAAGATAAAAAACTAGTCAGAAAGGACTAAAATCGATATCTTCATATTTTAATTTTAAGCTTTACGATTACTCATTGTTAGCTTATCAAATTTCCATTATGCACAGGAAAATCACATACAAGATCGTAGAAAGTAAAGACCCTTTGACACAAGATGCTTTCGATCCATTAGGGGCGATAGGTTTCGAACTCATTTCAGTAGTACATGATCTAAAACTGGATCGTTATATCTATTATTTCAAGCTGGCAGAAGCTCACCAACTTTCTTAAAAGGAAATATTAGCCTACTTGGATCTTGACCCCGTCGTCTTGGGCTCCTAAGGTCCCTAAGCCGGAATGACCCGTAAATGCGATTAGAAGAGTGAATACTCCTACTCTTCCCACATACATAATACAAGGATATAAAAACTTTTCGACTCCGGTGATATAAGGAGTTAATCCTTTCGTTAACCCAACGGTTCCGAATGCAGACATGACTTCGAAAAAGATCTCTTCTATTCCATGTCTATGTCCGTTCGCGATCGTGATCACCAACATAAAGAATACGATAGATATCGTTGCTAAAAAATAGATCCGAGTAGAGATTGCGATCGAATTTTTAGAAACTTCTTCTCCCATGATGGTCACTCTCGCCTGAGGACTGATCACATTTCGTAAATACATTAATAGAATTACAAAAGTTGTGATCTTGATACCGCCTGCGGCTCCTTGAGGACCACCTCCTACAAACATCAAAGAACAAAGTAGAACATAGGTTGGGCTTCTCATTTCAGAAAGATCGAATGTATTAAATCCGGCCGTTCTAGAAGATACTGAAAGGAAGAAGGAGTTGAATAGTTTGTCTACGAAGTCGAATTTCCCGATAGTCTCAGGATTATCCCATTCCGATAATAATACTCCGATCCCACCCACATGGACCAATATTAAGGTTCCATAAAGTAGAAGTTTCATTTGGATCCTGTTAGCTTCTCCCTTTAATGCCTTTCTATAAAGAGCGAGCCTTTCCTCGGCCCAGAAGGACATACGGATCAAAACAAGATAGATCCAAGAAGGTTCTTTACCTTCTTCTAATGCGCGGGACATGAGGTAAGTTTCCATGACTACTTCTATCCTATGCATCACATTCCTAAATGCTTCAAGCAATGTTTTCTCGAAGAATAAGATTACCGGGAAGCCGATACCTCCCATTACTACCAAACTTTCTACCACCAAAAGAGAAAGTGGCTCTTTAGATAAGAATGAGAGATCATCTACAATGGAAAATCCTGCGTTATTGAATGCGGAAACTGAAGTGAATAAGCTTAAAAAAAGTCGGTTTGGATCTCCAGGCAACCCGCTCAGATCTTCCGGCATTGCCCAATATAATAAAAATGCTCCGACCAACTCTATCGAAACGGATATATTCAAAATAGATAATAAGATCCTTCGAACGTAAGGGGCATTCGTACTCTTTCCGTCTGTCGATTCGTGGGAATCAATTGCTTCGAATACAAATGCAGCAATACGAGTACTTCTGGAAAGTCCACGGACCACTAAGATCCCAACAAGAACTGTAAATGTGATAATTCCCAATCCACCGATCTGGAATAAGAACATGATAATGACTTGGGTAGAGAATGCTAACTCGCTGATCGTAACAGTGGTCAAACCTGTTACACAGATGGCGGAAGCGGAAAGATAGAATGAATCTGCGTAGGAAATCCTACCTTCTTCCGAAGCATAGATCATGAAGGACCCAACCAAGATCGCTCCTGCAAATGCTAGGCAAAGGATCCTTGCTACTGATAATAGCAAAAACGCCCTGGCAATTCGGTTTACGTTTCGTTTTAGGAACTTAAATGAGCCCATGTAGAAGGGCAAAACTACCCTTTCCAGAAACTATTTTGACCCTGGCGAACCGGGGCAATGAATTTCCTAGTCCGAGAAACGAACATAGATCTGTTCCGAGGTCAGAATAAAACTGTAATCCATATTTCATCTAAGAACAGGTTATACAAGCCAGGATCGGCAATCTATTCTTGGAAACGATCTTTACAAACGCGGCCCTTTCCGAAAATTGGTAAGAATTAGGGTTCCTTTACCTAGGGAACCCAGTCAGATTAGTATCCACGTAAAGTTTTCATTCTACTCTGTTAAAGGGTGAAATAGAATTTTCCGTGTGAACTTTTAAAGAGGACTCAATGAGCACTGCAGTTGCGGACTTCAAACCCACCGAAAAACTCCTAAAAACTAGGAACATCGGTATTTCCGCCCATATCGATTCAGGGAAAACCACTCTGACCGAGAGGATTCTATTCTATACTAACCGTATCCATGCGATCCACGAAGTTCGTGGTAAAGATGGAGTCGGTGCGAAAATGGACAGTATGGAATTGGAGCGCGAGAGAGGGATTACCATCCAATCCGCAGCTACCTACTGCCAGTGGAAAGACCATACTATTAACATTATCGATACTCCGGGCCACGTGGACTTTACCGTTGAGGTAGAGCGTTCCTTACGGGTTCTGGATTCCGCTATCCTAGTTCTTTGCGGAGTTTCTGGAGTTCAATCTCAGTCCATCACTGTTGACAGACAGATGCGCCGTTATAACGTTCCTCGTGTAGCTTTTATTAATAAGCTCGACCGTACAGGAGCAAACCCTTTCCGCGTGATCGATCAATTACGTGAGAAATTAAAACATAATGCTGTTCCAGTTCAAATTCCAATCGGTCTCGAAGGAGATTTAGCAGGACTCGTGGATCTTGTTACGATGAAAGCCATCTATTTCGAAGGAAAAGATGGAATGCAAATCGTTGAAAAAGAGATCCCTGCAGAATTACAGGAATTAGCTCAAAAGAAGAGAGAAGAACTCTTAGATGCAGCTTCTATGTTCTCGGACGAATTGACTGAAGCTATGCTGGAAGGAGAACCTACAGTAGAGCAAATCAAAACTGCGATCCGTAATGGAGCGATCTCTTTGAAACTTACCCCAGTTTTCATGGGTTCTGCTTTCAAGAACAAAGGAGTTCAAAAACTTCTGGATGGAGTTTTGGATTACCTGGCTTCTCCTGTGGATGTTGTTAACTCCGCTTTGGACGTTAAAAACGAATCCGAAAAAGTAGTATTACCTTCTGATAAAGACAAACCACTCGTTTGCCTCGCGTTCAAACTTGAGGACGGACGTTATGGTCAGTTGACCTATGTTCGTGTCTACCAAGGAAAGATCCAAAAAGGTATGACCATCTACAACATGTCGAACAACAAGAAACATAACGTTGGTCGTCTATGTCGTATGCACTCAGACGAGATGGAAGATATCGACTACGCAGAAGCTGGTGATATTATCGCATTATTTGGTATCGATTGTGCTTCCGGGGATACTTTTACTGACGGAAAAATGAACGTTTCCATGGAATCCATGTTCGTTCCTGCTCCGGTAATCTCCCTTACAATCGAAGCTAAAGAATCAAAACACTTGAACAACCTTGCAAAAGCTCTTAACCGCTTTACCAAGGAAGATCCTACGTTCCAAACTCACGTAGACCAAGAGTCCGGACAAACCATCATCAAAGGGATGGGAGAACTTCACCTCGAAGTTTATATAGAAAGGATGAAAAGGGAATACGGAGTGGAGCTGATCACAGGTGCTCCTCAGGTTGCGTATCGTGAAACCATCACAAGCCGTGCAGACTTCGACTATACCCACAAAAAACAAACGGGTGGTCAAGGTCAGTTCGGTCGTGTTGCCGGATTCATCGAGCCGATCCCATTGGAAGAAGATAAGAATTACGAATTCGTAAACAGTGTAGTGGGAGGAGCAATCCCTCGCGAATTTATCTCTTCTGTAGATAAAGGATTCAAGAGCTGTTTGGATCGTGGAAGTATGATCGGATTCCCTATCATCGGGGTAAAACTGACCATCAACGACGGTTCTTACCACGATGTGGACTCTTCCGATATGGCATTCCAGATCGCAGGACGCTATGCATTCCGCCAAGGTTTCAGCAAAGCAAATCCTCAGATCCTTGAGCCTATCATGAGAGTAGAAGTTGACGGTCCTGCGGAATTCCAAGGTCCAATCCTTGCTTCCCTGAACCAAAGACGAGGAATGATCCTAAACACCACCGAGCAAGACGGATATTGCAAAGTGGAAGCGGAAGTCCCTCTTTCTGACATGTTCGGATATTCTACCGTAATCCGTTCTTCTACCCAAGGAAAGGCGGAGTTCTCTATGGAATTCTCTCGTTACGCTCCTGTTCCAAGAAACGTAGCAGAAGAATTGATGAAAAAGTACAAACCAAACTCCAAAGACGAAGATTGATCTTTCAGACCATCCTCTTTTTGGAAAAAAGGGAGCCAATCCGGCTCCCTTTTCTTTTTGGTGGAAGGCAAAATTTGCCGATATTTTAGAGTATGCGGGAGTTCCATTTCATTCGTCTGATATGTTTCGGAATGATTCTCATTTCTTTTCCTTCTCAAATTAATTCCGTAGGAACTCAATTAAGGATCCATACAGTCCAACCGAAAGAGACTGCATTTTCTATCTCCCAAAAATACAAATTGGATTGGAGATTACTTTTAGAATGGAACGGTAAAAATGAAAACGAAGGTTTGAAAGCGGGAGAAAAACTGAAAATCCCTCAAAACCTATCCTATTCTTCTAAGATCGAAAAAAATCTGCCCGAAGAAGTACCTTCTTCCGTAAGTCCTAAGTTCCATTCTCCATTAAAAGTACTTCCTCCCGTTTCACTTCCGTATTCTAATCTATCTTATTATCCGAATAAAGGAGTTCTGTTCAAGGCAAGCAGACATAAGGATGTACATCCGATCCGATCCGGTAAAGTAGTTGTACTGGACCAAATGGACGGTTACCGGAAATATATTATTTTAGAGCATAAAGGCGGATATTCCAGCGTATATGCAAATCTCAGATCCGCTTCAGTCAAAGAAGGCGAAACGGTAAAAGCGGGAGATTCCTTAGGTGAATTGGAAGAAGGTAAAGGACTGTATTTCCAGATCAACCAAGGTACCAAAGCAGTGGATCCGATCCCACTTTTGAAATACTGATCGCGGCTATTAAGTATATTAGGTTTTTGCACTTAAATGGAATGGGAAATCGTAAATTCTAAAGCCGTAACTCCTCAAGGGGTCTTGGAAAACGCAACTATCCGCATCAAGGACGGAAGGATCTCCTCTATCTCCTCAGGTATCCCTAAGGATGTTCTGCCTATCCGTATCAATCTAAGAGGGAATTTCGTTTATCCTGGTCTCATCAATGCTCACGACCATCTACTTGGCACGTATCTTCCTAAAGTAGGAACAAACCGTCCTTATTTGAATTGGCTTCCTTGGGACAATGATCTCAAATCTTCCGTAGTATATGCGGAAAGACAACAACTCGAGCCGGAGCAACTCTATCTATTAGGTTCTTATAAAAATCTGCTCAGCGGCGTGACTTCCGTTTTGGATCATATTCCCCATTTCGTCCAAAAACCTTTTTTGGATAAATCTCCAGTTCGAATCCTGGAACGTTTTACTCTTTCTCATAGTATTTGTTCTTATTCTCTCGGTTGGGGGGATGGTCCCCAGATAGAATACGCCAGAGCAAAAGAAGGGAATCTTCCATTTGTAACTCATATCTCCGAAGGATTTGACGAAGAATCCAAAAACGCCCTGAAAGAATTAAACTCTTTGGGTTGTTTGGGAGAAAACACAGTACTCGTTCATGGGATCGCTTTCGATTCGGAAGATATCAAAACAGTTTCGAAAACAAAGGCAAACTTAGTTTGGTGCCCGGAATCCAATCTGTTTATGTTCGGCAAAACTGCTCCAATCAACGAAATTCTTGAAGCAGGGATCAACGTAAGTTTAGGCACGGATTCTCCAATGTCCGGGTCTATAAATATTTTCCAAGAGATCAAATCTGCCAGGGAATTTTTTGCCAAAGAATATGGAAAAGAATTGGATCCTAAAATTGTTTTTAAGATGGTCACTGAAAATCCTGCAAAGGCTCTTCGGGTAGAGAACGATCTGGGCAAATTGGAAATCGGAAAAAAGGCGGATCTTTTAGTTCTTTCTTCCGAAAAAGAAGACGCGTACCAGACACTTTGTACTGCGGATCTTAAGTCCGTACGTTTGGTTGTGAAGGACGGGAAACCTTCCTATGGCGACCTTTCTTTGAAAGATTTTTTTGACGAAACTGGTGTGACAGGGCGCGAAATTAAGATCGCCGGAACCGATAAATACCTTGCAGGAGACCCCCTAGGGTTGCTAGAATCGGTCACCCGGGCCCTTGGTTACAAAAAGGATTTGGCATTTTTTCCTGTCGGGTGAGATTTAGAGAAGAAGGTAACGGTCTTGGCTGGGCCCATAATCCGAACTTATAAAGGCGGTTCTATTATTTACTTCGAGAAAGATCGATCGGAGGATATCTATGTCCTCAGACAAGGTCGAGTCGTTCTCACGTACACTGCGATCGATTCCGGTTACGAAGTAAAAGAAGATGTACGACTGGGAGAATTTTTCGGAGTCAAATCCGCACTCGGAAAGTATCCTAGGGAAGAAACCGCTCAGGTCGTAGGCGGAGCAACCGTCTTAGTTTTCAAACTTTCAGACTTCGAAACATTCGTAGCCGAAAAAACCCATCTCATCTTAAAGATGATGAAGGTGTTCTCCAGCCAATTGCGACTGGTTCACAAAAAATTGAGAGAGATATTGGGTCAGGCTGAAGCTAGAAATCCTGCATTCGAGCTCATGAACGTCGCCGAAGTATTTTATAAAAACAATAACTTCGAACACGCAGCTTACGGATTCGGAAAATATCTGGAGCATTATCCTAGCGGACCTTATGCGGGAAGAGCAACCGAGCTACAAGATCTTGCAAGAAAGGGTACTCCCTACCCTATCAATATGCCTCCGCTCGTTTACGATGCTGCTTCTACAAGAGCGCCTATGTCCCAGGAAAATCTGCAGAATATTATGAAACCTGCTGCAGAGAAAACGAATCTGGGAGCCGGCACAGACAATACGATTACTTCTCTCTATAATCGTGCTCATACGTTCTTGAACGTAGGAAAATTCGAAGAAGCAGCTGCAATCTTCAAAGACCTGATGGTCCGCACAGATTTCAAATATGATAGCGAGAAGAAGCTTGTAGACAATGCACTTTTCCAAATGGGAGTTTGTTTCCTAAAGCTGAACAATTTGGATACAGCGAGTAATACCTTCTCCGCTTATATTAAAAAGCACCCGTCCGGAGAATCAGTAAAAGAGTCTTTATTTCATTTGGCAGAGATCGCGGAACAACAAGGAGATCGTCAGAGGGCTGGAATGTTATTCGGCAAAGTAGCATTACTTCCTCCGGAAAGAGACAGTCTCTCCCAGAAGGCTCGCCAAAAAGCCAAGGAGCTCAGCGCCTAAATGGATTTAATGCTCGAGTCGATGTTCTCAAAGTTCGGAAAAACTTTCGAACCAAATCAGATCATATTCTGTGAAAATGAACCTGGAAACGATTTCTTTCTGATCCAAGCTGGAAAAGTAAAGATCACCAAAACTGTTGGGAATTCCATCAAGACCTTAGATATCTTAGAACAAGGAGATATCTTCGGAGAGATGGCGATCTTAGAAGAACAACCCAGAAGTGCGACTGCAATCGCAATCTCTGAAGTGAAAGTTTTGAACTTCAATAGAGCAAACTTCGAACTATTGATGACCAAGAATCCTACACTTGCACTTAAAATTCTAACAATATTCTCCGTCAGAATTTACGACGCAAAACGAAGATTGCTCATCCTATTGCTGGACGATATCATCGGAAAAGTAGCCGACGTATTCTTGATGTTGTATGAAAAGATGCATACACATACCGAATTCAAAGAAGTCGTGCTCAACGTAACAGTAGAAGACGTGGCAGATTGGTGTGCCCAACCCGTGGGCGAAGTCCAGAAGGTAGTGAATCAATTCGCTAAAAGCGGTAAAATCGAGATATACTCCGACAAAATCGTAATTCACAATATTAACGACTTCCAGAGAATAGTCTCTCAGAAGCGCAAACCTTCTTAACAGAATACCCGCGTTTTAAAAAGGTCCCGTAGCTCAGGTGGACAGAGCAGAAGTTTCCTAAACTTTTGGTCGGAGGTTCGAATCCTCTCGGGGCCACCATCAAATCATGGCAGATTCCCAAGACAACGTTCTGAACCTACTCAAGAAATCGGAAGAATTTCTAAAAAAGAAAAACATACCTTCCGCAAGATTGGATGCAGAGATATTACTCGCAGATCTACTCAAGATCCAAAGAGTCAAACTCTATATAGATTTTGAAAGACCACTTTCCTTATCCGAAAAAGACGAGTATAGAGAAAGGATCGTCCAAAGATCCAAATTCAGACCTACAGCTTATATCATAGGAAAGAAGGCATTCTTCGATTCAGAATTCCATGTAAACGAATCGGTCCTTATCCCGAGGCCGGAAACAGAAGAATTAGTCGCCTGGGTATTAGAAGAATATCCGAGCAAAGAAAACAATTTAGAAGTATTAGACCTTTGCTCTGGCAGCGGTTGTATAGGGATCAGTCTCGCCAAGGCCAGAAAAGAATGGAAAGTTTCTTTTACGGACGCTTCTGAATCCGCTTTAGAGATTAACAAAAAGAATATTCAAGAAATATTAAATACGGAAAGAAGTTTCGACGTATATCAAGGAGATCTACTCTCCCCTATTCCAAACGAAACCAAATTCGATCTGATCGTTTCCAATCCACCTTATATCCCTGAAGCGGATAAATCTACGATCATGCCGGATGTTGTAGATTACGAACCTCATCTTGCATTATTCGTATCCGATTTCCAGGGATTCCATACTAAAATCCTAACAGAAGCAAAGTCCAGATTGAAACCGCAAGGTAGATTGTATTTGGAAACACATCCTAGATACTCTTCTTGGTTGAAAGAAACTGCGTTATCTCTCGGATATTCAGAAGCAGATCTAAAAAAGGATCTGTCCGGCAGAGATAGTTTTGTTCGGTTGATATTTTAGAAAATTGCGCGGAGAAGTATGGGAAGGCTAGGGATTTGAGACGTCTCCTTATCCTTACTCCGAAATCGCCTTAAACTGATTCCCCGGATCGAAGATCGTACATTCTATTCCCTTCGTTTTCATAACAGGCTGTAGAAACAATTCGTCCTCGCTTAAAGTCCAGGCTTTGCGGATTTTCAATTTATCCAATGCCATCTCATAATGGTTTCCGATGGTTACTCCTGTCTTGCGCATTTGTATTTTTAAGATCGCAAGTATGACCTCTTTTCCATCCAGTCCAGGAGTAAAACATTGGGCAGTGACTCTGTTTAATATCTCTTCGTCTTTTTGAGGAATATCCAAAGTGATCGCATGCAAGATCCTCCATTCGGTTATATTTTGGGAGATCTGGTCCTTACTTTCTAAAAATGCGAAAATATGTTTTGGATCTGCCTGATAAATATTTAAGTACAAGCCCTCATTTATAATATGAGTGCGAATTAATTTTATCGATCGGATAGGATGATGATAAACTAGTCCAGTATATGAATTAGAACCTGGGGGCAGAAGGTCCGGATGTTTAAAACTTAAGTACCCTCCAAAAACCCAACCGTCTCCTTCTTCACTCTTGATCTTGTACCAATAGTTTTCGAATCCGTCTATATGGGTCAATCTTTGGTCCTTCTCCAGGATTTTCACTTCTCCTTTATATGGAACCGTTCCCATCTTTTCAGAAGAAAGTTTAGGTGCAGATCGTATCTTAAGTCCCGCTCCATCATTTACATATGCGGATTGGTAATTAGAAAAACATCCCAACAAGAATGTCGTGCAAAATGCTACAGCTAAGTATATTAGAGATCTGAATATTAGGTGCACTGATTAGATATACACTTTTAGAATCTAATCGTCTAACAAAAAACATACGATATATAGCTCGTACATAAAAATGGGGCCGGTAATACCGACCCCGAAGCTAGTTTCGACTCGTATTGGGGAAGAATTAAATCGCTGAGCTTCCTCTTTCTCCGGTGCGAATACGGATCACGTCTTCGAGAGGAAGAATTAAAATTTTTCCGTCTCCGATCTTTCCGTCGCCGGTTTTGGCAGCTTTCAAGATCGCATCAACGGTAGGTTTTACGAACTCATCGTTTACCGCGATCTCCAATCTTACTTTTCTCAGAAGGTTTACTTGGTATTCATGTCCACGAAATACTTCAGTCTTACCTTTTTGCTGCCCGTAGCCTTGCACGTCGCTTACGGTAAGTCTATAAATTTCATTCTTAGTAAGCTCCGCTTTAACCTCTTCCAGTTTATGGGGCTGGATAATTGCTACGATTAATTTCATATGCTCTCCTTTACTTAATGTATAAATTCAAAAGGTTATATAATATAACCTTTTTCTCCGTGAATCTCGGAATCGAGTCCAGCAATCTCTTTCTCTTCGGAAATCCTGAATCCGATCGTTTTGTCGATAATAAACACTAAGATCAAGGATACTACGATAGAATAAGCGCCGGTTGCCACAACGCTGATAACCTGAACGATAATTTGGTCTCCGCGAGTAACTCCTTCAGGAATATATTGCGCAAGTGCAAATACACCTGTAAGGATCGCACCGATAGCTCCACCTACGCCGTGAATTCCGAATGCATCCAAAGAGTCATCATATCCAAGTTTACCTTTTAGTAGGATAGCACCGTAACAAACAGGAGATACAATTACTCCCATTATCAATGCGCCGGTAGCGTCCACAAAACCTGCAGCAGGAGTGATCACAACCAGACCTGCAACGATCCCGGAAGCTGCCCCGAGAGCTGTAGCTTTTTTAGTGTGAAGATATTCGATCAATAACCAAACGGCACCTGCTGTTGCAGGAGCGATTAAAGTCACAACGAAAGCTCTTGCAGCCTGACCATTAGTGGCAAGACCGGAACCTGCGTTAAATCCGAACCATCCGAACCATAGGAATCCCGCACCGATAAGGGTGTAGGTCAAATTGTTCGGAGCGATCAGTGCAGGACCTTCTCCCTTACGTTTTCCTAATACGATTGCTGCAGCCAAACCTGCGATACCGGAGATCAAGTGAACCACTGTTCCACCTGCGAAATCCAGAGCGGTCTTTTTGAATAGCCAACCGTTTGCAGACCATACCCAGTGTGCGACTGGATCATAAACCAAGGTAGACCATGCTAGAATGAATACGATATAACCGGAAAGTTTCACCCTTTCTGCGATCGCACCGGAAATCAGAGCCGGAGTGATTAACGCGAACATTCCTTGGAATAGGAAGTGAATGTATTTCGGGATCGTTCCTTCCAATGTTTCGTCGGTAATACCATTCAACAGGAAGAGTTGAAAATCGCCGAAAAACGGACTATCGCCGGAAAATGCTAAGCTGTATCCAAATAATGTCCACTGGATTGTGAGGACAAGAATCGCAACAAAGCTGTGCATCATTGTAGAAAGAACGTTCTTAGATCTTACGATACCGCCGTAGAACAGCGCGAGTCCTGGGATCATGAAGAACACGAAAGTGGAAGCCACGATCATCCATGCGGTATCCCCTTTATCCAAAGTGGGAGCAGCAGGTGCGGCCGGTGCTGGTGTAGCGTCTTGACCCCAGATCAGTACTGGAGCGATTAAGATCAAGAGCGCGATAAGTTTTTGGGCAATTTTCATTTTCTCAAATCTCATCTCGAAAATATGTTTAATCCAAATAATGCAAGAAGAGTACCTGAGTTTAAAATTAGTCCAAAAAAAGATTAAAAAAACGGAATAGGAATCCTAGAGGCCTGAAACGAGGTTTTCTCTAGGAAAAAGGGTCCAAGTTTTAGCCTGAGGCAGATTTTTCCCTAGTTTAGGGAGAAAATCCCCAGGTTCAGGCTAGCAGTTTGCGTACTTATTAGGCAGATTTTTGGGATCTGCCAGAAAAACAAAATTTTAGAAGTAAAATCTATACTTAGGTATCATTCTTTCGGAGGAAAAATCACATCCGGAAGATTGCATAAGAAGGCTCTATACCCTTAGGAGAAAGGTCGGAATACAATGCCAAACCTAAAGCTTCTCTTGTACGAGCAGGATCCAGGACGCCATCATCCCAAAGTCTTGCAGTAGAATAGATACAAGAAGAACGATTATCATAATCTTCTAATATAGGCCTCTTGAATTCAGCTTGTTCGGCGTCGGAGAGCGATTTTCCTTCCTTCTCCAATTGTTCCTGCTTCACTGTGAGTAGAACATTTGCTGCTTGCTCTCCCCCCATCACGGAAATTCTAGCGTTTGGCCACATCCAAAGGAATCTAGGTCCAAATGCACGGCCACACATTCCATAATTTCCCGCTCCGTAAGAACCGCCGATCACAACAGTGTATTTTGGAACTACAGAAGTGGAGACAGCATTTACCATTTTGGCACCGTCTTTTGCGATACCTGAATTCTCATACTTCTTCCCTACCATAAAACCTGTGATGTTTTGTAGGAAGAGTAAAGGGATCTCTCTTTGGTTGCAAAGCTGGATGAAATGAGCCGCTTTCAAGGAACTTTCGGAGAATAAAACTCCATTATTTGCAATGATACCTACTGTCTTGCCGTAAATATTTGCAAAGCCGGTGACTATGGTAGTTCCATAATATTTTTTGAATTCTTGGAATCTGGAACCATCTACAACTCTTGCGATCACTTCTCTCACATCGTAAGGTTTACGGATATCTTTTTGGATGATCCCGTAAATTTCTTCGGAAGGATAAAGAGGTTCTTCGTAAGAGATCTGCTCTTCTAATTTTTTAGCTCTTGCTCCCAGACTAGAAACAATATGTCTAGCGATCTCGAGTGCATGTGGATCATTCTCCGCATAATGATCAGTCACTCCTGAGATCCTACAATGGACATCAGCTCCGCCCAATTCTTCCGGAGTAACGATCTCTCCGGTTGCGGCTTTTACTAGAGGAGGTCCACCTAAAAAGATGGTACCGTTTCCTTTTACAATCACGGATTCGTCCGACATCGCAGGAATATATGCACCGCCGGCAGTACAACTTCCCATTACGACGGAGATCTGAGGAATCCCCAATCTGGAAAGATTTGCTTGGTTATAAAAGATCCTACCAAAATGCCATTTATCAGGGAATACATCATCCTGCATAGGCAGGAAGGCTCCACCCGAATCCACGAGATAAACACAAGGAAGACGATTCTCTAATGCAATCTCTTGTGCACGGATATGCTTTTTAACAGTGAGTGGATAATAAGTTCCACCCTTTACTGTGGCATCATTTGCAACGATTACACAAGGAGTTCCTGAAATTTTACCGATCCCAGTTACGATACCTGCAGAAGGAACATCGTCCGCATAAACCTTCTCCCCTGCTAAGGCTGAGAATTCTAAGAAAGGAGTGTTTGGATCTATCAGACCTTGTATCCTTTCTCTTGCAGTGAGCTTTCCTCTGCTCTTATGTTTCTGGATGGATTTTTCTCCTCCGCCTTGTCCGGCTTTTTGGAGAAGTTTACGTAAATCCGCGACCTTTTCTGAAAGGTCTTTGAAATTCTCTTTATATTCAGGGGAAGACGTACTAATACGCGATTCCAAAACTTCCATGGAGCCTCCGGTCCTTTTTTATTTCCGGACCTTGGTTTCGTATAAAATTCTAATAAGTTCCGATTCGGAATGAGAAAGTTCTCTGTTCCTTCTTGCCATGATCTTGCGAGAATCACGAAGAAATAGATCTAAGATATAAGGTTGTCCATCCGCCCATACGAATGGAGGAAGATATCCGCTCGCCTTGGAAGAAACAACATTACATCCAAAGTCTATCACTGTTCCAGTATTCAACATCACTCCGATGCCTATCTTGGAAAAATCTCCAATGATAGAACCGAATTTGATGGAACCAGTTGTGATCTCGGTATGTTCTTCTCTGATCTTGACTACGCCGTAATTATTCTTTAGATCGGAGGTAGTGGATAGTGCTCCTAGATTGACCCAACTTCCCACCACGGAATGTCCTAAGAATCCTTCGTGATGTTTATTCGTAAAATCTAATATAATGCTGTCCCCGACTTCTCCGCCTATTCTGCACACATTCCCTATGGAAGTGTTTCCGGTGATCCGAGCATTATCCACATGAGTGCCCTGGCCTATGTACAAGGGACCTTCTAAAAAGCTGAAAGAAGTTACCTTTGCATCTTTGTCTATGATCACAGGTCCTGAGGTTACGTCTATTACCACACCTGGATAAATTTTAGCGGAAGGATGTATATGAACGTGTTTGGATTTTCCAACTACTTGGAAATCACCCGACTTCACCTTGAGTTTGCGGGCCCATTTGCGCAGATCCTTATGATTTTCCAAGTCCTGGTCTATATTTTTGCCGACGGACTCTAAGGATTTCCAAGGTAGAAATTCCTCAGGGCGGATGATTAGATCTACATCCTTGCCATCATACTCGGAGATCTTTGGATTTCTTTCGAAGAATGTTTTCTCGAATGCAGAATTGGAATTTGAGTAGAATATCTTAGAATCAGGATACTGTTCTTTTAAACGTTGGAGAGGAGTCAAAACCCCGTCTCGAATCTCAGAGAAAGATCGAATTCTGGTTAAGGCTCCCAAACCGGGAGGCGTTTCCCTCTCATCGATCCAAATTCTCTGAATTCTGCCCACGCTCACTACTCCACTGTGACGGACTTTGCTAGGTTTCTAGGTTGGTCCGGAGGACAACCCCTAGCCACGGCAGAATAATAGGCCAGAAGTTGGAGAGGAAGAACATTCAGTATCGGACTTAAAATTTCCGGACAGTCCGGAACTTCAAAACAGTAGTCCGAAAGCTCTTTTGCCTCTTTATCTCCTTCGGTTACAATGGAGATCATGATCCCGTTTCTTGCTTTGATTTCCTGGATATTGGAAAGCATTTTGCTATAAATTTCGGATTTGGTCGCGATACATACCACCGGCACTTCATTCGTAATGAGTGCGATCGGTCCATGTTTGAATTCCCCACCCGCATAACCGGAAGCGTGGATATAAGAGACCTCTTTTAATTTCAAGGCACCTTCTAACGCGACTGGATGGTTGTAGGTCCTACCTAAAAATACAAAATCTTTGGTCTTAGTAAAATCTGCGGCCCAGTTTTCTAAGATATGTGCCTGAGCCAAAATTCTCTCCATCTTGCCTGGAAGAAGTCTGATCTCTTCTAAAAGTGTCTTTAGTTCTTCGTCGGAAACAATCCATTTCAAACGGGCTACATATAATGAAAAAAGAAGAAGGTTAATTACCTGTGCAGTGAATGCCTTTGTACTCGCGACCCCGATCTCAGGACCGGCATCCGTTCTGATGAATGAATCCGATTCTCTCGCGATTGTGGAATTCACATTATTCACCAAGGAAAGAACCTTGATAAACTTTGCTTTAGCTTCTAAAAGAGAAGCAAGAGTATCCGCAGTTTCCCCGGACTGTGAAATTCCCACGATCAAAGTATCACCTTCGACCACAGGGTTTCTATAACGAAACTCAGAAGAAGTTTCGGTATCAGTTTGGATCTTTGCAAAATTTTCCAGATAATGTTTTCCGAGCATTCCGGCATAATAGCTGGTTCCTGCCGCTTGGATGATGATACGGTTTACCTTGGACATCATCTCTCTGGAAATTGTACTTTCAGGGAATTCGATCTCACCGCTCTCAGAAATACGAGATTGTATGATCCTACGGAAGATCCCAGGTTGTTCGTGGATCTCCTTGATCATAAAATGAGGATAACCGCCTTTGTCTACATCCTCGAATTTGATATCCTGAGTTTTGAATTCGAATTCTTTCTCGGAACCGTCAAATCCGAAGATCTTACATTCGGTTTTTGTAAAGTATCCCCATTCTTTGGAGTTGATATAATAAACTTCTCTACAGTTCCTAGTCAGAGGAGAAATATCAGAAGCAAGATAGTATTCTTCTTTTCCTCTTCCTAAAAGTAAAGGTGCTCCGTCTTGAGCAAAATACACTCTGTCCGGTTCGTTGTCGAATACGACTGCAACGGCCCATTTTCCATGAACTCTATCAAATAATTCTAAAAAAGCTTCCTTATTGGATTTCCCTCTTTTTCTACTCTCCGCCAAAAGATTGGGAAGAACTTCGGTATCCGTCATACTATGGAATACGAAACCTTTTTGTTTGAGTTCTTGTCTGAGTTCGGAATAATTTTCTATAATTCCGTTATGTACTACTGCTACGGTAGATTTGGAATCAGTATGAGGGTGAGCGTTGATTTGGTTTGGTTCACCATGGGTTGCCCAACGAGTATGACCAATTCCGACATTACCTCGGATCGGATGTTCCTTTAGGTAATTCTCCAAATCCTTAATTTTCCCTTTCTGTTTACGGACTTGGATCTCCCCTCTGTCCAGGACCGCGATCCCGGCTGAATCGTATCCACGATACTCCAAACCGATGAGACCTACTATGAGTACAGATTCTACGTTCTTATCGCCAGCGTATCCTACGATTCCACACATATATTATGAATTCTCCATGATCTTTCCGGCTTTATTTAAAAGGGATTCCAGATCCTTTTTGGTTCTGGCCTCTCCAATCAACCGGAGGATCGGCTCGGTATTCGAAGGTCGAATATGTATCCAAGAGTCCTGGTTCGCTAAACGTAAACCGTCTCTCGAATCTTCTTTATATTCGGAGAAGGCGCTGCGAAACTTAGAATAAATCTGCTCCGTCTTCTGCCCCGCGATCTTGTAGGCGATCTTGCGCATATGAACCGCAGGAAGACTACCTATCACAGTTTCAGCATCTTCCCCCTTTAGGGCAAGCAGATTCAGTATATGAGCAACCCCCGAAAGAGAGTCTCTCCCGAAAGATGGGATTGCCGGATCGATGACTCCTCCGTTCCCTTCTCCGCCAAAAACAGACTTACGGTGTATCATTTCTGCCACAACGTTTGCTTCTCCCACCTTAGATCGATAAGTCGGAATTCCAACAGTATCCGCGACCCAATCATTCACAAAACTTGTGGAGAGGTTCACAGTGATGGATGCCTTCTTCGGGACCGAATTAGAAGTAAGGTAGGACATAAAGCTGAGAGGAAGAGTTAATTCTTCAGAGATTGCCCCTTTTTTAGGAGATAAAACTACAAGTCTGTCCGCATCAGGATCCAAAGCAAAACCTATATCCGCTTTGGATTTTTTGATCAGACGAGAAGATTGTTTGAGCGCATCAGGTGTAGGCTCAGGCGGACGAGGAAACGTTCCATCAGGAGTACAATGTTGTAAAATGACCTTACAACCCAAGCGACTTAACAATTCGGGTAAAACGAAGCTTCCCCCACCATTTACTGCATCCAGAAATACCGTAAATTTTTTACGTTTGATCGCAGATACATTCACTCGAGCCAAAACGGAATCGATATGAGCCTGGATCCTGTCGGTTCCGTCTTCCACATCCGTATTCGGTTTGAATTGGAAAGGTTTATAATCTTCTTTTCGGACCAGATCTAAGAGACCTTCTAAGTCTTGTGCGTTAGTAAAAAAACCACCGGGTCCTATAAACTTAAATGCATTCCAGATTACCGGATTATGAGAAGCTGAGATCATGATCCCACCGGCAGCTCCTGACTGAGCCACCACTGCCTTAACTGTAGGAGTAGGAACAATCCCCAGACGGATCACATTTTTGCCCATTCCGAGCATGATACCGATCGCAATATTTTCTATATAAGCACCGCTCGGACGAGAATCTCTTCCGATGACTACAGTATTACCTTTGAGTCTGGACCCAAAGGCCATGAGTGAATGGAAAATTACGTCGGGACTTAATCCGGTAGGAATGATTCCCCGGATTCCGGACACAGAAACCATCAAATCCGGGTGTTGGAAGACCGGTTTTTGATGATTTAGAGCCATGATTCCGGGGAATATTTTTTAAATTGGGATGAGAACATGGGCGATGACAGGATCGAACTGCCGACATCCTCCTTGTAAGGGAGGCGCTCTCCCAGCTGAGCTAATCGCCCGTTATGAAAACGGTTATTATGCGGTTGCAGCCTGATTGATACGCAATGCCATCCGACTCTTTTTGCGATCTGCATTTTTAGAGTGGATCAGGTTGGTTTTCGCAGCTTTGTCCAGAAGAGAAGAATACTGTCCGAACAAAGATTTTAAGGAGTCTTTTTCTCCATCTTGAAGCGCTTTTAGGATCTTTTTAGCTTGGGTCCTAAGGCGATTCCTGTTTTGAGAATTTGCCGCGTTTCTGCGTTTCGTTCTACGGATATCTTTTTCTGAAGATTTAATATTCGCCAAGGATCTCTACTTCCTATTCAGGGATTGAGCCCAGATTTTCGTACCCAGGCAGCCTGTCAACGCGGTTTTACTTCTTTTGTCCGCTTTACGAGCGATCGCGCTCTCCGCTTCAATCCGCTACGCGGGATTTCCGCTGCGATCGCTGTCGCATTTAAGATCCGCCCAAGTCTCGGCGGATAAGAAAGAAGGATCACTGACCCACTGGTGCCAACTTCGAATTTGACGGATGCGTTATTTGCACTTAAGTAACTAATCCTGTAATCATTCTGTTGGAGCTCCAATGTCTACATTAAACCCAACATCTACCTTAAACGAGGTATGTCGGAAATAAATTTACTAAACTAAGGTTCAAAAGAATTTTTTGCTTTGCTTGCACTTATTTTTATCTTATTTTTTTGATTTAGTAGATTGGAAATTAATTATTCGTCCTATTGGAAGTCCAGGGACGCTGCCTCGCATGATATCAAGACAAGCACAAGACTATATCATCGTGAATTCGATCGATGAGATCGATCCGAATAAACTTTCTTTGGCTCAATTGGGAACCAAATATTTGGACAGGAACGGGAACCGTTATGCTGTTCGTTTCAATAAAGAAAGTAGAAAGGCGGAGATCATTCGAATCACTCTTCAAAAAGCTTCCGAAGCAGAAGCGAATAAACCTAAACTAGGCAGAGTAAATCCAAAAGCGGCATCCAATCCTTTAGATCTACAGAAATTATCCAATCTTCTTAAAAGTACAAAACATCCTAGTGCTGACTGGATAGAGAACCTAGCCGAAAAAACAAAAAATACTAAGCCAAGTTCTGCGAATTCTGAAAAGCCTGCTTATACTCCCAACATTCAAAAAGAATTGGATATTACTCCGGCAGAAGGTCCGGATCTATCTGTTAGAATGAATTCTGTCCAAAACGATATATTCGATCTTTCCAAAGTAGATCTGAATATTGCAGATGCGGGAATTATTACTAATACCGGAAAAGAAGATGTTCCTGTTTTTATAGAGAATATAGAAGCAGGTTCCAACAGAGAAACGAAATATATCGAAGATAGTGTTCAACAATTCCAAAAGATCAAGGACAGGATCGAATCAGTATTAAACAATATTCGAAATTCTAAAATTTTCGAAGCAACCGGAGATCCTTCCGAGAACAAGAATATAGTAGGAAATCTGGGGAGAGAATTCGATATCGAGTTCTTCCAGAAGTTGGATAAGATATTAAATTATCATAAAGAGCTGACTTCTTATCCAAGATCAATCACCTATTATATAGCAAAGTACGAGTCTCATCGTAAACAGGCATTACAATCCAAAACCTCTGATATAGAAAAATTAAAACTAGTTATCCGCTGGGAAATGCAGGAACTTCTCTTGGATCTGGCCAGAAAACTCAAAAAAATGGTCCTGAACGCATTAAACGTACTGAATACTAAAAACGAAAACCATCTAAAACAAGTAGCCTATAACCAACAACAGATGTATAAGGATGCCAGAAGTGCCTTATTATATTGTTCGGAAGATATAGGCGGACTACTTATCTCCTTGCAAAAATGGGCCGATAGCGAAGGATAGAAACCTTTTGCATGGCACTTAGCGACCAAGAGATAAAAACAATCGTAGAAAAACTCCGAACCGAATACCGGGAAGGGGCCAAACAAAGTCCTAAAATTTTCGATGCCAAAGGTTTCGAGGATCGTTATATCCAAACCCTCAAACATAGGGGAAACCTGGACAATTTCCTGAAAGACGAAGTGGACTTTCTGGAAAAGATCAAAACTAAACATAAGGAACTCGCGGAAAGAAGGAACGCCTCCAAGGGAGAAACGATCAATCGTATCCTGGACGAACAAGAGGAAAAACTTTCCAAATACCAAAGGGTGGATTTCCATCCGTTGGCTAGACCGGAAATGAGATATTTTTACGGTGCTATGACATCCTTCGCGGAAACTGACCTTCCCGTTCTCATCCATATATTTAGAGGAACTCCTGAATATTCCGCCTTCCAAGATAGTATCTCTATGATTGAAAGGGTTGGAGTTACTAAAAGAGGGATGCCTTCTCTTCGTATTTCAGAACATATTAAGGCATTATTAGATGCAAATGGGAACCAATCCTCAATGGAAAGGGATTCTCAGAACATTCTGAAAGAAGTATGTATTGCACTCGCAGGACTCAGAAAAACCGCATTGGAATGTGTGGAGAAGAACAGGGTCAGCGATAGAATGACCGTACAAGTCAACGACAGAGACTATCCGAAAGCGTCGGAAGCATATAAGAATTTACTTTTCGGTATCGCATTAGAAAAAATAATCGTTAAAGCCGAAAATATCATCCGAGATTTCCGGATGAGCGACTTAGTCGGTCTGGACGTTAAATGAAACTTTCCATCGTAATTCCCTGTTATAACGAAAAACAGACCATTAAAAACATTTTAGAAACCGTAAAGAAAGTACCTGTTAAGGATAAGGAAATCATCCTTGTGGACGATTTTTCCACGGACGGAACAAGAGAACTCCTCAAAACTGCACCTTTTAAAAAGTTGGTGGACCAGCTCGTATTCCACGAGAAGAACCAGGGAAAAGGCGCGGCGCTCCGTACTGGATTCAAAGCTGCCAAAGGTGATATAGTCATCGTACAAGACGCAGATTTAGAATATGATCCGTTCGAAATTCCGGATGTAATTGATCCAATCTTCAAAGGAAAAGCGGACGTTGTTTTCGGAAGCAGATTCATGGGTGGAAGAGCACACAGAGTAGTTTATTACTGGCATAGACTGGGAAATCTATTCTTAACCACCCTTTCCAATATGTTCACAAACATTAATCTGACTGATATGGAAACCTGTTATAAGGCATTTCGAAGAGAAGTCATTCAAGGGATCGATATTAAAGAAAATCGTTTCGGATTCGAACCAGAGATCACTGCCAAGATTGCAAAAATCCCGGACATTCGTATTTACGAAGTAGGAATTTCCTAT
This sequence comes from Leptospira andrefontaineae, assembly GCF_004770105.1. NCBI lineage: Bacteria > Pseudomonadati > Spirochaetota > Leptospiria > Leptospirales > Leptospiraceae > Leptospira > Leptospira andrefontaineae. Next base: position 43,327 of record NZ_RQEY01000015.1, on the reverse strand, counting down.
TACGGGCGTACTTACGCAGAAGGTAAGAAGATCGGTTGGAAAGACGGATTTAGAGCGATCTACTGCGTCCTAAGATACAATCTATTTTCCTAATATATAAAACGAATTCTCGCCGGTACAAACACCGGCACTTCCCTTTTTCCAAATAAATTTTCTATTTTTACTTGTAATTTCGATAATTACACCGGGAGATCAGTCTAAAGTCCAAACATTCTCAAAGGAGAAAACCTCTCGTGAAAACGAAACTTTATCTGATCCCTAGTCTTCTGGTGCTTTTAACTTTCGGCAGTCTTCAAGCTGGAAATTTCAAATTAGATAACGCTCATACTGGCGTTGGCTTCAAGATCAAACACCTTACCATTTCTAACGTATCCGGAAGTTTTAAAGACTTCAGCGGAAAATTCGCTTACGACGAAGCTACCGGCACTCTTACCGACCTAGACGTAACCATCAAAGCAGCTTCTATCAACACTAACGATGAGAAAAGAGACGGACACTTAAAAGGAAAAGATTTTTTCAATGTAGATGATCATCCTTCTCTTACCTTCAAAGCAAAAAAAGCTACCGTTAAAAAAGGCGGAGTTTCTAAGATCCAAGGAGAATTAACTATCAAAGGAGTAACTAAACCTGTTACTTTAGAAGTTAAATTTTCCGGTTCCGCAAAAGACCCGTGGGGAAACACTCACCTAGGTTTCGAAGCAGAAACTAAGATCAAAAGAGCTGATTTTGATATCGCTTGGAACAAACCTTTGGAAAAAGGCGGACTTTTACTCGGAGAAGAAGTTTCTATCCGCATCGAAGGCGAAGCTCTTCCAGAATAATTTATTTTATCCAATCGGGGCTTTTGAAAGAAGGTCCCGATGTTTCCAATCTTCTCCCACATTCTTTTCTTTCTTCTTTTTTATACGTAACCTTCTCCACTTCCCACCGAAATAGGAACAGATCAGGCCAAAGAAATCAGGCTTAGATACATCATTTGGAGAAATGAAATATGAACGATCTAACTAAAAGTATGATCATCGGAGCTGCTCTAACAGGCTTATTTACAACAGGAGCGATGGCAGAAAAGAAAGAGGCAAAATCAGAAGAGCCTAAAGGAGAATGCCACGGGATCAATTCTTGTAAAGGAACAGGTGACTGTGGTGGAAAGGGGCATAGTTGCGCCGGAAAAAATTCCTGCAAAGGAGAAGGTTGGATCTCTCTTACTAAAAAAGAATGTGAATCCAAGAAAGGAACATTTAAGAGCTAATATTTATTATCAAACGATTTATCTTCATCCCCGAAAGGAACTCGGAAATAGATCCCAAACCTTTCGGGGGATTTCCTATAATTTCCAGAGACTCCAAAATACTTTTTCCTTCGGCCAAATATTTACCAAAAGAAAATTCCCATTCTCCGATCTCAGAAACGAATAAGTCCGATCCTTTTTTCCCTAGGAGCAAATATTGTTTCCTTTCCGCCAAAAATTGAGGTAGATCTTCCGAGTTTTCCGTTTTCCAAAGATCATAGACTGGATAAAAATATTCTAAAAATCGAACCGACTCATGAAAGATAATATTCAGATCTTCCGTTTCTTTTTGTGGAAGTGAATTTTGCAGATGATCTACGCCATTCTGTGGCAAATGGAATATTCTAAAAACATGAAGTTCTAAGTCCGCTATTTCGGCTAGTATGGGATGTTCTGCAAAAGTTTCTCGCAAGAAATCCGGGAAATCCTCTCCATAATTAGATATATTATAAGAATGAGATGGATGATCTTCTATAAAAGTTTTTGCAGTTTCAAAAAAATCCTCATCGCCCAAAACTTTCCAGACAGCTTCGTATTTTTCTCCCAAGGCTTCCGTAAATCTGGCAAGATAGCCATTTTGATAGACCGCGATCGCCGAATTTGATCCCAATTTTCCGCCAGGCAGGATCTGATCCGACAAAAACGGACCTTCTTCTTTTTTTAAAACTGCGCTCGAAAAGATTTTTCTAAATTCTTCCGGTCTCATTTCGGTACTGATTCCAAAAGTGATTTTGCTTTAAGTGCTTCTTCTTCCATTTCCGGGAAACTAGGAATATCCTCGTCCCATTCCAATAAAATTGGGATCCCTCGGATCTTATCCGCAAAAATAGAGAATAGATCCCAAACTTCCTTTGCAACCGGCCTGGAATGTGTATCGAATAAAAATTCTCCGGTATCCGTATGACCCGCAAGATGGATTTGCCCCACATTCTCCCAAGGTATAGAACATAAATATTCCTCTGCGGAAAATCCATGGTTGAATGAATTCACGTATATATTATTAATATCTAATAGAATACCACACCCGCTTCTTTTGGAAAGTTCGGATATAAATTCCCATTCAGTCATTTCACTCTGAGGAAAACTCAAATACGTCGAAACATTTTCCAATAAGATCTTTCTTCCTAAAATTTCTTGGACTTGCTGAGCCCTCTCTATCGCAAATTGTAAAAATTCGTTCGTGAATGGGAAGGGTAAAAGGTCGTGCAGATAATTTCCGGATTGTTCAGTCCAACAAAGATGATCCGAAATTAAAAAAGGATCTATTCTCTGGATAAGTTCCTTCCATCTTTGTATATATTTTTTATCCGGAAAACTTCCGCCCAGAATGGATAAAGAAACTCCGTGTAATGCTACCGGAAAATTTTTGCGGACGGACTCCAACATCTCCAAAGGACGGCCTTGTGTATCCATATAATTCTCGGTGATTGCTTCGAACCAAGAAATTCTGACAGGCTCATTCATTCTTAGATAAGGATAATGTTCTTTTCTTAAGCCCACGCCGATGGAAGACATATTTTCTCCGATGTAACCTATTTCGATTCGATCCGAAGAAGGATACATGAACAAGTCGTATTTTTTACCGATCTTATTTTTACTCATTTTGGACTGCGCAGGCAGACAAATAGTGGATCCTATCTTTAAAGAGGATGGAAAAACAGCGATCCACGGCTACGATCCGGTCGCTTATTTTACTGAATCAAAACCTAGGGAAGGAAATACTAAATTCAGTTATCGCTGGAAAGGTGCAGAGTGGAAATTCTCATCCGAAAAAAATCTGGAAACTTTTAAAAAATCTCCGGAGAATTTCGCTCCTCAGTACGGAGGATATTGCGCTTATGCAATGAGAGACGGAGAAGCGTATGAAACAAATCCTAAAGCTTGGAAAATTGTCTCCGGAAAATTATATTTAAACTATAACGAAAAGGTCCATGGATTTTGGGAAAGAGATGTGCCAGGCAATATTATAAAAGCGGACCAGCAATGGAAAATCTTACCTAGAAAAGAGTGAAACTTTGATCAACGATCCTTCATTACTAAAAAATTATAGGATGCGATGATCTTTTGTGTCATCTCCAGGCCGTTTTTGTTTACGTCTGGATGATATTTTTTGATCATCTCTTTGTATTTATTTTTTAATTCCGCTTTTGTATATTCTTCGGAAAGTCCTAAAAATTCCCTGTGTTCTCTTGTTTCCGCATCTTCGTCCTCGTAGAACGATCTAGAAGAGAATTTTTTGCGGAAGTTTGATTTTTTCTTTTTAGTCTTTTCTCTTTCTTCTTCCCTGAATTTTCCGAAAATTTCGTAATAAGCTCTGTCCCTATACTCTGAAGTGATTTGTCGGATCGGGAATAACTTTGTATTTAAGATCTGGAAAAAATAATTTCTTAAGAATACATCGGCTCCATAATCTCCCGAAAAACCTTTTCTGTCCAAAAATTCAGTGATCCCGTTGTCTACTAATCTTTGCAGATCGAATTTATCATCGAAATAGGAATCGAATGCGTCTTCGAATTTTTTGGTGGAAGATATAAGTAAAAGAAGAAGTTCCTTATCCAGATCATGTCTTTCTAATTTGGAAAGAACGATCTCTTTTAAGAAAGCACGAAACTCATCCAGATAAGTATCGTCGAAATATACTCCGCCCTTTGCGAATTCGTAGGCGAGGCCTTCGATTTTTAGGACCTTCTCCAATAATAAAACGAGAAGATCCGCATTGTCTTGAGTAAAACCTTGGGAACCTTTGGAAGAATATTCCCTTTCTCCCCTGAGGGTATATAGAAGTTTAAAATAATCCTCTCGGCGGATCTCTAAAATTTCGATCAGTTTTTCGGAGGAAATAAACCATTCACAATCATTGCTCCCAGACTGTAATTCAAAGATTACGTCTTCTAAGGATGATTTGACCTGATCGAAACTACGGGCGTTCAAAGCGAGAACCTATACTTAGACCCTCTGCCCGTAACCGAGTTTGTCTATTCATTTTCCCGAGAAAAAAGATTTGATCCAGGCCGCATAAAACGAGATTTTTCCCACATGTTACCCCTTCTCGCGGTTTTCGGTTGTTTCACTCTTTATTTTTTAGGTTATAAGTTTTACTCGGGATTTTTATCCAAATCAATTTTCCAACTCAAAGATACTGTGGGTGATACACCTGCTCATAAATTCAATGACGGTGTGGATTATCTACCCACAAAGCCCGCAGTTCTATTCGGGCACCATTATGCTTCCATCGCGGGACTCGCTCCTATCCTAGGACCTGCGGTTGCAGTGATCTGGGGATGGTTGCCTGCAATGCTTTGGGTAGTATTTGGAGGAATTTTCATCGGTTGTGTTCATGATTTCGGGGCAATCGTAGTTTCAGTTCGTAACCAAGGTAAATCAATTGGGCAAGTTGCTCAGGATCTTTTAGGACCAAGGGCGAGAAGTTTATTCCATGCAATCATCTTCTTCTTAGTCGCATTGGCAATGGGAGTGTTCGTGATCGTGCTTGCGGAAATGTTCTCTGCAGATCCAAAATTAAAACAGGCTCCTGTTACTCCTCCTCCACAAATTGAACAAACACAAACTGCTCCAAGTATCAAGGACCATGTTCACCCTTCAGAGGTTAGAGTAGAAACACAATCTTCTCCGATTAAACTCAGAAGTCATTTCCCGGAAGCTGTGATCCCTACAGCCGGGATCATGGTGTTTGCAATCTTAGTGGGTTGGCTTCATTATAAAAAAAGAATGAAGTTAGGACCTCTTACATTCGCTTCCGTAGCCCTTACCTTGGTCGTCATGGTGCTCGGCATGAATGATTCCATTTTAACCTGGACAGGGTTAAATGATATAGACAAATCTCCGGGAGTTCCGATCTGGAAAATTATACTTCTTGCATACGCTTTTCTGGCCTCCGTAACTCCAGTTTGGCTACTTCTCCAAAGTAGAGACTATATCAATTCCTTCTTATTGTATTTGGGGATCATCGCAATCTATTTCGGTTTTGTAAAAGGAAGTATCTTCGGAGAATTTTCTTCCTTTAATGCGGAAGCGATCCGAACTGAAAAAGTGGATATGGATATTATTCCATTCGTATTCATCACGATCGCTTGCGGAGCCGTTTCCGGTTTTCATGCTTTGGTAAGTTCCGGAACGACTGCAAAACAATTGGACAGAGAAATAGACGCAAGAGTGATCGGATACGGTGGAATGATCGGTGAATCACTTTTAGGACTTACGTCCGTCGTTGCATGCACGATCGGATTTGCATCCGCAGGAGAATGGTCTTCCTTTTATAAATCTTGGTCCGGAATTCAAGGCTTGGCACCTTCCGTAGGTGCTTATATCTACGGAACCGGAAGATTTATTTCTCAATTAGGTTTCGACGAAGGTTTTGCTCAAGGTTTTATTGCACTTGTGGTAGTAAGCTTCGCTTTGACTTCTTTGGATTCAGCGACCAGATTATTAAGATATAATATTGAAGAGATCGCAGAAAGTTTTAGTTCGGAAACGATCAGAAAAGTTTTAGGAAACCGTTATGTTTCCAGCATCATCGCATGCGTAGCGATCGGATTTTTTGCCTTCTTACAAATAGACCAAGGAGGCAAAAAGACTACGGCTGGACTGGCACTTTGGAAACTATTCGGCACCACAAACCAGCTACTTGCAGGGCTTGCATTGCTTGTAATCACAATCTATTTATTGTATTCTAAGAAAAAGACCTGGATCAGTTTTATACCGATGATTTTCGTATTAGGTGCAACACTCTGGGCAATGGTTATTAACTTCTACGACTTCTTATTCTCCAAATCTCCTAGTTATTTACTCGCTACAGTTGGAGGAGTTTTGATTTTTCTAACCGTTTGGTTATTATTAGAAGCGATCTTGGCATGGAGAAGGTTTTCTAAAGCATGAAATTTTGCAGCGTTTGCGGCTCTGAAGTAGTCCAAAAAATCCCGGAAGGAGACAGTCTCACAAGATACGTTTGTGAGAACTGCGGAACCATACATTACCAAAATCCGAAGGTAATCGTTGGGACCATTCCTATTTGGGAGGGCAAAATACTACTCTGCAAACGTGCTATAGAACCCAGAAAAGGATATTGGACCCTACCCGCTGGGTTTTTAGAAAATAGAGAAACAGTAGAAGAAGGTGCGGCAAGAGAAACCTCGGAAGAAGCGAATGCTAAAATCGATATTGTTCGTCTTCATTCCGTATACAGCATACCTCATATCAGCCAAGTTTATATGTTCTTCCTTGCCAATTTGATCGATGGAATTTTTTCAGAAAGCCCCGAATCGGAAGAAGTAAAATTATTCTCCCCGGAAGAAATACCATGGGAAGAGATCGCATTTGCCTCCGTCACCTTTGCATTAAAACGTTATACCGAAAAGTCCGAACCTTCCAATGCGGGAACTCATATGGGTTCGATCCGCAATAGAAAATTAGAGGATAAAACATAAGTGCATTTTTTCTCGGAAGGAATTTCCTAGTAGCATGTTCGGAAAAATTTTTCCTTTTTTAGGTATTCTGGGAGTTCTATTCTCTTCTTCGATTTCCGCAAATTCACTCATCAGTACCGAATCCGGCTCCTTCTCTCCGAACTGGGACGGGGTCTCTGATATTCTCAGATTCAAGATACAAACTTCTTCTTTGCCAAAATTGCAAGATTGGGAGCTAACGATCCGAAGCGCCTCGGGAGAAACTGTTCGAAAATTCGAAGCAGGAAAGATCCGTAAAAAAGGATTCACACTTTTTTCAGACGAGAACGAATTCGCTCCGGAAGATATTTATCTACCTTCTATCCTGGAATGGGATGGAGAGAATGAAAACGGAACTCCAGTAGGTGACGGATATTATACGTACCAGTTATTTTTACTTACCGCAAACAAAGAAAGGATACTTTCCGAAGAATCCACATTCTATCTAGATGCAAGGCCTCCCAAAGCGGAAGCAAATTGTAAGACTAAGTTATTATTAAGCGAAGATAGGAATTTATCCAAGATCATCATACAACAAAAAACCTCCGGAGAATCTGCCGATATTTTTATTGGAGAATTTTTAGACTTCGAAGGTAGATCCTTAAAAGCATATACTTGGAGAAATAGAGAAGTTCCTTATCAACTAGTCTGGGACGGAACCGATTCAAACGGAAGGCCTGTTCCCCCGGGTTTGTACACATATAAACTCACAGGAAGAGATCCTGCTGGAAACGAATCCATCGATAAAATCGAAAACCTGACGATTAAAAATGATTCTTCCGGAGTGGATTTAAATGTAGAAGGGGATTTATTTCCTTCCGACCCGAACAATCCTTTAAATCGTATTAAATTTATATCATACGTTTCTTCTAAATTAAAATCAGATTCTTATGAACTAGAAATTTTCAAGAATGAAGTAAAAGAGGATAATTTAGTCTTCTCTCAAAAATCCTTAGGGGAACCTCCTGCGGAATTTATCTGGGAACCTAAGAATAAGGAAAACAAACCTTTAGGTCCGGGAACTTATCTATATCGTCTAACGGTACATAATAGATATGACAAGCATATCAGTGTTCCTAAAAAATTCCAACTTTCCGACCAGAGACCGAAATTCTCCTACGATGTTTCTCCAGGTGGCTTTACACCTGATGGAGATTGGCAAAAAGATCTAGTCGAGATCCGTCTAAGATCCAAAGGGCTCCCGATCGAGTCCTGGAAGATCAATATTATGGAATCCTATTTTGACGGAGAAAAACAGGAAGAAAGGATCGTTCGTAGCTGGATTGGGACAGGCAATGGTCCCGACAAATTGATTTGGTACGGATTAGACGATCAAGGAAGAAGAATAGGATCCTTAGCAGAGCTAAGATTTGTTCTCTCTTACAAAGACGTATTCGGTGGAGAAGAAGAATTAGAACTAGGAGATATCAAAACCGATATCCTAGTCGTAAAAGAAAAAGAAGGATTTAGATTTTCAGTCCCTAATCGTATCTACGAAGACAAATGGTGGACATTACCTTCTAAACTAAAATCGGTCTTAAGTAAATTTCCCGGATATAAAGCCGAACTCCAGATCCATACTTCTCATAGAGGAGACGATGAATACAATCTAAGAGCTTCTGAAGAAAAAGCGAAGAAAGTATTCCAATCTTTATTTGGAAAAGATTATGAATTCGGAAGATATAGATACAGAGGTTATGGAGAAACTTTACCTTTGATCCCTGGCAATGGAGCCTATGAAGTGGATCGAAACGAAAGAGTGGATTTCTTCTTAAGCATAGGAAAATAAAATGTGCACTTCTTTGATATATAGAGACCCAAGCAAAGGAATACTTGGAGTCGGATTTAATAGAGATGAATCCGTAAAAAGAAAACCTTCTCTCCTTCCTCAATTATTGGAATCAAATTCCGGAAAAGCTATCGCGCCAATTGATGGAGAAGCAGGAGGAACTTGGATAGGAATCACCCAAGCAGGAGAAATTGTCTGTTTAGTGAACTATTACGAAGCCACGTTAAAATTACTGCGCAATCCTGTGAGTAGAGGTCTACTAGTCCGCTCCATTCTACTTGGAGAAAGAACTGCGGAGTCTTATACGGATGCTGAACTGGAAAAATATTATCCATTCAAACTATTCAAGGCTAGCAAAGAGAAGACTGAAATTTTTATCTGGGACGGCAAAGTTTACCAAACAGAAACGGACTCGGAAACATTTTCAGTTTTCGGAAGTTCTTTTACACAAGGACCTAAGGCCCAAGTAGTCAGAAGAGAAACCTTCGATAATAATTTTCGTCCTTCTTCCCTTCCGGATGCCACAGATTTTGCAAATATAGCTAAGTCATTCTTATCGTCTCATCTACCGGAACAAGGCGCTCTATCGCCTTGTATGCATAGAAGAGACGCACATTCCGTGTCCAGAACGGTAATCGTTTTAGATGGAGCTTCCGTTTATTTCTCTTACAAGAATTCTCAGCCCTGCGAAGAGGGACCTGAAGAGGATTACAATTTCACTTTGACTGAATTTCGAACTTCTGCATGATTGTCGTATGGCGGGCACTAATTCCCTTTTCGACGATAAATACGAATACCGGGACCCTTCTCAACAGAAGAGGAAGAACGCTCGCGTCAAAATCACCATCGACGGCGATTTTATAGTTAAGGGTAGGACCCAAAGATTTCCGGTATTCATCGTTGATATAGGAACTGGAGGAGCCGGCATAGAGACCCGCACTTCCGTTTTCGAAGGAGACCGGATCATCCTATTCGGGAATATCAACGGCAAAAACATGGAACTCGAATCAGAAGTGATCCGAGTCTCCGGAAAAAAAGCAAACGTAATCTTCATCAGCCTTTCGGAAGAAGATAAAGATCTTATCCAAGACCTGATCCACAAAAAGTTTTTCGACAAAGACAAAAAGCCTCTATCTTAATATAATTCGATTTTTCTGAGACGAAGAGCATTCATCACTACAGAAACGGAACTCAGACTCATAGCGGCTCCTGCGATCATCGGAGAAAGTAATATCCCGAAAAAAGGATATAGTAACCCTGCAGCAATCGGTATTCCTAAGAAATTATACGCAAATGAGAAGAATAGGTTCATTTTAATATTCTTCATAGTAGCTTTGCTCAAACGGATCGCTTTAGATATTCCTAATAGATCTCCTTTAACCAAAGTAATGGACGCACTCTGGATTGCAATTTCCGTTCCGGATCCCATGGCGATCCCTACATCCGATTCGGATAGCGCTGGAGCATCATTTATACCGTCTCCTGCGACTAATAAGATCTCAGTCTCTTTTTTAGCCGCTTTTACGATCTCCCTCTTTCCTTCCGGACTTAATTCCGAGTAGATCTCCTGTATCCCGATCTGATCCCCTACTTTTTTTGCGGAAACTTTTGCGTCTCCGGTTAACATCACGATCCTTATCCCAAAAGATCCGATATCCGAAACAGCCTTAGGCGTTGTCTCTTTGATCGGGTCAGCAACAGATATGATACCTATATACTTTTCGTCTTCGGCGACCCAAACTACTGTTTTTCCTTGGTTTAAAAAAACTTCTTCATTCTTTAATAGATCTTCCGATATTTCTTTTACATTCAAAAATTTCTTCTTACCAATGTATACGGATTTGCCTTCTATTTTACCGGTGACTCCGTTACCCGTAATCGAAGAAAAATCGATCACGTCCGGAATAAGAAGACCGGATTCTTCCGCCTTACGAACAATTGCTTTCGCAATCGGATGTTCACTCCTAGATTCCAGAGCGGAAGCCAATTTTAAGACCCGTTCATTCTCAGGATAAATTTCCGTCACCCTAGGACGTCCTTCCGTCAATGTTCCGGTTTTATCCGTAAATAGAACCGTACCCTTCTCCGTTTTTTCTAGCGCTTCTGCATTTCGTATCAAGATCCCATTTTGAGCTCCGATACCTACTCCGACCATTACGGAGATAGGGGTAGCAAGTCCTAAAGCGCAAGGACAAGCAATGATCAAGACGGATAATGAATTTAGAACAGCATAAGAAAGAGAAGGTTCGGGACCGAAAAAATACCAAATGCAAAAAGTAATAGCAGAGATAAGAAGAACAAAAGGAACGAGCCAACCCGCCACACGATCCGCCAAACCTTGAATAGGTGCCTTACTCCTCTGAGCTTCTTCCACCATATGAATGATCTGTGATAAAGCAGTTTCGGATCCTACCTTATCCGCTATCAAAACAAAACTTCCGGTTTGATTTACCGTGGCACCGAATACACGATCCCCTTTTTCTTTTTTTACAGGAAGTGGTTCTCCGGTTAGCATGGACTCTTCCACGTAGCTGGAACCTTCTTCTATCTTACCATCGATTGGGATTTTTTCTCCCGGTTTAACTCTAAGCCTATCTCCTACTCGGATCTCTTCTATTTGGATCTCTCTTTCTGAATTTCCTTCCAGCAAATGAGCGGTTTTAGGAGACAAACCTAGGAGAGCTTGGATCGCGCCTCCGGTCCTTCTCTGTGCTCTGGCTTGAAGATATTCGCCTAATATTACTAAGGTGAGAATAACGGAAGCGGCTTCGAAATATAAAGCAGCCTTACCGTGAGAATGAAGAGAATCCGGAAAAAAATCGGAAAAGAAAAGTGCTACAGTGGAAAATAAATAAGCCGCACCCACTCCTATTAGGATCAGGCTGTACATATTCAGGTTCATACTCTTGAAGGAGATGATCCCTTTTCTCACCAAGAAGAATCCAGGTCCCCAAAATACCAGAGAAGATAAGACAAATTGTATACGATCTCCAAAGCCGAAAGTGAATTCGGAAACTGAATGAGGAAAAAACATCTCAGACATTGCCAAAAAAAATAAGGGGAGTGTTAAGATAGTTGATAATACAAATTTACCGAATAGGGAGCGGATCTCCTTATCTTCCTCATCGGAGTCGGGCTCTCCTCCTTGAGGCACTAAAGTCATTCCGCAGATCGGACAATCTCCCGGTTTATCTCTGCGTATTTCAGGATGCATCGGGCAAACATATTCAGTTTTTTTGAATGGTCTTACAGGTTCTGAGACCTTATGTGTTAACGGATGAGGACCGTGCTGGTGATGAGAATGTTCGTCCATAAAATTTATGCCTTTACTGCCGATCTCTGGATCCGAATTGCCAAAGGAAAACCGGCTTTTCCCATTTAGACAAACCGATATTACTCAAAGAGATTAAAGTTTCCTTCATTAAAAAATCCTTTTTTATTCGGAATACAACTAGATTTTATCAACAAGAGGAAGAATGAAAAAAATCACCAAAGCAGTCTGGATACTTTCCTTCATCAGCCTTTTTACTGATGTATCCAGCGAGATGTTATATCCAATCATGCCTCTTTACTTAAAGAGCATTGGATTCTCTGTGGTTTTGATCGGAGTTTTAGAAGGATTCGCGGAAGCGATCGCAGGACTTAGTAAAGGATATTTCGGAAAACTTTCAGACCAAAACGGCAAGAGAGTTCCTTTCGTTCAGTTCGGATATTTATTAAGTGCAGTTTCAAAACCTATCATGGGATTTTTCACATTCCCTTTTTGGATCTTCTTATCCAGGACAATGGATCGCTTGGGAAAAGGGATCAGAACAGGAGCAAGAGATGCATTACTTTCCGACGAAGCAACACCTGAAACCAAAGGTACAGTTTTCGGATTCCATCGTTCTATGGATACTTTGGGGGCTGTAATCGGGCCTACATTCGCTTTAATATTTTTGTATTTTTATCCTCAAAATTATTCCGTTCTATTTTTTATTTCGGCTATCCCAGGGCTTTCTGCATTTCTGATCTCTGGTCTTTTAAGTGAAAAGAAAAAAGAAAAACTAATAACAGAAGAGAACGCAAACTTTCTCTCTTCTTTTCTCTATTGGAAAAATGCTCCAATCTCTTATAAAAAATTAGTTGTTGGCCTTTTAATCTTTGGATTGATCAATAGTTCCGATCTTTTTCTTCTCTTAATGGCGAAAGCCAAAGGTTTAGAAGATTCACAGGTAATCGGAATATACATATTTTATAATTTAATTTACGCATTGTTTTCTCTTCCCGCGGGAATCTTAGCGGACAAGATCGGGCTCAAACCTACCTTAGTTTTCGGTTTGTTCGTATTTGCATTCGTATACGGAGGAATGGCGTTTGCAGAAGACTCAATTCACTTCTATTCCTTATTCTTTTTGTACGGGATCTATGCAGCTAGCACAGAAGGGATTTCCAAAGCACTCATCACAAATATTATCCCTAAAACGGATTCAGCTTCTGCGATAGGAACATTTGCAGGATTGAATAGTATTGCTGCTTTGATCGCAAGTAATCTTGGCGGGTTGATCTGGTTTTATTCGGGACCTAAAAGTATGTTCCTGATTGCCGCTTTAGTTTCAATAACCGTTTCTTTTTATTTCATCCGTCTTTCTTTTAAAAGATCAGATTTGTAGAAGGAGCCTATTCTCCTTCTAACTCTTCTAAGATTGGACAATCCGGTCTATGATCTCCATGGCAATGTTTTGCTAAATGAGTGAGAGTGTCACACATAGATTGTAATTCTAAAATTTTGGCCTGCATTTCTTTTACATGAGTCATTGCAAGGGATTTGACCTGAGCGCTTGCTCTGGATTTATTCTTCCAAAGTCCCAATAATTGTTTAATCTCAGGCAATGAAAATCCAAGGCCTCTGGCTCTTTTGATAAATCTCAATGTGTGTATGTCTTTTTCTGAATACAATCTATATCCGGAATCCGCACGAACGGGTTTGGACACTAATCCGATAGATTCGTAATGCCGGACTAATTTCGGGTTTACTCCGGATAATTTGGCGACTTCTCCGATATTCATAAAACATAACCTTCCAATAATTAGAAGGTTAGAAAATCCTATTTTTTATGAAAAACCGGATTTTTTTTCGATTAAGGCCCTTGACCTTCCCACTATTGGAAGGTTGACAATTGGAGTATAGATCAAGGAGAAATAAAATGTACGAGATCAAATTATCAGGAATGACCTGCGAACATTGTGTAAAAACGGTTACAAGGACTATACAATCCTTCGATCCGACAAGTAAACCTTCCGTCGACTTATCCTCACAAACCGCCCGTTTTGAGACCGAGAAAGACATTTCCACATTGTCCTCAAAATTAGAAGAAGAAGGATACCCTGTTCTTTCTATCAATAAGGAATAATTGTTATGAACCGAAAAATGATCTTTATTGCTGCTTTGGTGTTTCTATTCGACCTTCCTATTCTTTCGCATGGAGAGAATAAACCGGGACCTCACGGGGGATTGATTAGAATGCCGGGGGACTTTCATGTCGAGATCTTGGACTTGGGAAATTCAAAGTTCCGGATCTACCTTCTGGATATAAATTTCGCAAATCCGAGTTTAAAAAGTTCATCCGTAGTCGCAAAACTAAGGACTTCGGAAGGTTACAAAAATCTATCCTGTGAAACTGGGAAAAATTCCTTTATTTGTACGGGAGATCCTACATTAGAAAAAGCGAAGCAAGAACTAATTCTTTCTCCGATCCGCGAGAACTCAAAAGGATCGGAAATAAAATTAGAATTACCTCTCAAGAAGGATAACGGAGATAATCATGAACACAAACATTAAAGAAAACGAAACTTCTTCCTTCTCCCCCGAAGAAAAAACATCCGAGATTACTTTGGATCTTTTCGGAATGACTTGTGCAAACTGCGCAAGAAGGATAGAAACGGGTTTAAACAAGGTCCCGGGAGTGGAGGAGGCTCGGGTAAATTTTGGGAGAGAGACAGCCTTTGTAAGATTTAACGATTCTGTTCAGGCGTCACAATTATTTTCTAAAGTAGAATCCTTAGGTTACTCAGCTAAGGAGCATTCTGAAAATAATTACAAAGAATCGGAAGAACTACATAAAAAGGAAAGATCTAAACTAAAATATAGATTTTTGATCTCTCTTTTATTGGCCTCCCCTCTATTTTATTCCATGGTTTCCCATTTTTCCTTTTTGGAATTCCTACCGAATCCGAAAGCTCTTATGCATCCTTGGGTACAATTTGCATTGGCATTCCCAATACAATTCTGGATCGGATTTCCATTTTATAAAAGTGCATTCAGAGCTATAAAGAACGGAAGTGCAAACATGGATGTATTGGTTTCTTTAGGAACCTCTGCAGCATTCGGATATAGTTTTATACTTTCCGTTTTGCAAGGCCTACAACAAGGAGATCTGTTCTTCTCATCTTTTTGGGAAGAAGGAGCACATATACATTCGCTTCCACCGTTATACTACGAAACATCCGCAGTATTACTCTGTTTTATACTAGCTGGAAAATGGATGGAAGCGGAGGCGAAAGGAAAAAGTTCTTCCGCGATCCAAACCTTACTAGAATTAAAGCCGGAAACTGCTCGTATTAAAAAAGAAGAAGTTTGGTCGGAAATCCCAACTGAATACGTAAAAAAAGGGGACATCTTACAAGTCAGACCTGGAGAAAAATTTCCGGTAGACGGACTGGTATTAGAAGGTTTCAGCTCCGTTGACGAATCTATGTTAACAGGTGAAAGTCTACCTCTAGATAAAAAGAAAGATAGCCAAGTCTTCGGAGGAACAGTAAACGGAAATGGAACCTTAATTGTGCAAGCAACCTCCGTTGGTTCCGAAACGGTACTTGCCTCCATTATCAAAACCGTCGAAGAAGCACAAAGCTCCAAGGCTCCCATCCAAAAGATCGCAGATAAAATTTCTGCAGTATTTGTTCCTGCAGTGATCTTAATCTCTTTGTTAAACTTTTTATTATGGTTCTTCTTTTTAGAAGCAGGAGAACTAGGTTCCGCTTTGGAAAAATCAATAGCGATCTTAGTGATTGCCTGTCCTTGTGCATTAGGACTAGCTACTCCGATTTCAATCTTAGTCGGAACGGGAAAGGCAGCAAGCCAAGGGATTTTATTCAGAAACTCAGAAATTTTAGAAACCACTGCTTCTTTAGATCTGATCGCATTCGATAAAACCGGAACCATAACCGAAGGAAATCCTTCCGTCACGGATTATAAATTTGTAGGGGAAGAATCGGATCTACTTACTTCTTCCGCATCCGCAGAATCTGCATCTTCTCACCCTTTGGGAAAAGCAATTGTTTCCTTTGTAAAATCAAAAGGTTATTCCATACTTTCTCCTGAAAATTTACAGACTGTTCCTGGGCTTGGGATCACTGCGAATATAAACCGAAATAAGATCAAGATAGGAAAATTGGAATTTTTCGAAGAAAAGGAAAATTTACCTAAAAGTTTATTAGATATTTATAATTCTTGGGAGAAAGAAGGAAAAACAGTAGTATGGGCGAGATCAGAGAATGAGAAAACTCCTGCATGGATCATTTTCGCGATAGAAGATACGATCCGACAAAATGCTAAATCCGCTTTAGAAAAACTAGATTCACTCGGGATCGAAACTTTGCTATTAACTGGAGACCACCAATCCGTAGCAGAAAATATCTCTTCCAAAGTTGGGATCGAAAACGTACATGCTTCCCTTCTTCCGAAAGATAAAGCAGAGATACTCTCTGATCTACAATCCATAGGAAAAACAGTAGGAATGACCGGAGACGGTATCAATGACTCGCCCGCATTAGCAAAAGCAGATGTAGGATTCGCGATGGGTACAGGAACAGGAGTAGCGATCGAGACCGCAGGAGTGGTTTTGGTAAAAGGAGATTTGGAAAAAATTGCAGAGGCAATCCTGATCGCTAAGGCCACTACCGGAAATATCAGACAAAATTTTTTCTGGGCGCTCGCCTATAATACTCTTGGTATCCCAATCGCGGCTGCCGGACTTTTAGCTCCTTGGATTGCGGGCGCTATGATGGCATTCAGTTCTGTTTCTGTGGTCCTAAATGCACTCCGACTTAAGAAAAAGACATAAGACAAAAAATCGTTCAGTAAAATTTATCTTGTAATGGGGTTCAATTTGGACCCCTCCTATTTCCGAAAATCCTAATATGGGATCGAAAAGAAATATTACATACATCATTCTTCTTTTCGCATTTATTATCCTTCCTTTTGGACAAACAAAGGCAGACTTAGACAGTAATAGAGCGACCGCTTTAGTCCGAGTAGAAAGAGGATTAAAACAAAACGAATTTCATTTAAAAGCGATCAACAGTACCATCTCTAATTACGGAACGGAAGAAGATAAGGCTTTATTCCGTAGATGTTTGCAACATCATATAGAGACATTCACTCTATATTTACAATTCGATCTTTCGCACTCTTACGATGAGATGCGCCAAACCCAAAGATTATTAGTGATATTATATGGTAAGGCAGTAGAAACTTCCGCATCTAGTGTGAGAAGAGAATTGGATTTTTTATCCAAATATGCTCTTAGAACAAAAGACGCAGAAGCAAGGCATCATTTGGAAATGGGATATAGAGAATACGGAGCCTCTAACCAAAAGAAAACAATCGCAGATAATACAAGACCTTATTTACCTGGGATCAAAACCCAATATTTATACGAAGCTCTGAAATTATTGAAACAATCCAGAGAATACGTCATTCTTCTTTCCTTAAAATTCCTTTCGGATTTCGAACCGGATCTGCAAACCACAGAATTCGAAGAAATTTATAATGAGATCAACCGTGCAATGTTCAGTAAAGCGGACTATTATAATAGGATCCATTTCGATAATCATTTTCATATCTTCAATTCTCCCAATCTATACGAAGCAACATGGGAAAATCCAGGCCTGCAAGAATTGGAAAAAGCTTTGGGAGATATAGATCCGGCAAGCGATCGGGCAAGAAGAATGGCGAAACGCTCTGTCATCCCCTAAAAATACAGGAAATTTCTTTCGGCACCTTAAAACCAGGATTGACAGAGTATCCTCCAGAAGTTATCACCTTTCTTTGTGTCCGAACTAAGTTGTCCTAATTGCGGAGCCCCGGTCCCCATCATAAATAAGGCATCCGTTTACGCGGTTTGCTCCAGTTGTAAAACTCTCTCCCTCAAAAAAGATGTGAATCTTGAAAAGATCGGCACAGCAGGAGAACTCGCTGACGATCATTCCATCATACAACTTGGGACCCAAGGGAACTATAACGGCACTCCGTTTCGAGTAATAGGAAGGATCCAACTCAAATTCGAATTAGGCTTTTGGAACGAATGGCATCTCATGGAAGGAGATGGAAGTTCCGCATGGTTAGGAGAAGCCCAAGGTTCTTATTATTATACAAAACTAAATGTTGGAATTCCGACAGACAAGATCCCAACCTTAGAAGGTGACGAAGATCCGATCGTAATCACCTCCGGTAGAAGAGAAAGGATCACTCCTGGAGACAGTTTTTACTTAGGAGAGAACTGGACCCTAAAAGAAATCATGAAAGCCACCTGTATAGGTGGAGAAGGTGAACTCCCTATTGGGTTCCAAACCGGATACGAAGCAGTCTTGTTGGATCTTGCAAGTGAAGACGGATTGTTCGGAACCTTGGACTATTCAGAATCTCCTGCATTATTATTTTCCGGAAATTTTTCTCCCTTAGAAGAGTTACACTTAACCGGCCTTAGGCAAGAAGAAGTCGCATATGGACAGGCTCAGATACCTGCGAAGTCCATAGAATGTAAAGGTTGCGGAGCATCTCTCAATCAATTCAGTCCTGATTTTTCTAAATCTTTAGCATGTGAATATTGTGGATCCGTAATGGATACGGAAAGTGACGATCTTAAGATCATCGCTAAATTTGATCAAGTTTCCAAAGATAATGTCCTTCTTCCTTTAGGAACTCCTATCAAACTTCCGAACTTCCCCGAATCCAAGGTAATTGGAGTATTACGAAAATCTACTGAAGTAGACGACGAAACTTATACTTGGACAGACTATCTTCTTCGATACAGAGGAGGATATGCTTGGCTGAACGAAAATGGGGACAACTGGACTTATTTCGAACCTCTTCCTGGAGTTCCTAAATGGGCGCCTGGGCTGAAACGTATCTTCCAGAAAAGATCCTATAAGTGGTTCGCTAATTCTGATGCAAATACGGACTTTGCGTTAGGGGAATTTTACTGGAAGGTCTCTGCAGGGGAAAAAGCACAACTCGAAGATTATATTTCTCCACCTTATATGATCTCTTCCGAAAGAACGGATAAGGAACTTTTTTGGTCCAAGGGAGTATTTATTCCTTTTGATACGATGAAGTCCGCGGTTCCTTTGGATACTGCTTCTAAATTAAGAAAACCTGAAATAGTCGGAGTATGTGAACCGAATCCGTTCAAGATCAGATTAATAAGAAATCTATGGGTGGCCGCAGCTCTCACTGCAGTCTTTTTAGTATTCCAAGTATATGGATGTATCAAGGCTAAGAACCAAGTAGTCTATGAAGGAAAATTCAAATATGTCCAGACATCGACTCCGAACGCAGAGATAGGAAGTTCAAGTTTCAGAGACAATTCTTTCGTAACGGACGTATTCGAACTAAAAGGATCTGCAAATGAGAATGTTGAAATTCAGATAGAAGCTCCTAATATAGATAATAAGTATATATTTTTCTCCGCTGCTTTGATTAATGAAGACACCGATACAGCTTACGACACTTCTATCGAGACCAGTTATTATCATGGAGTGGACGATGGTGAATCCTGGTCGGAAGGTTCCAGATCGGATTCTAAATCATTGGCAGAAATCCCTCCAGGAAGATATTATCTTAGATTAGAAAGCCAATCTGATTTCCCGGAAGGCTGGGGTTCTGTTTACAACGTGAAGATCATAAGAGACGTGATGAGTCCAGCTCCATTCTTCTTATTTTCTATCTTCCTATGGCTTCCTTTGATCTATACTTTTTTCAGAAGTTATTCTTTCGAATCCAAAAGAGTTTAAGGATTTATTATGTGGAATTTTTTAAAAGGTCTTGTTTATCCTCTGTTCGCCGCCTCGATCGGTCTTGGATTTCTTTCGGAATACACAAAAGGTGGAGCGACCACTGATTTTGAAGAAGTGAATCAAGTCCCAAAAACCGTCAGACAAAATCCGGGGATCTATCGTTCTCATTACGCTTGGTTCACCAGAAATTTCCCAGGGGGAAAATAAACTGCAGAGAGCCTTATTAATCTCCGTCCTAATCCTTTCTTCCTGCGGTTTAGTATATGAACTATTAGCAGGCACCGTAGCAAGTTACTTACTCGGAGAAACAGTTACACAATTCTCTTTAGTCATCGGAGTTTATCTATTCTCCATGGGCATAGGAAGCTGGCTTTCTAGATATCTAATAGAAGATCTAATCCATAAATTCTTAGATGTGGAACTCGCCTTAGGACTATTAGGCGGGTTTAGTGCTACAATTCTATTCTTAAGTTTCGGACAAACCAGAATTTTCCAAATTCCACTCTTTAGCATCGTAGTCGCAGTTGGGACCCTTGTGGGAATGGAGATACCTCTCCTTCTACGAATCCTAAAAAATAAATTAGGATTTCGTGATATGGTTTCCAAAGTGCTCAGCTTGGATTATGCGGGGGCACTTTTAGCCTCTTTGGCATTTCCGATCTTCTTTGCTCCAAAATTAGGAATGGTGAGAACTTCTTTCTTCTTCGGATTACTCAACGCCGGAACAGCATTATGGGGAACATTCGTTCTCCCTCTATCCGAAAAACATAAAAACCTATTAAGAGCAAAATCCGCCCTGGTATTGACCTTACTCGGATTAGGATTCGCATTTTCCGAGATGATCACTTATTATAGCGAGGAAAATCTTTTTTCAGACGAGATCATCTACTCCAAACAGACCAATTTCCAAAAGATCATAGTTACAAGATATAAAAGTGAACTTAGACTTTTTCTGAATGGGCATTTACAATTCAGCTCCAGAGACGAGTATAGATATCACGAAACATTGGCGCATCCTGCCCTTCTCTCTCATCCAAATCCAAAAAGAGTACTGGTTTTGGGAGGAGGAGACGGTCTAGCAGTCAGAGAAATTTTAAAACACCCAAGCGTAGAATCTATCACCTTAGTCGATTTGGATCCGGAGATGACTCGTATCTTTTCGGAACAACCGGTTCTTACGGAGATCAATGGATCTAGTTTAAAAAATCCTAAAGTGAAAGTCCAAAATGCAGATGCATTTTTATGGTTAGAAGAATCCGACCTAGTATTCGATGTCGTGTTGATAGATTTTCCGGATCCAAGTAATTTCTCCATTGGGAAATTATACAGCACTACTTTTTACAAAAGTTTAAGAAGAAGGCTTAACGAATTTTCAGTCGTAGAGATACAATCCACTTCACCTCTATTCGCCAGAATGTCCTTCTGGTGCGTAGAGGCTACTCTCAAGGAATCAGGATTTAATACCAGGGCATTGCATGTGTATGTCCCTTCTTTTGGAGAATGGGGATTTATTTTAGGATCTGTAGGCAAATTGGGAGGATACAGAAAAGATCTTCCGACAGGATTAAAATTCCTGAATGAAACAGAGCTCAAATCTATTTCTGAATTTCCTCTAGACATGTCCAGAGTTCCAACTGAACCGAATCGATTAGATAACCAAAGCCTTGTACGTTATTACGACCAAGAGTGGAATCGTATTTTAGATTAAAAAGATCTCGAACTTCTGCCTTCTTTTAGGTTCCCAAAATTTCAGATGTACACTAATTTTTAGAAACTAGGATTCTTTCTTAAAAATCGGAAAGAACTTCCCTAAACTTATTAAAACTTAAAAATAGAGGAAAAAGAGGACTTTCTTAGATGAACCGTAAACTTAAAAGTATCTGTATCGTTTTATTATTCTTATTAGGTGTTTCAACTTCCTATGCTCAAACAGGAACGACAGAAACCACATTACATGACTTTATGGAAGATTATACCAAACCTGCTTCCAAAAAAGCGAAAAAAGGTGATAAGGTCGCTCTCGAAAGGA
Source organism: Leptospira andrefontaineae (assembly GCF_004770105.1). Lineage (NCBI taxonomy): Bacteria > Pseudomonadati > Spirochaetota > Leptospiria > Leptospirales > Leptospiraceae > Leptospira > Leptospira andrefontaineae. The sequence continues at coordinate 21,701 of NZ_RQEY01000015.1, read as the reverse complement.
TCCTAAAAGAAGTCCCAAACTGGGCATTAGATGAACAAAAAACAAAATGGAAAGAGATTACAGATAAAGCTCTTACATCCGGAGATCTGGAATCATCCTGCAAAAACTGTCATAAAGAATATAAAAAAGATTATAAGAAGAGTTATAGAAAACGTCCTATCCAAGTTTCGAATGAGCTGATCAGCTTTTTGAAAAACTCGAAGTAGTTTCCTTAATCACATTCTCATCGGGGATCGGTAAATAATCTAGGACGAGAAATGTTAGGTCGTCCTCGAAATGTTTTCTGTTCCCTGTAAAACTTCTAACTGTAGCAAACAGATCCTCTCCGAGTTTCTCTCCGGAAGATTGCATATGTTCACTTAACAATTTATAAAACCTCTGGAATCCGAAAATTTCCCCACTTTTACTTCTGGCTTCGGTGATCCCGTCCGTATAAATAATCAAACGATCTCCAGGTTTCATCTGGAATTCGATCACAGAGTTTTTCAGATTTGGATCCATTCCCATGATCCAACCGGGTAAGAAAATCTCCTTAGTATCGCCTGATTCCTTGTCTATCGCAACAATAGGCGGATGTCCCGCATTAGAGTAGACGACCTTTCCATTAGAAGGATCGATTATCAAGTAGGCCGCGGTTATAAAATGTTTTCCGTATTTACCACTTAAAGATCTGTTAATACTTCTTAGAACTTCTGCGGGATCTTCATTCTTTCTGGACTCAATGGAAAACGCCAATTTCACCATAGAAGAAATGATCGCCGCAGGTACACCATGGCCAGAAACATCGGACAAAAAGATCCCTAATTTACCGGATTCCAATTGGTGAAAATCATAGAAGTCCCCGCCTACAGAACTCGCAAACTCCCCTCTTACGGAAAGTTTCAAATTTTTTACTTCAGGCAAACGATCGGGAAGAATGGACTCTTGCAATTCCCTCGCGATCTTAAGCTCTTGCTCAATCTCGGTTAACTTCAATTGGCTTTCATAATTTTCCAATCGAGCCTGCAAAGAATCTTTCTCTAATGTTTTGATCCTATCCGCCAAAGCAAAAGAAAGAAGTGTCATCTCCACCAAAGAACCGAATTGAGCCGACCAATGAGTGAGTTCAGTATCTTGGATAATGGATAAGTTCCTAAGAGCAGTGATCAAAACAAAAAGGATCAGAACGGACCAGGCCAATAGGAAATAACGTGCAGGACGATATCCTCTTCTCAAACGGATCGCAGCGGAATAGATCACCAAAACTGCAGCCAAAAAAGGATACCAGGACACTGCCCAGATCATCGGCCCGTAAATGCTGGAAAATAAAGAAGCAATGAACCCAAAAATCGCAAAAGCGGACAATATTAAGAAAGCGTAATTCTTCCAACCTGTTTCTCTTTCCATATGTAAGAAGGAACGAGTAAATAAAAGAGAGAATGCGACGGACAAGAATGCAAAACCGGTCAGATAATCATTCCAAGAAGTAGCAGGAGCTGGGATTAAATATTGTGCCCCCACTCCTGTAACAGACATCTGCCAAAGTCCATAGAACAATAAATACAGAACATAGAAGAAATAACTGGAATCCTTAACCACAAAGGCAAGAAATCCGTTATACACCAACATGATCCCTATCGCTCCAAAGAAAATCCCCAGAAACAGATTCTCCATTTGGATATGAGCTGCGAATTCTTTAGGAGCCCAGGCTTGGAAATTCAAAACGAGAGATCTTCTTGTAGAAGCGTGGATTAAAAATTCTTCCTGCTTGTTCGGAGGAGTTTCTATTAAGAACGCAGGTTGGATGTAAGACATCCTCATATCCCTGGAAAGTTCAGACCATGCCCATCCTCCCGGTCCCCATACTCTTTTGAAGACTGTAAGATTTTCCATTCCCGGATTATTCAAAACTAAATACCAGGAGATCGTTCCTTCTTTAGGTGGAGCTTGTATCTTGAACTTAATTAAAAACTGATCGTCGGTAAAACTGAAAGACAGACTGTCCTTATCTATTCTAGTCCAGTCGCCTGATTCTAGATCAGTAGGAGTTTTGACTTCTCCAGGTCGGATCTTTCGGATAAAGGTAAATTTATTTATGGGAGTTCCGGACATAGAACCGGAGATCGGAAAAACGGGAACATCTTCCTGAGAATATAGAGAGCCTATACCTAGGATGAGGATCAGCAGAATGAAGCTGAAGTTCCGAATTTTTCGGAAAATATTCACCAAAAATCTCCCTAACCGGGAAGACTTTTTGCCCCGGCCAATTTACAAATATAATGAAACTGTTCTTCGCTGACCGGTTGGATGGAAAGTCTACCACCCGGCTGCAAAAGGATCATTCCTTTTAGTTGCCCGTGGGATCTTAATTCTTCTAGCGAAATTGGGCGAGAAAATTTTTCCTTAAATTTCACATCCACCATGAACCAGGTCGGTTTTTGTGGGTCACTTTTTGGATCATAATACTTATGTTTCTTATCAAAAGCGAAATGGTCCGGGTAACCTTCTTTGACGACTTCCGCAAGTCCTGCTACATGAGGAGGTTTACAACTGCTATGGTAGAATAGGATAAGATCCTTTTTTTTGATCTCATCCCTTAGGTAATTTCTTGCTCCATAACCTCTGACTCCCTCCCAGGGCGCTATTTTGCCTGGAGAAGAAGCCAAAGTATCTATAGAAAAAACGTCAGGCTCGGTTTTAAAAAGCCAGAATTTCATTCAATGCCGGTAGAATAAGCGGGTTTGTTAGGAATTTCTCCTGACTTTTCCTTTTTGTTAGAACGTTCAGTCTTCTTTTTAGTTTCTTCATGAGAAGGATGAACGATCGCCATCAACTCGTCGTGAGAGACTGTTTCTTTTGCAAGAAGAGCCTTCGCAAGATTTTCAAACTTGGTAGAGTTCTTACGGACCAGTTCTCTTCCCTTATCCAGGCAAGTCTGAACGATTCCTCTGATCTCTTTGTCGATCATTGCGGCAAATTCTTCGCTATAAGCCTTATTGCTCTGGCCCATATCCCTTCCGAGGAAAGGACTCTCATGACCGCTTCCATAATTGATTGTGCCCAATTTTTCGGACATTCCCCAATCACAGACCATTCTTCTCGCGATATTGGTAGCTTGTTGGATATCATTGCTAGAACCGGTAGAAGTCATTTTGAACTTAAACTCTTCTGCAATGAAGCCACCCATACAAACTACGATCTGATCCAACCAATACGCTTTAGTATGAATATGTTTATCTTCTGTAGGAAGAGATTGAGTAAGACCTAATGCTCTTCCTCTTGGAATGATGGTTACCTTATGAACAGGTTCTGTATAAGCCAGAAGAGTTCCTAAGATCGCGTGACCTGCTTCGTGATATGCAATCACTTCTTTTTCCTTTTCGGAAATGAAGAAGGATCTACGTTCAGGACCCATCATCACTTTGTCGCGAGCCTCTTCCAATTCTTCCTGAGTTACACGTTTTTTATTCTTACGTGCAGCAAGTAATGCAGCCTCATTGATCAGGTTAGAAAGATCCGCACCTGTAAATCCAGGGGTTCCTCTTGCGATAGAGTTCAAAGAGATATCACTGGTTAAAGGAACTTTTCTAGAATGCACTTTTAGGATCTGCTCTCTTCCTACTAAGTCAGGAAGATCTACCATCACTTGGCGGTCGAAACGTCCCGGTCTGAGCAATGCAGGATCTAAAACGTCAGCACGGTTTGTGGCTGCCATTACGATCACACCTTCATTCTTCTCAAATCCGTCCATCTCGACGAGCATTTGGTTTAGGGTCTGCTCTCTTTCGTCATGACCACCGCCCCATCCGGCTCCTCTCAATCTTCCCACCGCATCGATCTCATCTATGAAGATGATACACGGAGAATTTTTCTTACCTTGTTCGAACAAGTCTCTAACTCGAGAAGCTCCTACACCCACGAACATTTCTACGAAGTCGGAACCAGAGATACTGAAGAAAGGTACTCCAGCTTCTCCTGCAACCGCTCTAGCGAGTAAAGTTTTACCGGTTCCCGGAGGACCTACTAAAAGAACTCCAGTTGGGATCCTTGCACCCATTGCTTGGAATTTTTTAGGATCTTTTAAGAATTCTATAATTTCGACCAATTCGGTTTTGGCTTCTTCACATCCTGCAACGTCTGCGAAACTAACCTTGACCTTTGGATCTACAGTCATCTTAGCTTTAGATTTTCCGAAAGAGAAAGCCTTATTGCCTGTAGACTGAACTTGGCGCATAATAAAAAAGTAAAATACGAAAATACCGATCACTGCGATGAGAAGGAAGGAACTTAACATTCCGAATCCGTGTCCGTTCTCAGAAGGGACCACTTCCAGATCAATATTCGTTTTTCTTAAAGAAGAAAGGAATTCTTTGTCGATAGGAGCGATCCTTGTCTCGAAACGAACAGGAGCTTTCGCTGCTCCTTCTTCAAACGGTTCGTAACAACCTTTGATCATATCTCCTTCCATGACTAACTTATCGCAGCCAGGGAAATTGGAATCAGTGGTCTTAACCAGTTTACCTTTCGGTTTGGAAGAAGCATCCGGCTCTACCATGTTCATAAATTGAGAGAACGGTAGTATTCTAGGTTTTCCCAAAGCAGTTTGGATCTGCGGTACGAGAAGTGCTAATCCTAGGATTACTAAGATAAAAAGTATAAGTAATCTAAGACCTTTATTATTGTTATTCATGTGTAACTCCCAAGCTCCGCCATCTCTTCGGAGCCACATTCTTCCCGTAGGTTAGACTAAAGGAAACAGGTCTTGGACCTGCCGGAATCGTAAACCGGTAATATTTGGAAACCGATTCCGCAGAAAAGGTTCCCACAATCAGAGTCCCTTTTTTTCCGGAAAAGTAAAGGATTTTTACAATCTGTATTTTTCGATCACGTCTTCAATATCGCCCAAACTGATGGAGCGAATCGCTGCTTCCGCGTCGTTGATGATTTGGATCAAACTTAAGTTTTCTAGAGGTTGGAAATCTTCCTTCAAAAATCCGTCCAAATTAGTGCCATCGAATTGGTCGTTACCGATCCCGATACGGATACGGATAAAATTTGGAGAACGCAAGGATTGGATCACTGATTTGATCCCAGGATTTTCGTTCCCGTTAGCTCCCTTATCCACTACAATTTTACCCAAGGGTAAGGTTAAATCTTCATGGATTACAAGAATATCCTGTACCTGAATTTTCAGGAAGGAAGCTATGTACAGTACGGACTCTCCCGATAGATCGCTGAAAGTCTGAGGTTTTAATAATACAACCTCTTCTCCTTCAAAATCGCCTCGCCCGATCAAAGACTTTTTCTTTTTAGTCTTGATCTCAACGTTTATATTATTGGCGATCACGTCCAAAATTTTGAAGCCGATATTAGCTCGGTTATTATTGTATTTGTCTCCGGGGTTACCCAGTCCGACGATTAGCTTCATACAATAACGTACTCCAATTTTTTAGATCTCGGGACGGGGAAATTATTTCCCTTTTTTAGCTCCGGCTTTTGCTCCCGGTTTCGCTCCGGCAGCTTCCTTAGCTTCTGCTCTTTCTTGAGCAAGTAAAGCTTTGGTTTTTAGAACTGCTGCTACGATCGGATCTCCGTTTACTAAAATTTCCCAGCTTGCAGGAACTTTTAAGTTACTAACTTTGATAAAATCGCCTACATCTAGATCGGTTACATCTAGAACCAGAGTCTCAAGAAGATCCTCAGGAACCGTTTTCACACGGATCTCGTGGATCAAATGGTCGAACTGACCACCCATCTTAGAACCTTTTGCAGTTCCCTCGGTGCGAATTCCGATCTTAGTAACGATCTTCTTACCAGGCTCAACTTTGTAGAAGTCTACGTGGCGAATTCTGTCGATTTCAGGAAAACGTTGTACTTCTTTAACGAAAACCTTTTGGATCCCTTCTCCCTCTACATCCAACTCGATTAGAGTGGATTGGCGGATACCGGAATGAACTAATTTTTCAAGTTCTTTCTCGTTTACGGAACCGGAAGCGGCATTTCCGCTCCCGATAATGTTAATAGGAACTTGTCCATCCGCGCGAAGACGATTGTTTACGTTCTTGCCGGTTTCAGTCCTTTTTTTAACAGCTAATTTGTGGCTCATTGTCTTTACCCTTGTTCTTATATAAATAGGTCGCTGACCGATTGATTGGTCGATATTCTCTGGATCGCAGCTGCGAATAACGGAGCTACAGAGAGAGTTTTTAACTTAGTGATTTTTTTGGACTCCGGGATCTCGATCGTATTAGATAATACGACCTCCGTGAAAGGAGTAGAGTTCAAACGATCGATAGCTTCTCCGGAAAGAACTCCATGAGTTGCCGCACAATATACAGACTTTGCTCCATTCTTTAAAAGAGCATCTGCTGCTTTACAGATAGTACCTGCAGTGTCGATCATATCGTCTAGAAGGATACAATTCTTACCTTCTATCTCTCCGATCACATTCATCACTTCGGAAACGTTTGCTTTCGGTCTTCTCTTGTCTATGATCGCTAAAGTTGCGTTCACTTTTTTACCGAAAGATCTGGCTCTTTCCGCACCACCGGAGTCCGGAGAAACGATAACTAGATCTTCGAATTTCTTGCTTAAGATATATTCTACGAGCACGGGGCTGAAATGTAAATTATCCACAGGAACTTTAAAGAACCCTTGGATCTGGTCCGCATGAAGATCCATTACGATCACTCTTGTTGGACCTAAAACTTCGATCAGATCTGCAACAACTCTTGCGGAAATCGGAACTCTTGGTTCCGCTTTTCTATCTTGGCGTCCGTAACCGTAATAAGGAACAACTACAGAAATACTTTCGGCGGAAGCACGTCTTAACGCGTCCATGATCAAAAGTAATTCCATCAAGTTGTCGTTTGCTGGAGCGGAAGTTGATTGGATTACAAATACGTCTCTTCCTCTTACATTCTCTTCTATCTTAACCGCAATCTCTCCGTCGGAAAATTTACGAAGATTGATCTTGCCCGGAGCTATTCCTAACTCTTGGCAAATTTCATTTGCGATCGTACGGTTAGAAGATCCTGAAAAAACTGCGATATTAGAGCCGCTCATTTTGTAACCGCTCCATTTAAAACTGCCGCTAAGTTTTCCAGATCTGCGGGAGAATTCACACCTTGGCTTTCTCCGCTGTTTTTAAGAATCACTGCGCCCAACTTTTTTCCTTCTTTTTTGTACAACTCTACTAGATCAGGAAGATAATATTCTCCCTGAGCGTTGCTGTTTCCTATTTTTCTAAGAGATTCGAAAAGAATTTCGGAACTGAATACGTAAGTTCCGGTGTTGATCTCGTTTATTTTTTTCTGTTCCGCATCTGCGTCTTTTTCTTCAACGATTGCGGTTACTTCTCCGGAAGAATTACGAACGATCCTTCCGTAACCGCTAGGAACATCTACCTTAGCGGAAAGAAGAGTAGCAGAGAATCCATTTTGGACATGAGTGGAAACGAGAGAGCCGAATGTGTCTCCTGTGATCATTGGAACATCGCCACAGGCCACAAGGATAGGACCTTTATGGGATTTTACAAATTCTTCGGCGCTTAATACTGCGTGAGCTGTGCCTAATTGCTCTTTTTGTTCGGCGAAACGAATGCCAGGAATTCCTGAGCATAGTGCTTGGACTTCTTCTTTTTTATAGCCTACAACTATGACTATGTCATTGATCCCTGCTTCTTTGAGATGATCAATAACATGGTTTAAAAGGGGCTTTCCATTTAAAGGAACAGCCACCTTTGGGAGCTCCGTCTTCATGCGGGTTCCCTTTCCCGCAGCTAATACTACGGCGACTGCTTCCTTTTTGGCGTCCATTCAGTAATCCGGTGAAATCAAACAGTGGCTGGGCCGATAGGATTCGAACCTATGAAATGGCGGTACCAAAAACCGCTGCCTTACCACTTGGCGACGGCCCAGTTTCATTCTTTAATAATTAAAGCTTACAAACGTAAGGTCGGGAAATTCCGTTTGCATTTTGGCTAACAGCTCTTCCCGTATCTCCAATCCCTGCACTAAACCATAGATACAAGATCCAGATCCAGTTAAGGAGGAATAACTAGCTCCATTCGCCAAAAAACTTTCCTTTAATTTCCCGAGTTGGGGAAACTTTTGGAAGGCAAGAGGCTCGAAGTCGTTTACGAGCTTTTCTCTCAAAGCCGCCCAATTCCCTTCTTTTAAAGAAAATTCAACGTCTTTGTCTAGAGAAATCCATCTTTTCGAGGGAGGGTCGGCTTGTAAAGGCTTTTTGAGACCTGCGTACATTTCGGCGGTTGAGAGTACCTGAGGAGTTAAGGCTAAAATTCCCTGTCCGGGATGCACTTGGATATCTTTTAAGATCTCACCTTTTCCAGACACCAAACAATGATTTTCGGATAAGAAGAAGGGAACGTCAGCTCCGATCTCAGCTGCCAATTTAAAAATATGATCCGAATTAAACTCCGGACTCAGGCCAAAATAAAAAGAGAAAAGTGATGCAGCGTTTGTAGATCCACCTCCCAGACCTGCAGCAGGAGGAATTTTTTTAGTAAGATGGATCCTGACTCCGGGAAGTTCTCTGTAATGAGCTCTTATCTTGGAAAATGTTTTGAAAAGAATATTTTTACTTAGATCCCCTTTCTCAGAGACCTCATCGTAGAAACGCCTTTTTTCCAAAATGATCTGATTATTAGAGACCAACTCGAAAGATCCGGAAGTGATCGGTTCTATTTGGATATCATCTCCCCAATTCAAACGTAAGAATACACTTCGGATCTCATGAAATCCATCAGGCCTTTTGTAAGGGATCTCTAATCCTAAATTGATCTTAGCGGGAGAAAGCAAGGTATATCCTGAATCAATGGTAAAGAGAGAAGAGTCAATCGATTCCCGAGCTTACGAACCGGAAGAAATAGTCTCCCAGTATGCAGTCATTCTTTCTTTTAACTCAGGTGGACTATGAAGAATTACATTCGGACCAAAACCTTTTAGAACAGACAAAAACCAATCCTGGTTTCTGATCCTTGCCTTAGAAAGATAATATGTGGTATCTCCTATCTGCTTTTTGTTAGAAGTTCTTTCTAAATGTATGCGAGAATGTAGATTAAAATATACATCTGCGGTATGATAGATCTCCGCAAAATTGGAGTCCCCTTCTCCTCCTTTCAAAAATTCTTTCAATTTGGAGATTGCATTCTTTCTTTCTTGGTCTGGGATCTCTGCGACATTTTCCTGGGTTTTATTCAGCTGTAAGATAGAATCCAATCTAAATGTTCGAGGTGCCTTCCTGGAATGACAATAACCGATCAGATATTCTTCTCTAAAACTTAATAATGCCCAAGGATCTACTTTCCTGGATTCAGGATCTACCTCTCCCTGAGCGCGATATTTGATCTGTAAAGATTTACCTTCGGAGATAGAATCGTCTATATTCTTCTTTAATTCGTTCTCACTTGGAATTCCTGCGGAAGGAAGAATTGTATGTATTTTATCTAATATAGATTTTAGTATCTTTTTCCTGGAAGAACCTGTTTCCTTTTCATCTTCTTCCAAAAATAATTTTCGGATTGTGGCCCATTCTTTAACGCTTAAAACCAAACCTTGTTCCAGAGTTAAAGGCATACGAATGCCGATCGTCTCTCCATCATAATCCAATTCCACAAATTGGTCCGGAGTATATGGGTAAGAGCCTACCATGTACAATTTTCCGAGCTCTTTTTTAAGATCTTTTATATCATCGATACCGGAATACTTGGAAAGATCCTCCAAACTCATTCTTTTGTTTTCCTGCAAAAGATGAATCACCGCTAATTTGGTTTGGAGTTTTTTCGTACTTGGATTCATGCCGGACATTCTTTCTTTGGGGAAATTCCGAGACAATCAAAAATACGTATCATTTGAGAAGGATTTTTTCGAACCCTTCTTTTTACAGAATCGTAACCGAAAACATGGGATTTTAAGACGGATGATACCTATTTGTCCGCTCTTTTCGATAGAATCCATTTATATGACCCAAACGTCTTTTTTAAAAAATACATTTAGACTTCTTCCTAAATTTTATCTAGAGCTATTTGATTCCGACCAAGTCTTCCTGGCCTCTGCACAGATTATTGGAAAGAAGATCTTAAGATTCCGTATCGATTCCAGAGTTTCTTATAAAAAAGGAGATGGAGTTTATGGAAGATTGTATGGACTTAAATCCATTTTCTTTATTCCAATCTCAGGAATCGTGAAGGAAAGAAAAGAGATACAATCCAAATATTATTCTAAATTTTGCGAAATAGAATTAGAATCCGATGAGGATATAGAATAACGTTATAATTTGATCGATCTTTAAAATCTTATACTCACACAAGCAGACTCAGTTTAGACAAAGGGAATAGACAATACATTTTAATCAATGAACCGAAGTAACTTAGGTCTCTGAGACAGGTAGAACAACCCGCTCCAAGAAAATACACTGCAAAAAATATCTTCATACTTGTTACCTTTGGCATACGACGGAACTTATTAATATAAGAACGGAGATACATGAATGAAACCAATTTTGAAACTCGTAGTTGCGGTTCTCTTTTTGAGCGCTGGCTTTGGGGCCTTGCAGGCAGGTGATCTGAGAAAGAACGGCTCTCTTATTGGCAGTATCGACTCCAATGGAGATGTAAGACTGAACGGATCTCTCGTGGGAAGATTTGAATCCGGTGGGGATGTTCGGAAAAACGGAAGCCTGATCGGTAAGATCGAATCTAACGGAGACTTCCGACTGAACGGTTCACTAGTAGGCTCGATTGATTCCAGTGGAGACGTACGCAAGAACGGAAGTCTGATCGGACGCATTGATAGTAATGGTGACGTACGAAAAAATGGTTCCTTGATCGGAAGTGCATCAGGAATTCCAAGAGCACAAGCAGCAGGATTCTTTTTCTTCTTCTTTTTGAACGAGTAGGATTGGAGCTAAGCCGCAAGCTGGTCAGGTTCTACTTTTTTCTTTCCATAGAGAAAAGTAGAACATCTTCCTTATTTTCCGACCAAACCTTTTTGTAATCAGGACCCAAGGCTTGGGTAATACTTTCATAATATTTATTTTTCAGAAAAGGATCAGACTCATTTAAATTTTGCGCGATAGAAGCTTTCGTTTGAACAAATAATATTTTTTTAAATTGATCGGGACGATTCTTAGAGAAGAAGTTTTTAATATGACCTTCTCTCATAAGCCAAACAGAAGGAGTTTGGAAAAAATATTTTCCTAAAATCTGCGAATATGTCCTGATCTGAACCACAACCAAATCAGGCTTTTGTTCCAAATAGATTGTATTCAGTTTAGTGGTCGTTCTTCCATACTTTCCTAAAATTTGGGTATAGGAAAAACTGATATAAACTGAATAGAGAAGGATCGTAAATAGAACAATTTTTGCAATCTTACGAAACTTCTCCCCTATATTTTCCAGCAAGATCAAGAACATTCCTGCAAAAACAGGCAAACTCAAATGAAGATATCTAGAACCAAAATCTATGATCCCGTCGTTTGGTGCAGAAATCACTAAAGCCAAAAACGCAGCCAGGCCGGAATAAACGAACAGTTCTCGATTTGAGATCTCAAGCGCAGAAATTCTCTTAAAAGGATTCTTCTTAATGAAAATATAATATACAAAGAAAAACAGAACGATCAAAAACGCAGGAGTATATCCGAAAAAACCGATCCGATTCGGGTTAGCGATCAATAGCCCTGTGTAAATTTTCCACTTCTTCCAAGGAAGTAAGAACATTGTAGGCTGATTAAAAGAAAATCTTGGACCTAATGGATGTTTATACAGAATATATTGTATTCCAAATAAAAGTGCAACTCCGACCAAAAAGCCAAACGAATAAGCTAAAATTTTCCTTCTTTCTTTTACATTAGAAAACTTGTATATACTTAAGAAAAATAAAAATGCAAACGGAAATACGATACTTTCTATCCTAAACCAAGCGGAAGAAGCGCAGATAAAACCTGAACTTACAAACCTCAGCCAGGAAGAAGAATTTCCTGATCTTAAAAATAGAAAACTTCCCCCTATAAACAAAAAGGAAGCAATACCTACATCCGGGAAAAAATATCCATTCACTAAAAATGGAGTGGCTAAGACCAAAACTCCCAAATAGATCGGATCCCAATCCCATAAGATAGAAAGAAGCAAAAAGGATAGAAGGATCAAAATCGTGACTGCGACGTACACGCCAACAATCCCACTCCAAGGAAGAAATGCCGCATATACATAGCCCAATGCAGCGGGAAATGGACTAATTAGCTCCTCACCGATACGGATACATTCAGTGGGGCAATAATGTCCTTCCGGATCTAAACTTTTAGAAGGCAGAACCAAATTGCCCGAAAGAAATCCATTCCTTCCTACGGATTCTCCCAATATAAATTTAGCTAAATGATCAGAGTATAATTGTTCACCAGGTTTTAATAGGAACGGATACAATAAAGGAAGAAGGAACAAAAAACAAAATGTGAACCTTATCCATGTAGAGCGAAACTTTCCGTTCAGGAAACTCATCAGGGCAAATTAGAAGGTTCAAACCGTCTCACAATCTTTTTTCGAAGTTTTGCCTTATCTCAAATCGATTGACTCTCGGGAGGAAACCTGAAAGGGTCATAGAATCAGAGGATTCTCCGGAGAGTATGATGAAAAAATCGGTATTATTCACAATTTGTTTCCTATTCGCCGGAAGTTTGCTTGGCCAAGACACAAGCACCCAAACTTCTACAAAAGAAAAAATGGTCTGTGAACGTATGGACCTGGAAATCCAAAGCACTACTTATAATGACGCATTAAGATGTGAAACCAAAGACGCTATTTGTTATATGATAGAAGGTTTCAGCATGAGTTGTTTTCCTAAAGATAAGAAGATCTCCAAGTAACAAAAAAAGGCGCCTTTCGGCGCCTTGCAGTCGATGGATTTTTAGGATTTGTGACTACTAATTAAAGATTGTTTAGAAATTCTTGTGTTCTTGCAGCTTCTGCTTCAAGAGCTTTTGCTTGTTTCAAGAATCTCTCAGACTGAGCGTTGCTAGCTAGGAATTTTCCACCAGTAGAACGTTTAGCCAATGCTCTTAGCTCTTCTGCTCTTTCACTCTTTTGTTGAGCGATTGCTTTCAAGTAAGTAGCTACTGCAACTTTTTGCTCTTTAGTAACCGCAGCGGATACCAAAGCTTGCTCTAAAAGACGATCTTCAGTATCTTGAGAAACTGCAAAAACGGAAGATCCTGCTAAGAAGCCTACTACCAATAGAAGAGAAGTGAGTTTGTTGATTTTCATAAAATTGAAACCTCAAGTTATTTTTATATTTTCTGTTCTTGTTTTCGCTTTATATCCATATGACCTACCTGTATGGGCGAATGGAACAAAAAAAATTTTATACAAAGAAAAAATTAAAAATTTTTGTTAAACGAACTCAAAGAACCCTTTATCACATTTACATTTATTAGAATTATCTAATTTTCTAAGCACCTTGTTTCAACTAGCTTCTATCCATTCATATTGAATAAAAAAGAAGCGAAATCGGATGATTCCTCATACCGCTGCTTGAATATAGTACAAGTATCGACCCAATGGTTGTTTTTTTCAAGCCGATTCTTTATTAGAAATTTCAAAAATGCTTATTTTTTGAGCACAATAATTAAGCATAACGCCCTCCCAATAGGCAAAAATAGGGTCAAAAAGGGTGTTTTTGGGGGTAAATCGGAAAAATCCAATATGGCGGAATTTTCTAATTTGTTCGATTTTTCATCTTAGCTTTGGGCTTGTCATAGGGAAAATCCACAGATTACCTTCCCAATTAATAGGGAATAGATCTTCTTGTTTAGGGAAGAACCTCCGAAGGGACACAAAATGAAATACTTACACGCTATGATCCGAGTAAAAGATCTGGATCTAGCATTGGATTTTTTCTGCAATAAGTTAGGATTAAAAGAAACAAGAAGACATGATCATCCGGAAGGAAGATACACTCTTGTGTTCTTATCAGAGTTAGATGACAATTCTCCGGAAATAGAATTAACTTATAATTGGGACCAAGATTCCGCTTATACAAGTGGAAGGAACTTCGGTCATCTTGCTTTTGAAGTAGATAATATTTATGAAACCTGCGCGAGTCTTCAGGCAAAAGGAGTGATTATCAATCGTCCGCCTAGAGATGGAAGAATGGCATTCATTAGATCTCCTGATTTAATTTCTATTGAGTTGCTACAAAGAGGAAAGTCATTAGAGATCGCAGAACCTTGGAAGAGTATGAGCAATACTGGAGAATGGTAAGCTCAATTTAAGACTTTTTAGTAAATGATAAACGATATTCTCCAGGAGAACATCCGTATTTCTCCTGGAATAATTTATGAAACGCGGATTTGGATTTGAATCCTGCCGCGTAAATCACCGCAAGCACAGATCTTTGAGGCTCATCTCTTAATAATTTGGAAGCCTCTTCCAAACGATATCCGGTAATATATTCTCTGAAACCGATCCTCATCTTATCATTTAGTATTTCTGATAATTGATGGGGCTTGATCTTTAATTCTTTGGAAAGAAGCGGAAGTGTAAGGTCTTCGTCCAGATAGAGTTTTTTATCTCTCATTAATTCTTCCATCTTTTGAATGACTGAATCCACATCCAGACCTTGGAGCCTAGTCTCGTTATATCCTGCTTCCTTTGCTGTTTTTTCGAAAGATACAATTAAACTAGGAGAAGTGGAAGCACTCAAAAAAACGCAACATACGATCAAAGTGAGGCATGCAGCCGCTACGGTGAATAATGGCATGAAAAAGATTTGAGCGATCACAAACAAGAGGATCACAAATATACTCGCATAGAAAAGTGCAAGAAAAGGAGAGAATGCCTTAGCTTCTTCTTTTTGGACGAATGTTTTCCATTTGCGGATCTTTCCGATCAGTAAAAGCGGATACACTAGGTTGGAGATAGTTCCTAAAACCAAAAGCCCAAACAAGAATTGGAAATAAATGTTTCTAGGAGGAAATATACTTACGTATTCTAATTTGGAATTCGGATCGGATAAAACGAAAGGTAGAAGGAGCAAAAACGCAACGAATCCGGGGACAAAATGTACTAGAGTAAGTGTCTTTACTGGGAGGCCTCCCAATCTTCTAAAATACAAATACGCGAGAGGCCCTGTGAAAAATAAGAAAGGAATATGGATCTCTGCAAACCAAAGCTGCTCCTTTAACTGATCGGATAATTCCAAATACAAATGGAATTGTACTATAGAAAGAGCCAAGAAAAAGAAACCGATGTTTTTGGGGCCTTTACCTTTTCGAATGAATTCAGAAATGGCCAATAAGAACGAAAGACCTGCTCCAAACGCCAAAAACGTATCCATAAAATGAAAGAGTCCGACAAGAATTAGATGTCCAGATTTTTTCAGGATTTTTCTTTTTTTAGTCCATCCGGATACGGAAGGACGACCTCCTCCATAAAAGATCGTATTCTAAATGTATGAAACATCTTAGCCTCCAACCAAATCGTTTTATGAATTTCTTCTGCGGAAGTTTAACTCTACTACTTTTGTTCGGATTTGTAGAATACGGAATATCTTCGGAAACCTCGAAATTCCGGAGCCAAGAAGAAGATTCCAATCTCCCAACCTATCAGCCCAGATTCGGCAGAAAGCAACCAGTTATAGCAGTGATCGGTGAGAACCGAATGACTGAGTTGACCGATTTTATGATTCCTTACGGAGTTTTAACTTCTGCTAAAATCGCAAAAGTGATTTCCGTTTTTCCTAAAACTGGCCCAGTCCAAATGTTTCCTGCATTAAAGATAGAAGCGGAAAAGTCTTTTGATCTTTTTGATTCAGAATATCCGGAAGGTGCGGATTATGTGATCGTACCTGCCGTCCATTATGCAGATGATTCTTCACTTCTATCTTTCATACAAAAACAATCAGCAAAAGGTTCTACGATCATAGGAGTATGTGATGGAGTTTGGGTTTTAGCAAATGCAGGTGTTCTGAAAGATCATAAGGCAACCGGCCATTGGTTTTCTTTTTCCAATCTTGAAAAAAAATTCCCGGATACTAGTTGGGTCAAGGATAGAAGGTATATTGCAGATCAAAAGATCATCACTACTACAGGGATCACAGCTTCAATCCCAGTTTCTTTGGCTCTAATTGAAGCAATTTCCGGAAAAGAAAAAGTTTCAGAAATTGCAGGCCTTTTAGGAGCTAAAGATTGGAAACCCACTCATAAAAGTTCTGATTTTTATCTAAGTGGTAAGGATATATATACTGCGGCAAAAAATTATCTTGGCTTTTGGAATTATGAAAACTTGGGTATTCAAGTTTCGAATGGAATGGATGAAGTAGTATTAGCTCTACAAGCGGATTCTTTTTCCAGAACTTATAGATCGGAAGTATTTTCTGTTTCAGACCAAAAGTTGATCCGAACCAAATCCGGTTTATTATTACACGTAGATAAGACACAAGCAGAAGCAGCAGATTTGGATTCCATTTTAGAAAATCTGAATGGAATAGCGGCAGTGACTGCTTATGATAAGAACTTAGCGGAGATCGAATCCAAATACGGAACAAACACAGCTGCTTTCGTAGCTCTGCAGATGGAATATCCTTGGAGGAAGTAAGGTGGATGGCCGGATCTACTTCCAGCCTTCTGCGAACTCGATCCTTTCGATTGTTGTTGGATGAGAATGCTCAAAGATCACTTCTAATCTGTGAGGATTCAATCTGGATTTATTATCTTTTGCCAGCTTGATCTCTGTGCTGATGAATGATTTTTTATCATTAGTTAACACAAGCGCTTCTCTATCAGCCTGGGTTTCCAGCACTCTGGAGAGTGTTGCCGAAAAAGGCCCAAGTACTGTTCCAACAAGGGATAATATTAAAAATAGAAATGGTAAGGTAGAAGGAGAATAGAATTCTTTTAAAGGGATCAATCCTTCTTTTTTTACTTTTTGGAATACGTATCCGAGTAAGAAACACAGTAAGAAAGTTTCTAACGTGCTGAGCGCGATCTCTATCATTTGGTGATTATGGACCCAGTGACCTATCTCATGTCCAAGAACACTTACCACTTCCTCTTCCGTGTGATTTTTGATAAGCGTATCGTATAAGAAGATTTTTTTACTTTCTCCCCATCCTGTGAAGTACGCATTTGTATGCCCGGAATATTTGCTCTCATTGATCACATAAATATTCTCCACTTGAATATTCGCTTTTTGGCTGAGGGTTAATATTTTCGTTTTTAAACTTCCTTCTTGGATTGGACCATAATCATAAAAGATCGGTGTGATAATGATCGGATATAGTACGGACATGAGTAACCCGAAGCCCAATGATAGGATGGGAAGTATATATTTCCATGCGCGTGGAAGATTTTTGAATACGAATGCAACTACAAGAACTACTAATCCGCCAAATAGAAATCCTAATCCGAAAGATTTTGCCTTAAATAAGATCCAATCAGTTACGTTCATATTGGAAAATTGGAATTCATGTTCTATAACGTAGCCGAAATAATAGCTGAATGGCAGTGAGATGATAAATTCTACAAGATAGAAAGAAACGAAAAATAGAAATACTGTAGGATAAAATTTTTGTCCGGTTTTTCTTTGGAAGTATTCTTCTAACTTTACTGAAAAAGGAGTAAATACGAATACTCCTGCTAAAGCGAAGTCCAGTAAGGAGCCTATGATAGAAACGAAAAAACCCCTTCTTTCGTAGTCTATCCCTGAGTTGATATCTTCTTGGGTAAAATATTTTAGAATTCTTTCATGTAATTCAGGAGATAGATCTCCTTGGTAGGAGAAATATTTCATTATGAGTGTGAGTAAAATTTGTAAGGAGAATAAAGAGAATAGGATGTTTTTTAGTTTCATGTAATAATATTTATACTTTTTCGTAGAGTTCTGAGATCTGTTTTACTGAGTTTCGGAAGATTGAGTTCAATTCTTCAGGAAGAACTGTTTCAATTGCATCCGGCCATCTCCATAAGAATGGTAATAGTCCTTCTAGGTTGGTGGATTGGAAACTGAGTTTATTTTTCTCTTCGGCAAATTTGATACCTGTCAGGAATAGTTTTGCTTTTACGAGACCTTCTTCCTTGCAGATCCACTCCACATTTTTAGGCTCGTGGACCGGGAATAAACCTGCATGTAAGATTAGATCTTCTTCTGTTTCTTTTTTAGCCCCTCTTGCCTGATAAAGTGGATCTCCTTGTAGGAGTTCCACAGATAAGATCTTAGGCAAAACAAATCTTTTTTTGGATTTTTCGTCTCTATCATAAGCCAGTAGATAATGATCCTGGCCGCCTTTTCGGATCAATCGGATCGGGTCCGCTTCTTTTAGATAGGAATCTTCAGGGAAAGTTTTATAATATTTAATTCGTATGGGAGTATGGTTCTTAAGAGCTTCTAAAATTTGAAATGCGGTTTCTCCTAACTCTTCCGAATTTTCCTCGAGGCTTTCAGGCATTTCTGGGAAGTATTCCAGATCTCCTGCGAATATTTTTCTGGCAGCAGTATAGAGTTCGTATTTAGGAGTTTCTGAATATCCTTTTAACAAAAGTGCCGAAATTTCTCTCAGTTCTTCTTCAGTGAATTCAAGAGTTTTGGAAAGTGGATCTTTTACGAGCACGTATACAAAATCTTTTCCGTTCTTTTGCGGATAATATTTAATATGAAATCCTAGGGCGCCTAATTCTTCGATATCCCTGGATAATTTTCGTCTGTCGGAGTCTCGGTTTTCGTTATCGTAAAATCCCTCCATGATCTTTCTTAAAGAGCTTAAGGTAATCCCGTCCGGAAATCTGAAAAAATTGAATAATAATGTGAGAAGCCTGTACTCTGTGGGATTCATCTCCCTCGGCTCTATTTCCTGATCTATATCTTTGTCTAGTTCTTCTTTCATGGCTCGTTTCTAAATTCTGGTTTTTGTAAAGTCCCGGGGCAAGGAAAAATCTCTGCCTTGTTTTTGAATTCGAAGAAAGTCCTAAAAAACAACTTGATGAGTAAGATCTGATCTCGATAATCCTATCGTTTCAGTCACTTATTCTTAGAGGTTTTTATGGGCAAAATCATCGGTTTTCTTTTTCCGAATTTTGTAGGTCTTATTCTTATTGTACTCGGATGGTGGACAACTATCATCAATGTGGCCACTCTTCGCTTTTCCGGAGAATCTTATTTCAATAAATGGACCTACACCGGTCTCGTTTTGATCATTATTGGGGCTTATTTGCCTGAAATCTGGATCGGGATACGTAAGAAAATTTTCGGAGATTGATCCCCCCTTTTTTTCTTGTACGAAAACGTCTAGACATTTCCGCTGGTATTCTATTTATTTGCATTTGCAATCCGTGGGATAGCCAGCTCCGGAGATTCTGAAAAAGATCTTTACGAGCCAAGTACATGGGTTACAATGCGACATAATAAAATTACTGGAACCTGAGAAGGGAAGATGAGCGCGGAAACCGAAGTTTTAGAGAAACCAAGCCGGAAAAAGACCGATATCGAATTCCATAAGCCTACCCTTTCTCGGGAAGACCTGAAAACAGTTCTAGAGGCATTGGTAGAAGACCACCTTGCTTCCGGTTCTGTGACTCACAAGTTTGAGAAGGCGTTTTCTTCCACTTTCAGGACTAAACAAGTAGTTTCTGCAAACAGCTTAACTGCTGCGTATCACCTGTCTTTATTGGCATTGGAGATCCAACCTGGGGATAAAATTGCTATCTCCACATTTGCCCCTCTTGCCGCTCTAGATGCAATTTTCCTAATGCAAGCACAACCTTTGGTTGTGGATATGGGAAAACATTCTTTCCATATCTGTCCTGAAAGATTATCTTCTGCGTTAGAAGATGAATCCGTAAAGGCTGTGGTTTTAGATCATACTTTCGGTTCATTGGCGGACTTCTCCAAATATGATTTCAAAAACCGTCCTGTAATTGAAGATTTTTCGGAAACTGTTGGAGCGAGAACTGAAACTTTCACTCCGGGTAAACAAGGAAGAATTTCCATCTGTGGACTTTCCATCGAATATCTAATCACTACTGGAAACGGTGCTTTGATCTGCACTGATGATGATTCTTTAGCAAAAAAGATCAGGGCAAGAAAAGAAGGTAAAGCACCTTATCCACGTAAAGAAGGCCAGCCTAGATTAGATTACGATATGATCGATTACCAAGCTGCCTTAGGGATCGAACAATTATCCAACCTTGGCGTGATCTTAGAAAGAAAAAGAAAGATCGCTCAAGTTTATCTGCAATCCATCCAAGGTTCCCAAGTCGGTTCTCATTTTAACGATCCGAATTCCGAAACTTTCAATCGTTTCGTGATAATTGCTCCAGGCAATTACGAGCAAGTTGAAAGATATTTCCGCTCTTTACAAATTGGTACTCGCAGAACTGTTGCGGAACCTATCCATCATATTCTGGAACTTTCTAACTCCGATTTTCCTAACGGAGAAAGATTGTACCAAAGAGGTCATTGCATTCCGATCTATCCTAACTTAACTAAGGATAATGTGCAAAGGATCTCTCAAGCGATTCGTAGAATTTACTAAAACCGAAACGCGAAAGAACACAGAGGTTTTCTTCTGTAGGAGTTCCTACATGAAATAAAGATCACCCCCACCCTGCATTGGGTTTTGGGGGGAGTGGCCCGTGGGAGACCGCGTTTCACGTATCATAAAATCCGACTTCCGTCAACCAGATCCTATTCTTAAAATCTATGTAGGAGTTCCTACAAACAGGCGCTTTCAATCTTTGAGCAATATCCCATTTCGGATAAAAATTTCCGTTATACGCCTCTTCTAAACTTCCTCGATACTTTCTAACGTTAAAATTTCCATCCTACTTATGATTCTGTCACACAAGGGATGAGCCCTTAGGCCCGCGGAACCACTTTTCCGCCCTTTTTTCGAAATTCCTATTGCTCATAATTCCCTCAAATTTTTTCATCTTTTCATAATTCTGATTTTTTTGGCATTATTTTGCCTTTTTTGGGGTGTTCTTACATGAGTAAATTGATCGCGAAGTTAAAATATTCTATCTTACTTCTTTTGATCTTTTTCGGTCTGGATCGCTCCTTTCCGCAGGGTGTGACTGTTCCTACTTTGAATGCTCCTGCTTTTAACGGAACTTCTCTGGACCAAACTTTTGTTTTGGCGGATAAGATGCAGTCCATAAGCAATTGGGATGCTTTCGTTTTCCAGAGTTTAGGTGTTTTGCAATCCCAATGGGAAATCCAACTACAGATGCAGATCACTCAGATGGTGAATTCGATCGATACAAGCGATCATTATGCGACTGTCGCCGATTACCAAAGTTATGTGTATGATTCTCTCCAAGGACAAGCGAACGAACTTCTTTTACAATGGCAGCAAGCTGCAGAGTTAGAGATCACTCAAGAAAGAAGTAAATATTTAGGCGATGTATTCGGGGAAAACAGCGCTTCTACCCAAGCCGCTATGGATTCTTTTTCGACCCAATGGGAACAGTTTGTGAACGGACAAGGTGTGGATCTGAATTTGGGCGGTTCGAATGGCCAGACAGGTTTAAACGGTGCTCAGCAGAATCTGGAGAATATGGAAGCTCAATGGTGGAACCAATTCAATTATAATATCCAAAACGGCCTTTGGACGTACCAGCAGGCTATGCAAAACCTTACTCAAAGTTATCAGAATATTCTAAACCAGATCAACCAAACAGAGAGCCAATACCAAACTTACTTAGCTATGGTGCAA
>NZ_RQEY01000014.1 GCF_004770105.1 Leptospira andrefontaineae | reverse complement strand
CGGAACTTCTCTGGACCAAACTTTTGTTTTGGCGGATAAGATGCAGTCCATAAGCAATTGGGATGCTTTCGTTTTTCAGAGTTTGGGTGTTTTACAATCCCAATGGGAAATCCAATTGCAGATGCAGATCACTCAGTTGGTGAACTCAATCGATACAAGCGATCATTATGCAACTGTCGCCGATTACCAAAGTTATGTGTATGACTCTCTCCAAGGACAAGCGAATGAACTTCTTTTACAATGGCAACAGGACGCGGAATTCGAAATCACTCAAGAAAGAAGTAAATATTTAGGCGATACATTTGGAGCAAATAGCGCTTCTACCCAAGCCGCAATAAATTCTTTTCAGAGTCAATGGGAACAGTTTGTGAACGGACAAGGTGTGGATCTGAATTTGGGTGGTTCGAATACTCAGACAAACTTGAACGGTGCTCAACAAAATTTGGAGAGTATGGAAGCACAATGGTGGAACCAATTCAATTATAATATCCAAAACGGTCTTTGGACGTACCAACAAGCACTTCAAAATCTTTCCCAAAGTTATCAGAATATTCTAAACCAGATCAACCAAACAGAGAGCCAATACCAAACTTACTTAGCTATGGTGCAA
>NZ_RQEY01000013.1 GCF_004770105.1 Leptospira andrefontaineae | reverse complement strand
CAGAACCCCCTCTGGAAGTACTAGAACTTCTCCCTCCCGAGGAAGAAGTGACGGCGTGGCAGTCTGATTTACAATCATCACAGATGGCCTTACAAATAAATCCAATCCCTAAGGAATTTTCATTCGTTGCGACCAATAAACAAATGGAGAAGTTTTTATCACAATTTTTTGTACAACGATCATCGTTCATGCAAGATTCCAAGAAAAAAAGAACAAGAACGATCTGAAATGCTGATTTCATCTTTTTGGACCGATTTCATATGGAAGAAGAAGTTCTTTGATCTGGATTGCTTCTTCTAAACTTGCCTCAGAAAATGCAGTATGCCCTTGTTTACTTTTGATATGTACATTTGCACCATTCTTCAAAAGAAGTTTTACTATGTCCAAATTCCGATTATAAACAGCCATCATTAGAGCGGTATGACCGTCTCGAGTCTTGGCATTGATGTCTGCGCCGCTTCTAACTAAAAATTCAGCGATTTCCACTTCTCCTTCTCTTGCAGCAATCATCAAAGGAGTAAAATTCCTAGTAAACGGATCTCTTGTATCCACGGAATAACCTGCTCTCAAACAATTTTGTAAACCGAATAGATCTCCTTTATAAACGAAGTCGGAAGGATAAGGACTTCCTCCTCCCCCGGCATATTGAGCAGAAATGCAGCTCGTTAAAAAAATCGCCATAAGGAGCAAGCCACTCCTAACGTAAAAAGGAATGAATGTAAGTTTAGAAGTGAAAAGATTCATAAACATCCTCTTCAACAAGAGGACCGAGTTCGAGAGAGAACGTTCCGGATTTTTGGAATTTTTACAAAATAGGAAATATTTTATTTATAAAAATTAATCTA
>NZ_RQEY01000012.1:300000-417390 GCF_004770105.1 Leptospira andrefontaineae | reverse complement strand
ATTAATTATTTTCATATTATAAAAAGATTTTTTAAACCATTGCGGCTAACGACCAAGGCTTGACGACGTTTCGCGTGTGCGTAAGCACTTGGCGCGAGGCTTGCCATGCAAGACGAGTGACAAAGCGAAATGTGCCGAAGGCCAAGCGAGAGTCGCGTAGCGATCTCGAAGCGCAGCGTCAGAGCCGATAGTTAGTCGACGTTTTGTAAACAAATCCAATGGGGATCATTTCTTTTATCCATGGAGGCTTCATCTTTTATAGGACAATTAGGGACGGCATAGTCGTCTTTGAGTTTGAACACTGCTTGATCATATCGATAATACTTTATTCCAGAAAGCTGATTCTTTTCATCATGACATTGTTTAAAGTAAACCGGAAGTCTATAGCGATCAAACTCATAAGAGCCTATTATAGTTCCATTTAATAGAAAAGTAAATAATACAGAATCCAGACTTTGACCTCTAAGACTAAATCCTAAAATCTCATTCACCCTTTTACAAATAGGCACGGGCACACTATCACCGCTCGAAGTTATTACAACGGAATCCCAAGGCAATAAAGAGATAGCTCTAAGGTCAAATGATGATTTTGTATTTATGCCTTCGAAAAATATAGAAAATATTTGCTGACGAATGTATGAGCAATGGACGGGATAAATTAGTATAAATACTAATGCCGCAAATATAGTAATTTTCTTTTTACCTATCATTTATTTTACAAAATGTCGACTAACGACCAAGGTGCTCCGACGTTTGCGATGGCACGAGTTTGCGCATGCAAACGAAGTGACAGAAGCAAATGTGGCGTAGCCCAAGCGAGCGGGTCACGAAGTGAACCCCGAGCGGCGCGGAGGCACCGGAAGTTATCCGACGTTTCAGCCACAATTGCTAAAAATTTCAGACCCTACGAAGCAGAAGAATTCAGTTAGGAGAATTCTGGTCCGCCCTCAACACTATCCTCAAAAACCAACAAACGCCAGAATCGCAAGATGCACTTCAAGAGTATGGCGGCTATTACGAAATAGCAGCTAATTATTTAGCAAACGTCCAAGCGCTTGAATCTATATTACAAAAACTTAGAATTCAAAAACAAACAAAAAAAACAAATTCTGGCTGGAATGTTCGGATAACGACCAAGGTGTTCCGACGTTCGCAACGGCGCGAGTTTGCTTTGCAAACGAAGTGACGGACGCGAATGTGGCGTAGCCCGAGCGAGAGTTGCGTAAGCAAGCTCGAAGCGCTGCGGAAGCACCGATAGTTATACGCTGAACCGGATATGATACGAAATTACTTTCTTAAATCTAAAGGACGGTTACTTTTCATTAACTTTTCGCATCAAGTAATTCGCAAATGAAACTTTTAATAATTTTTGCTTCAGATCTGAATACAATCAATATACCAAAATATGCAAAAAAAGGAATAATTAAGAGCTTCAGGTTTATTTTATCGCTGCTCACATTTAATTTAGCTAATTAGAAGAAAGATACTATTTGAATAATAAAAGGTACAAGAATAAATATACCAATTATTAACTTCGTTACTAGATGCAATCCAGCCCTAATAGAAATAAATGTAACTCCTTTTTCAGGGAACAGGGTCCCTTGCAAGAACGGCAAAGCAGCATTTCTATACCCTATTTTCCGATACATTTGAAATTGATTTTTAACTACTCTTTTAAAGTAATCGCTATCAGAAATACTAAGAATTCGTTCGAAAATTTCGGCTTCTGAAAGCTTAGTATATAAAATATAATTATCATATATCAAAAGTTCATTCGAAAGATATTTTAATTTAATAATTAGTTCTTTAATATTCATTCTTTAGTGTAGCAGATTATTATCTAATTTTTCTTGAAAGAGTAACTTCTCCGGTTTTGCGTATAACGACCAAGGCTTGACGACGTTTCGCGAGTCCGTTAGGACTTGGCGCGAGACTTGCTACTGCAAGACGAGTGACAAAGCGAAATGTGGCGTAGCCCAAGCGAGAGTTGCGCAGCAATCTCGAAGCGAAGCGTCAGAGCCGATAGTTAGACGCAGTTAAATTGATCAAAGCTGATTTATCTTCCCTCTATAATAACATCATACTTGTCGAGAATTTCAAATAACCATTGTATATTATAGTATATCTTTATTTCTTTTGAATCCCGAAATGTAAGAATTACTTTATCTAAAGATCCCCATCTGCTTTTCTTTTCAAATTTTGCGTAAATTACATCAGAAAGTGCTTCCTCAGTCGATATCATATAAAATGAGTAATCTTGTATTCTGCCACTTCTTATAATCGTTCCCCCTCCAAAGACAAAAGCATAAGAAAAAGTAAGGAAAATAACAAGACCTAAGGAGGTCAGAAAAAAATCGGATTTTTCCGTTAAAGATTCCTCTTGAACAGTTAATCCTTTCAAAACGTATAGATTCTCTGCTGTTAATTTCGTTCTTCCGATGTATTTCAATCTAATATATTCGAAGCAAAGTATGAAAGCGCTTATAAGATAAGTCGGTATAAATACAATAAAAGGTCCATCGAGATAAACGGAGAAAAAATACTTAGCATCTCTCCCAAGTATATAGATAGCCATTTCATTCAAAAAATTAAGTGTATAATTAGTCAGGAAATGCCCGATAATTAGCAGAATTGTAAATATCCATCTTACAATCATTTTTATTTAATTGCGTCTAACGACCAAGGTGTTCCGACGTTTGCAATGGCACGAGTTTGCGCATGCAAACGAAGTGACTGAAGCAAATGTGGCGAAGCCCGAGCGAGAGTCGCGTTAGCGATCTCGAAGCGCAGCGGAAGCACCGATAGTTAGGCGACCGTTTTTAATATTTGTAGGAAATGTCTCACATATCCAATTCTTTTAAATATTTACTAGTCTTTTCACCCAAGATAATATTAATTTTTATTTTAATCTTACTACTATCAATATTCTCTAAAAAGCAAGTATAGACAGCATTATTAAGAACGTCATAATCAGTTATAAGACAATCTTCAATGAATGCAAACAATTCAATTAGTTGATCATCACCAAAAGATTCATAATTATTATTAAAATAATGACTAAACTCCGCAAAGATTCCATGAATCGTCATTCCGCCATTTCGCTCAGCAAAGAGTGAGGAACGCAAAGTAATTTCAAAATCGTTAAACAATTCGGTTAATCTACCTTTTACCCTCAAGGTCTCCGAATCATGATCAAACAAATCGAAATCTGGATTCATAGTTCTCGTTTCTATAACTTACAAATTATTCTGATAGTAATGAAAATTTTAAAAATGTCGCCTAACGACCAAGGTGTTCCGACGTTTTGCGAGTGCGAAGCACTTGGCACGAGACTTGCCACCGCAAGGCGAGTGACAAAGCGAAATGTGGCGAAGCCCGAGCGAGCGAGTCGCGCAAGCGAACTCCGAGCGGAGCGGAAGCACCGATAGTTAGGCAGCAGTATCGCTCCTAGCACATTGCACCCAAGCCCTACTCTACAAAATCCTCAAATAGAATAAAAGTCAATTAGTGAATAATTCACTTTCAGAATATAAAGTAGCGAACCCTTTTCGCAGGATTCAACGGAAGATATATCCAGGTAGTTCTGATGGATTCAAACATTCGATTGAGTCTTTCAGTTTTACGATATAAGGCAAGAAAAGGGTGAAAAGCGACCTGACCTAAAACCAAATTCCGCTCTTGTTTTAGAATATGATTTACGCTTACTAAATTCAAAAATACAAAATCGCGATATTGCGCCTAACGACCAAGGCTTGACGACGTTTCGCGAGTCCGAAGGACTTGGCGCGAGTTTTGCTGAGCAAAACGAGTGACAAAGCGAAATGTGGCGCAGCCCGAGCAAGAGTTGCGAAGCAATCTCGAAGCGAAGCGTCAGAGCCGATAGTTAGACGCTGTGATCGCACTAAGAGTGGAACTACTGACTTAACTCATCATCAGTCAATTCAGTTTCTTCAGAAAATTTACCCCGTTCATTCATTATTGACAATGAATCCTGAGCAATCGCTATCAATTGTAACCATAGGTCACTTCGAGAAAGTTCCTCAACAGGCGGCAAAATTTGGGGAGTATTTTCGCAAACGTACAACCAAATTCTGTGAAAGTCTTTTATTGCAGTTTGCTCCGACTTACTGAATACTGGCTCTATATATCTATTTAATCTATATTCGTCTACCCAATCTTCCCATAGATTAATAATTTCATCTCCACCAAATCGGTAATGAGCCTCTATATCCGAAGCGATATCAAGTACTTCAGTTATTCGATTCCTTACTCTCTGCAAAAGTAATCTTTCGGAAATGTCGTCTTTATCCTTCATAAAGAAATACTATTTGCTGAAGACTTAAAGTTTTCGCAATTATTTAGTCTTTTTTTAAACTTTTGTCAAATTTATGCGAGATTGAGGTATCTATTTTTTCTTGAGAAGTAATATCTTGCGAGCATTGCGTCTAACGACCAAGGCTTGGCGACGTTGGCGAGCTGAACGTAAGTGAAGACAGGCACAAGAATTGCTCTGCAATTCGAGTGACTGAGCCAATGTGGCGCAGCCCGAGCGAGAGTGCGTAGCATCTCGAAGCGAAGCGCCAGAGCCGATAGTTAGACGAAGTGCTTTATATAGATGAGGTCAATAACTAATCTATATAAAGCGAAATGTATTCATCGCAAAAAGAAGGAAATCACATACTTTAATTGTCGTAGAAAAGACGACCGATTCGAAATTCTATTATATAATTTTGGAAAGAATATTTTTTTCAAAATCATTTCCTGATAAATAATTCCAAATACCTATATAAATCGGAGAGATTCCTAATTTGATTAACCTAGTTACTATTAAAGAATGCAATTCTCCAGAAATAATAGGAGATTCACCCAAGCGAAATATCCTTACCTCATAAATATCACTTTTTGAATCGATCGGTCTGGTAATATCTAATTGCACATTTTCTAAATATCCAGTGACCCATTCCCAATGGTTTTCTGCATCCATTTCGACTTGAATTAAGCCTATATTGGATGCCAAAATATTAAGATCTAAATTCGTATGAAACCAGATATCTTTAATTATGGACATATTCTAAAAGCATTTCGTCTAACGACCAAGGTGTTCCGACGTTTGCGATGGCACAAGTTTGCGCATGCAAACGAAGTGACAGAAGCAAATGTGGCGAAGCCCGAGCGAGCGAGTCGCGCAAGCGAACTCCGAGCGGAGCGGAAGCACCGATAGTTAGGCAGCAGTATCGCCCCTAACACGTTGCACTAAAGCCCTACTCTATAAAATCCTCAAATAGAATAAAAGTCAATTACTGACTAATTCACTTTCAGAATATAAAGTAGCGAACCCTTTTCGCAGGATCAAACGGAAGATATATCCAGGTAGTTCTGATGGATTCAAACATTCTGTAGAACCTTTCAGTTTACGATATAAGGCAAGAAAAGGGTGAAAAGCGGTCTGACCTAAAATCAAATTCCACTCATATTTTAGGAAAGGATTTACGCTTACTAAATTCAAAAATACAAAATCGCGATATTGCGCCTAACGACCAAGGCTTGACGACGTTTCGCGAGTCCGCAAGGACTTGGCGCGAGACTTGCTACTGCAAGGCGAGTGACAAAGCGAAATGTGGCGTAGCCCGAGTGAGAGTTGCGACAGCAATCTCGAAGCGATGCGTCAGAGCCGATAGTTAAGCGACGTGGCTTTTATTTTAGATATTTTTTAAATTTATCCGAGCTACAAATCACTTCGCTATGAAGATCACATCGCCATTGAGTATTTGCCGAAATTGCTTTTTTTAGCAAATAAATATCCTTACAATTTGATAGCTCCGTACAAGCTGAAAATCGGTAATTTCCTAATTCATCAATTATGAGAATAATATAATTATCTGTTATATAATTGCTATTATACAACGCCACTTGTTTCTCCAAATTAAATATAACTGGAAAACCATAAATTGAAGTATGTCCATATAGATGATTTATGAAAGGCATACTTTTCGGAGGATTACTATATCCATAACTTTTAATTAAATCGGCTGATTTAACCGTGCGAAAATAGCTCACGATCAATCCTTCTTTAGAAAAATTAATTTCATAATCAAATTCCTTTACATTGCAAATTAGCTGCGATTCTCCTTTATCATTACAAGTTCCTCCATAATAAGAAAATAATTCGAGTGTCCTCTTTTTATTACCTCCTAAGCTAGCACCATGTCCTGGATAGTCATGGTGGACCTGGCTAAACAAAGAGAATGCCAGTAAAAGGATTAATAAGATTATAGAATTTTTCATTTTGAATAAATTTTTAGCCATGTCCGCTTAACGACCAAGGCTTGACGACGTTGGCGATCCCTGAGCCTCGAAGAGGCGTTAGGGACAGGCACGATCTTTTGCTTTTGCAAAAGTCGTGACTGAAGCCAATGTGCCGGAGGCCAAGCGAAGGTTGCGAAGCAATCCTGAAGCGCAGCGTCAGAGCCGATAGTTAGACGAAGTCCAAAATTTGGCTACTTTCGTTTACTTATTTTCCCTGCTTTCTCATTCTTTAAAGCATTCCATAGAATAATTTCGACAAATGCCTTTAGCGTAAATTTTGCATCTAAATACGATTTATGGTGAGCATAAATTACTGCTACAGTAACTACAAAGGAAAGAATTACACCGCAACAAGAGAATAAAGCTAATCCACCTTTGCGATAAATATAGAAAATTAATATAAACGGTAATATAAAGGACCCTGCTAAACAAGCAGCTGAATTATGCAAAAGATTCGAAAGACTTTGAGCTCTATCGACGGCACCTTTAATCAATTCTGAAGATCCCACTCGTTCAAACCAAAAAGAAGTTACTATAACCCATCCATATTTTTTTAAATCGATATCTCTGTAAGCCGGAATCGTTGGGGTTAGTTTGTCAAAATCAATAAATTCATTCTCCTTTACCTTTTTAAGAAATGAAGAATAATCAATTTTAAGGCAGGAAAAGATTCTATAAAAAAGACTAAGAATCGCACCTATTCCAAATGATATGGAAGTTAAAAAAAGAACAACTAATGTAAGATTAAGGCCATTAAGCTTATTATTTTCTGAATAAATGAAATTAACGACTCCATCCCAATCTAAAATAATTACCAGAATACTAAGCTCGATGAGAAAAAGAACTCCCGGCAATGTGTATCTGAAAAAACTATATGTATCGTTCATACAAATTTACTTTAATTTTGGATTTCGTCTAACGACCAAGGTGCTCCGACGTTCGCGATGGCACGAACTTGCACAAGCAAGTGTAGTGACAGAAGCGAATGTGGCGAAGCCCAAGCGAGCGGGTTGCGATAGCAAGCCCCGAGCGGCGCGGAGGCACCGAAAGTTATACGCAGTATTTAAACGAAAATAGGAAATATTAAATAGTCCCTATTCTTACTTAATTCCTATAACTCTTCATTCAATTTAAGAAACAAAGTTTAAAGCCTTTAAATAAAGAGCGAAGTAGAAAATAATATCTGAATAATTCCAGTTCGCGATGACATGTGCTGAATACTTTTGCCCATTCAAGATAGAACCATCCATCAAAGATAGCACTATCAGCGAAGTCACACTTGGAATAGCGAGTAAAGAAAGGAATACAATAGAGTTTTTGTAATTAGTCTTCTTTCTAAAAACATAAATTGCAATAAAGATCAGCAAGGAAAGATGCAGGTAAGTTGATACCAGATATGAATTTGGTAGTTTCGTGATGAATCCTTCTTCTATTATGAGATTCCCAGAATTTATTACAAAAAAGTGAAGCACAAAGCCCCAGATAATGATAGAAAGTATAGCAGAGGTGGCAATTGATAGTGTTTTCATTTTTTTCTTATAGGATACAGTTTTTTAAATATTGCGTATAACGACCAAGGCTTGACGACGTTTCGCGAGTGCGAAGCACTTGGCGCGAGACTTGCCCTGCAAGGCGAGTGACAAAGCGAAATGTGGCGTAGCCCAAGCGAGGGTTGCGAAGCAATCCTGAAGCGAAGCGTCAGAGCCGATAGTTAGACGCCGTTTTTAGTCGCGCTTATCTAATAATTTCTGAGATTCGATCAATTGTTTTGCAGCTGAAAAATCTGGAAAATTTGCTTTAGCCTCTGGAGAAGCTTCAATTGAATGATGGATTTCCAATCCCTTATCCATCAGTTTAGCAAGTTCATCCAATGCAAATTTGGTATTATTAATAAATTCATTTTTGTTCGATATCTTCTCCTTCTCGGCATCAGAGAGGTTATCATATAATTTTTCCGAACTTTTTGCTAGATCCTTATTATATTCTTCACGAGTCTTTTCTTGTAATTCTTTAATAACCAATTCAGAAAAGGCATAGGTTTCGATTAATTTTTCAGTTATTTTCACTTTCTGATAACCATGCACATA
This sequence comes from Leptospira andrefontaineae, assembly GCF_004770105.1. Lineage (NCBI taxonomy): Bacteria > Pseudomonadati > Spirochaetota > Leptospiria > Leptospirales > Leptospiraceae > Leptospira > Leptospira andrefontaineae. The sequence continues at coordinate 408,997 of NZ_RQEY01000012.1, read as the reverse complement.
CAAATCAAAAGATTCACGAATCATATTTGTAAAAAAAGTAAACGTAAGTGCCGCAGTAATTAAAATATTGAAATATTTCGATCCAACATCAAACCCTGATAAAACCAAATCGCCTTCTAAATTTGCTAATGGTAAGAATATAATTTTTCTTAATGAAGAAATCAAATTTTCTAACTCTTCTAACGAATTTAGTTCATATAATTTAATGAAAGCTGTCGTAGCACCGTCTTTAACAATTAAAGACTGCAATAATGAATCAAGAACAGCTATTTTATCCTTAAGAGCTTTAAAATCCCGGTTCAGTTGACTGACCGTATCGGGACTTACCATCATTGAATCTACTTGAACAGTGGCTATTGAATACTTTCTTAAAAAATTGATAATATCCTCTGATAATGGTGGAATACTCTGCAGATTTTCTAATGCAAGCTTAGATGATAACAACCCATTGAAGAAATGGTTACCTCCGCTGTTAGAATGAACTACAGAGAATTTTTCCGCATACTGACTAATAATTTCACTCATAGCTTGTAATCTCATTCGTTATTATCTCCTATTTCGATTATTTTAAAAATGGCGTCTAACGACCAAGGTGTTCCGACGTTTGCGATGGCACGAGTTTGCTTTGCAAACGAAGTGACAGAAGCAAATGTGGCGCAGCCCGAGCGAGTGGGTCGCGAAGCGGTCCCCGAGCGGAGCGGAAGCACCGATAGTTAGGCGCTGTAAACCTTGTGTTTAAAACAAAATTAAGCCACGGATGGCGTTTTTACTTTCTTAGCTGAATTATTTTTAACTGTATATTTTTTAATCTTAGATAATTGATTATGGATCTTCCTTTCTGCCTCTAAAAGATCATAATCATTCTGTAATCCTAACCAGAATTGAGGAGGAAGATCGAAATACTTACCCAATTTTAAAGCATAATTAGCTGAAATACTTCGTTTGCCATGCATGATTTCACTAAGTCGTGATTGAGGAATTCCGGTATCCTTATAAAGTTGATACGCACTTAAGCCTAAAGGCTTGAGGAACTCTTCATTCAATATATCTCCAGGATGAGGGTTTTTAATCCATTTCTTCATAAATAAATCCAATTAATGATAATCAACAATCTCAACGTCGTATGCATCTTGCTCATGCCAACGAAAGCAAATTCGCCATTGATCGTTTATTCTTATACTATATTGCCCTTTTCTATTCCCTGAAAGTAATTCTAATTTATTGCCCGGTGGTGATTTTAGGTTTTCAACACTTTGGGAGTTGTTGATCATTCTCAGTTTTCTCAGAGCTATTTCTGAAATCTGATTTGGAATCGATTTAACAAATACGCCTTTCCAGACTTTTTCGGTATCTTTGTTTTCGAAACTTTTGATCAATTTACTAATACTTACATAAATTGTAAGCATTGTCAATGCAAATTATCAGTAAAAACACTCCCTCCGTAACCCCGGACACGGATGTCCGGGATGTATTAAAATAATTCGCAAGGTTTATGGCGCCTAACGACCAAGGCTTGACGACGTTTCGCGAGTCCGAAAGGACTTGGCACGAGACTTGCTTTGCAAGACGAGTGACAAAGCGAAATGTGGCGTAGCCCGAGCGAGAGTGCGAAGCATCTCGAAGCGAAGCGTCAGAGCCGATAGTTAGACGACGTTAATTAATCGACCGGAAGCTCCGATTCTCCTCTCGAATAAGGAAGAATACCGCTAAACACAAATATTATAGAAATTAGAAATGTTGAATAGACCAATGTCCCGGATAAACTCTCAAATTCTTGATCCGTCATTTTGTCCCCGAACATTCCGAGAACTACCAAACCAAGAAAGGTAGTTATGAAAAACAAAATTATTGATAAAGCAGATAGAAATATCGTTTTTTGAGGTTTCAATTTCATTTTGTAGTAATTATTCCAAAAGAAAACTGCTCTTACCATTAGTATTGCAACCCATAATAAACCAATAGCAAGATATATACTCCCGCCTGATCTATTTGATATAGTTAAAACAAACGAAATGATTGCCATTATGAGAAAGAGAACGGAGATTACTCGACTTTTATATTTTCGAACATAAATACTTATTAATAAAAACACAACGACATCTATTAAATTTGCGAATTGTTTAAGAAAAAGCAATCCAATAAATTGAATTGTGGGAAAGAACAATATCGCATTACAACATTTTCGAATATTTTTATCAGCATTTTCTATATCTTGAGTATTCGATAATATTGATCGATAGAAGTTCATATTAACTCCTGATTCTTTAATTAATGTCGTCTAACGACCAAGGTGTTCCGACGTTTGCAATGGCACGAGTTTGCTTATGCAAACGAAGTGACAGATGCAAATGTGGCGTAGCCCGAGCGAGTGAGTCGCGTTAGCGATCTCCGAGCGGAGCGGAAGCACCGATAGTTATACGCAGTGCGGCTTGCGTTACATAGTAAGACTAATAATTGCTTAATTATTTCTATAAACTAAGCTAGTCAAAATACCTGCGACACACAAATGCAATACACCTAATAATCCCTGAATGAGAATCCATTTTTCAACAGTCGGTATTGCAAAGCGACCAGGTAAATCAAGTGCAACAAACGGAACTGTGACAAGGGCAATAAAGAGTCCATACTTTAGCCCTTTAAGTATTAGCGTGCCTGTAAAATGTGTAGTTGGGAAAAGAGCGGCAAACCCAATTCCACTGAGAAATGTAGAGCCCATACTTAAAGAGAAAATCGGCTCAGCTCGGAAAACAGAAATGTTATGAAAATAATCAGAAGCAATTATTGCAGCGAGAATTCCCTGTATAAGGAAACTTGAAACAAAATAGGCAAACGCTCCCAATAGAATCTTTGCAGGTTGCATTTCAGTTCTCCACTATAAGAATTGTATAGAATTAGATGAACAATGTTAAAGTGTCAATTCCTTCGCAGCCGCATTGCGTATAACGACCAAGGTGTTCCGACGTTTGCGATGGCACGAGTTTGCTCATGCAAACGAAGTGACTGAAGCAAATGTGGCGAAGCCCGAGCGAGAGGTGCGAAGCAGCCTCGAAGCGGAGCGGAAGCACCGATAGTTAGGCAGCAGTATCGCTCCTAACACACTGCACTCAAGCCCTACTCTGTAAAATCATCTAATAGTGTAAAAGTCAATTACTGACTAATTCACCTTTCAGAATATAAAGTAGCGAACCCTTTTCGCAGAATCTAAAATAGATATATGCAAGTAGTTCTGATAGATTCCAAACATTCGGTAGAGCCTTTCGGTTTTACGATATAAGGTGAGAAAAGGGTGAAAAGCGGTCTGACCTAAAATCAAATCTCACTCTTGTTTTAGGAAAGGATTTACGCTTACTAAATTCGAAAATACAAAATCGCGATATTGCGCCTAACGACCAAGGTGTTCCGACGTTTGCGATGGCGCGAGTTTGCTCATGCAAACGAAGTGACAAAGCGAAATGTGGCGTAGCCCGAGCGAGTGAGTCGCGTTAGCGAACTCCGAGCGGAGCGGAAGCACCGATAGTTAGGCAGCAGTATCGCTCCTAACACACTGCACCCAAGCCCTACTCTGTAAAATCATCTAATAGAGTAAAAGTCAATTACTGACTAATTCACTTTTAGAATATAAAGTAGCGAACCCTTTTCGCAGGATCTAGCGGAAGATATATCCAAGTAGTTCTGATAGATTCCAAACATTCTGTAGAACTTTTCAGTTTACGAAATAAGGCAAGAAAAGGGTGAAAAGCGACCTAACCTAAAATCAAATTCCACTCTCGTTTTAGGAAAGGATTAACGCTTACTAAATTCAAAAATACAAAATCGCGATATTGCGCCTAACGATCAAGGTGCTCCGACGTTTGCAACGGCACGAGTTTGCTCTGCAAACGAAGTGACGGAAGCAAATGTGGCGAAGCCCAAGCGAGCGGGTTGCGAAGCAAGCCCCGAGCGGCGCGGAGGCACCGAAAGTTAGGCGTGCCGCAGGCCAAGGGCCTTCCGGGCCCGCAGCGTTCATCCACACTGTATCTCAACCCCAAAACAACACGGATGTTGTTTTGGGAAAATCAAGCGATTTTCTAGCACTCGAGCGAAGCACGTTGTTATGCATTTTGAATTTGTTCAACACTTCGTATTTGCTCGGGAAGAATAGTATTTCCATCAGCGCAAAAACAAGTATTTGCTGCATCAGCAGCCTCTATTGAAGAGGTCCCATTCTCTATTAACTTCAAATACCATAGCGCGTGAGGTAATTCGTATCCTTTAGAGTCAGCAATAAAAGTTACGATATATGGTATGGTGGTATTCTGATAACGAGAGACTAGTTGAAAGAAATTCTCACCCAGCAAACTGCCCGAAATATCTTCTACCATTTCAGGCGCTCTAATGTAACTATGGTGTGCTCCTGGTGCATGAATAGCTACATCCTTTATTAAAAAGGCAAATGGGCCTTCATCGTCTGTGCTTTGCTTTCCCATAAGTGACATGGAAAATGGATTGCTTCCTTTGCGTTCGAGTCCAGCTGCTAATTCCTTAAGCCTGGGTTCTATGAATTTTTTTGCAAGGGTCTTCGGAAGGATTCCATATTCATAAAAAGATTTTTGATCTTCCGCTCTTGTTCCGTGAAACCAAACAACTTTTATAGAGGACGCGGGCGCTCCAAATTGTTTACGAACATGACCATAAAGAACATCTTCTGGAGGTTGGTAATTGTTATCATTCAGATTTATGGATCTTATAAATATTATCAGTTGTGTCTCTGAGACATTAAATATTCTGCTTAGTGAACATTTAGTAGATTCAGGACTTGAGCAATCTAAAATCATGCATGATCCCCCAGATGGATATATTAAGCTTAGCAGGTTTTGGATAAATCCTGATAGTAAGTCCTTTTCAGAAGAGATCCCCTTTCGTCAATAGTGACATCCCGATAATTCGTAGGCATTTATTAAAATCTCTCTCAAAAGTATTCTCATCCTTATACCTAATAAAGTAGTAATACTGTCTTTGATAGGAAAATTTTCTGAGACCATTATTTGCAAGTCGAGTTGACAGAAAAGAACTTCCTTCAATCTCCAAAAAACCTAATGGACTGGTGGCCACGGATGGCCGCCCAATTGCGAACCAAATCGTGTGTGGTGAATGACGCCTAACGACCAAGGTGCTCCGACGTTTGCAACGGCACGAGTTTGCTTTGCAAACGAAGTGACGGAAGCAAATGTGGCGAAGCCCAAGCGAGCGGGTCACGAAGTGAACCCCGAGCGGCGCGGAGGCACCGGAAGTTATCCGACGTTTCAGCCACTAATTATACAAATTTCACATACTTCGAAGCAGAAGAATTCAGTTAAAAAACTCAAGTCCGCCCTCAACGCTATCCTCAAAAACCAACAAGCGCCAGAATCGCAAGATGCACTTCAAGAGTATGGCGGCTATTAGGAAAAAGAAGCTAATTATTTAGCAAGCATCCAAACGCTTGAACCTATATTACAAAAACTTAGAATTCAAAAACAAACAAAAAAACAAATTCTGGCTGGAATGTTCGGATAACTCCAACTATCCGTATGTTCGCCTATCCAGCAGCTACATGTGCGCAGTTGCGCAAAATCAGAGATCGTCCAGAGGACTTTTGATCTTAGAAACCATCGGGTCAACAATTCTAGCGTAGATTTCCGTGGTTTTTACTGATACATGGCCAAGCAGTCTTTGGATCATTTTGATAGAAGTGCCGGACTCCAGGAGATGAATCGCAAATGCGTGTCTCAGATCGTGGATCGAAACATCTTTTGTAATACCTGCTTTTTTCTTGGCGGCGGTGAATATACTTTCCGCAGATCTAACGCTGAGGTGCTTACCAGGAATTTGGCCTGTGAAAATCCAGGAATATCTGCCTTGGCGCTCGAACAAATCTGCGAGATCATTTTTACAACTATTGGGTAGAAGGCTGAAACGGTCCTTCTTCCCTTTACCTTGCCGGACCCGGATTGATTTTTTCTCCCAATCTATATCGTTTCCTTTTAATTTTACGAGTTCCCCTACTCTCAAGCCGGATCCATAACAAAGTTTTAATAGAAGTTTATGTTTAGGGTTGGAAAGAGTTTCTATAATGCGAGTGACTTCTTTTCTGGATAAAGATTCCGGGATTTTGTTCTCTCTTTTTGGAGGAGAGTAAGAAATCAGAAATCTGTTTCCTATTACAATATTATAATAAAATTTAAAAGATTGAAGTGCTGATCTAAGTGAGTTAGAAGCTAAATTTTTTTCGTATAGAATTCGATCCAAATAGATCCTTAGATCAGATTCAGTAACAGTGTATGGAGTTTTTTCGACCGATCGCAAGAAAGCTCTGTTGTACAGAAAATAAGACTTCAATGTTTTCTTACTATAATTGCGTCTTAGTACCTCGGTTCTTAGAGGGATCAAAAGAATATCAGGATCCGCTTCTATCGTCTCTCGATGAGTAGAAATAAATTCGGATAGAAAAGATTCAGAGAACGGTATTTTCCAAAATTTAAACTCATAACTCCAAACTGCTTTTGGTATTTTGGAGAATTTCTGGAAAAGTTCGGTGTCATAAGAAAACGAGATGGCACTGAAACAGTGTCCATTCTCCCAATGTTTCCAAATTTTGATCCTTTGGGGCATAGGGAGAATTTAAAGAAATACTAAATATTTGTATAGTAAATTATTTGGTTTTAGAATATAGCTCCGCCCCTTCAGTCACACTGAAACAAAAAAAAGCCGCTAAAAAAGAAATCGCCGGACCTCATTTGACGTTTCTGATAGAATTTTGCCTTTTTTACTCGTAATTCGACTTATTACCAGCAAATTTCGGAATTCCTGGAATGTTACTCGAAAAATATCCGTTATGCGCTCTTCACAGACAAATTTATTGATCAACTGAGAGAAAATCTTTGTAGGAGCTTCAACAGCATGAGGTGGACGCTTTATATAGGCTGCTGGAGAATTTTTAGAAGTATATTAAAATGGCCCCATCACTCAAAGGACAATTATGGCATGACAAAACTTTCAGGGTCCTTTAAAAACGGAATGGATTCTAATGGAACTTTTTAGGAAACTAGATATTCTATTTTCTCCTTATTCTTTAATTTTGAAATGAATTCGTTTATTTTCGGATCTTTCATTTCTATATTAGGCAAACCAGATGGATCATTCTTCTTCCAGCCCTGATTTTCGTCTTCTTTTTGAGAAGGTTCCAGGTTTGTATCTGGTACTTTCTCCCGAGCTCAAAATTATAGCAGTGAGTGATGCATATTGTAGAGCCACTTTGACTGAGAGAGATAAAATTTTAGGCAGAGGAATTTTCGAGGTCTTCCCCGACAATCCTGACGATCCGGAGGCGACCGGTGTAAGTAATCTTCGCAGTTCCCTTCTTCGTGTTTTGGAAACGAAAGCCGCGGATACAATGGCGGTCCAAAAATATGATATCCAACTTCCGGAAGAAGAAGGTGGAGGTTTTACAGTTAAATATTGGAGTCCTTTGAATTCTCCTGTCTTGGACAAAAAAGGGAAAGTGCTATGTATCATCCATAAGGCTGAGGATGTTACGGAATTTGTTCTCCTAAAGGAAAGAGGAGAAAAACAATCCGAGATGACTGAGGCGCTTCGTTCCCGCACGGAAGAGATGGAAACGGAGATCATTCGTCGTTCTCAGGAATTACAATCTGCAAATAAAAGTTTAAGAGAAACCGAAAAGATCAAAAACGAATTTTTTGCGAATGTTTCCCATGAACTTAGGACTCCTCTTAGCTTGATCCTTGCCCCTGTGGAGTCCATTCTTATAGATAAAAAATCCACCCTTTCCGCTAATAATATCCAAATGTTGGAAACTGTTCATAATAATTCAGTCAGACTTCTTCAGATGGTGAATAGTTTATTAGATTTTTCTAAATTTGAAGCCGGAAAGATGAATGTAGAACTTGAATCTACGAATATTAGCAACTTGATCCAGGCCATCTTAAAAGATTTCGAACCGAGCGCTTCCGAAAAGAATATACAGATCCAAAAAGAGATCCCTTCTTCCGATCTATATGTTTTGATCGATCGTTATTTATTCGAAAGGATTTTCTTCAATCTTCTTTCTAACGCTTTAAAATTTACCCCTAAGAATGGAAATATCTCGGTCACTCTAACTTATTCAGAAGATAAACTTCTTCTTGTCGTTCAAGATTCCGGGATTGGGATATCGGAAGCAGACCAAAAGATCATCTTTAAAAAGTTCCAGCAAGCAGAAGGCTCTTCTACCAGAAAGTACGGCGGAACCGGAATAGGCCTTGCTATGGTAAAAGATTTCTCAGAACTGTTGGGCGGTTCCGTAGAAGTTACTAGCAAACTTGATTTCGGAAGTACATTTAGTGTCAGGATCCCGGCACAAAAAGTGGATTCAGGGGAGAAGGAACCTTCTTCTCAAATCTTCTCCCATTCTCCTCAATTTTCTAGTTTAGATATTTCTAATAAAGAAGATACCGAGTCTTCGGATCGACCGAAAGTTTTGATCTGCGAGGATAACGAGGATCTTGCTAATTATATTTATTCGCTACTCTCTCCTTTATATCATGTTAAGTCCGCTCAAAATGGAAAAGAAGGACTGAAATTAGTCTATTCCTGGGAACCGGATCTGGTCCTTTCCGATGTGATGATGCCGGAGATGGACGGCGTCCAACTTTGTAAAGAGATCAAAGCGGACCCTAAAATTTCCAAAACAATTGTAGTACTTCTCACTGCGCTAACTCATAGGGACGCAATGTTAAAAGGCTGGGAAGCGAAAGCAGACGAGTATTTATGCAAACCTTTCCATCCGGAAGAATTGATCGTAAGAGTGAAGTCTCTTCTTGCAATTGCAGAAGATAGGAAAATAAATTTAGCAACATTAGAGCAGAAAAATTTCGAACTCGAATTTGCGAATGCCGAATTGGAAGCCTTCTCATACTCAGTGTCCCATGATTTAAGGGCGCCACTAAGAGCAATCCAAGGTTATACCCAAATGATCTTAGAAGACCATAGCTCCGTTTTGGATGCAGAAGGGGTCCGGTTCTTGAATGTACTTATCGACTCCACAAAAAGAATGGAGAGTTTGATCGATAACCTATTAGAATTCTCTAAAGTAGGCAAAAAAGAGCTGAAGGATTCCACATTCGATCTAACAGAAGTTGCCGAAACTGTCGTAAGTCAGATCAAGGACCAAACCGAACATAAGGCTGAAATTATAATTCATCCGCTCGCAAAAGTCACAACTGACAGGGACATGATGTCTTACGTGTTCCAAAACCTGATCTCTAACGCAGTAAAATACTCCGCCAAAAAGGAAAGGCCAATGGTAGAAATAGGAGTTACGAATACTGAAAAAGGGAAAACATTCTTCGTAAAAGATAATGGAGCCGGTTTCGATATGAAGTATTATAATCGACTCTTCGGTGTTTTCCAAAGATTGCATAGACAAGACGAATTCTCAGGCACGGGTGTTGGACTTGCAATCGTGCATCGGATTGTCACCAGATATAAGGGTTCAGTATGGGCAGAAGGTAAAATAGGAGAAGGTGCATCATTCTTCTTTACCTTAGGAGAAAAAGCAGGAACCGCGGTCGGTTTCCGGAACTGAAATAGTCAGTAAACTCTATAATTTCTTTACTTAAGAGATAAATTTACTCTTCAAAGATTGGATAGATCCAACTAATACGTCTTATATTTTAAGCTTAGAAACTTTCTCCTTGAGCCGAAGGGGTGGCGTTCGAAATTAGTTTGCATGGGAATGGAAGTCCAATCTTTATCCTGGTTCAAATGGACACCTTACGCGATCCTTCCCTTAATCAGTTTATTTCTTTCCGTTCTTTCTCTTAGAATAGGATTCAAAAGCAGACAAACTTCCGGCGCACCAGAATTCATTTTTGTATGCCTTGGTATCATTCTTTATAGTTTCGGTTATTTTTGGGAGATACTCAGCACAAGACCTGAAAGTATTATCTTTTGGGATAATTTCCAATTTATAGGCCCGGATCTTCTGATCGCTTCTCTTCTCTTCCTCTGCTTAAGAGTAGCGAACTTAAATAGATTTATTCATCCAATCAGTATCATTCTCTTTTCAATCATTCCTATCAGCACCGAAATCGCGGTTTGGTTCGGGCCGGAAGAATGGATCCGCCCTTCTTTTAGATTCGATCCTTCCGCTCCTTGGTTAGCTCTGATCTACGAATACGGACCCTGGATGCAGGTCTATGTTATAAATTCAATCTCCATATTCACTTTATGCATTATAATTTTAATATATGGAGCCTGGTCTCAAAGAGCATTTCATAGAATAAGATGTTTGGTTTTTATGATCGGGATCTCTCTTCCATTCGGAAGTCAGGTGATGACCGCGGGTGGTTTTATCCCGTTCATACATCCTAAGTTGGACATCTTTCCTTTAACTGCAAGTTTTGCGTTGATCGTATGGATGTACGGACTTTTCTATTTCCGGATCTTAAACCTGATCCCTTTGGCAAGAAACCAAGTATTCGAATATATACAAGATGCAGTTTTTGTAATGAACCCGTCCGGTTTCCTTTTGGATTGTAATGTTTCAGCTTTACATCTCCTGGGAACGGCAAGGCTAAGACAGGACTCTAAACTTTCCGAATTTCTTCCTGATCTAGATGTTCTTGTAGAAGAATGTCATACCAATCGAAAAGCAAATACAGAATGGAGAACAAATAATGGTAAATATTATGATGTTTCCGTTCGGTCCCAAAGAGCCGAAGGTTCTCAATTCAAAATTGTAGTCCTGAGAGATGTTACACAAAGAGCAATTTCAGAAAGAAAACTTTCGGAAAGAAGGGATATCCTCCAAAGTATTCTGGATTCCACTAGCATCCTATTCCTAGTTTTAGATGGAGACGGTAAATTAATTTTATTGAATAAAGCCTGTTTACAAACCACGGGATTCGATCTAATGGAATTAGAAGGAAAAGTTTTTTGGGAAACGGAATTATTCGCAGAAGAAAGTAGAACAATCGCAAAAGTATTCGAGCAACGTTTTGCAAAGAAGAAGTTCCCAAAACATACAAGCGTACTCCTAAGAACCAAAGACGGAAAATCCAGAAGAACACTTTGGGAACATAAAGAAGTCAGAGATAGAAACGGTAATCTTCAGTATGTGATCTCCACCGGAACCGATACAACGGGCTTAAAAGAAGCTGAATTCAGGATAGAAACATTACAAAGAGCGAATGAAGAAATTTTAGCTCAAAAAGAGATCATTGAATCCCAAAAATCCGATCTGGAAGATGCGCTCCAAAATCTAAAAAGAACCCAGGCAAAATTGATCCAAGCGTCAAAGCTTGCGGATCTAGGTCAATTAGCGGCAGGAATAGCTCACGAAATCAATAATCCAATAGGCGCCATCCAGGCAGCAGGTTATAATATCCTTTCTTATCTGGAAAAGATCCGAACGGAACTACGCCCTATTCTTCCTCTTCTCTCTTCTTTATCCGATAAAGATTGGATCTCCTTTAAACAGTTAATTTCTGTAGGAGTTTCTTCCAAGGAAATTTTGATCGGTTTGGAAAGAAGAAGGATACTTGCAGAGATCAAAACGGAAATGAAATCCGCGGGCATTCTTTTCCCGGAAGAAACTGCGGAATTTTTTGTGGATTTCGGGATCGCTTCTTCTTGGAAAAATTTCGAAAGTATATTAAAAAATCAGAATACAAGGGAACTTCTACCCTTCTTTTTAAATCTTTTGGGCCCGGAACAATGTGTGGATACGATCAAGACTGCGGTAGAACGTTCCGCAAAAATTGTATATGCTCTGCGAAGTTTCGCACATTTCGAGTCTTCTCATAAGAAGAGAAAATTTTCCTTAAAAGAAAATATAGATACTGTTCTGACATTATATCAAAATCTATTCAAACACGGCGTAGAAGTTTCGACTAACTTAGAAGGGATCCCTGATTTTTTGGGTTTTCCTGATGATTTAATGCATCTATGGACAAATTTGATAATGAATTCTGTCCAAGCAATGTCGTATAAAGGTTCGATTGCGATTAATGCCTCATTAAAGGGCGATGAAGTAATCGTATCCATCCAAGACAAGGGGCCTGGGATCCCTGCAGAAGCGAAAGACCAAGTATTCGATGCATTCTTCACCACCAAACCTTTGGGAGAAGGTTCCGGTTTAGGTCTAGATATAGCAAAACGAATTGTAGAAAAACATAAGGGAAGGATCTGGTTCGAGTCTTCTCCCGGAAATACTATATTTTATGTGGGGCTTCCTTTCGAGGTCTGATTTTTTGTGATCGTATTTTTAGATAATTTTTTCATTTATAATTCATCCGTTAAACTTCTTACGGCCACGTACAATCCTTGGTTAGTTGTTCTTTCCGTTCTGATGGCGATATTCGCTTCTTATATCGCTCTTCAAATCGTAGGGCAGAAGGTTCCGGAATCTTCTCCACCAATTACAAAATATTTAATTCCTGCTGCAGCAAGCCTGGCATTGGGCTGTGGTGTTTGGTCAATGCATTTTATCGGAATGCTTTCTTTCGAGTTATGCACGACTGTCCAATACGATAAAAGCCTGACAATCTTATCAATCTTTCCGAGTCTTCTTGCTTCTACAATCGCTCTTTCGTTTGTGAGCAGGCCTAAAATCTCAATCACTGAACTTGTGTTAGGTGGTGTACTTGTAGGTTCCGGGATAGGAGCCATGCATTATACAGGAATGGGAGCGGTGGAAACCGGTCCATACTTACGTTATGATCCTTGGTTCTTTGCATTATCCATCATAGTTGCAGTGGTACTTGCGATCCTATCTCTCTGGGTTAGATTCGGTCTAGAAAATTTGAAATTAGGGACCCTCTGGCCTTCTCTTATTTCTGCCGCCACCATGGGATCTGCTATTTCCGGAATGCATTATACAGGAATGGCAGCCGCAAGATTTATTGGAGAAGAGACTACCCCCACTCCTCAAACCGCAGATTCCACATTCTTAGCCCTTGCCGTTTCCTTGATCACAATCGCATTCACTCTGTTTGCATTCGCAGTCAACTGGTTCTTAAGATACCGAGATCTAGTAAATGATTTAAGGATTAGTGAATCCAGACTCAGGACAATCATCACCACTGCAGTGGATGGTGTGATCACAATGGACTCTCAAGGTAGGATCAGAGAATTTAACCGTTCCGCAGAATTGATCTTCGGTTATTTAAACAAAGAAGTGATCGGAAAGAATATAAGAGAGCTGATGCCCGATCCCTATTACACTGTAAAAGATAAAAATTCCGGGACAATGTTGAGCGCAGGGTTCGCTAAAATTATAGGAAGCAGTAGAGAAGTTATAGGTATCAGAAAGGACGGTTCTGACTTCCCTGTACGTCTTGCAATCGGTCACGGGAAACTTGCCGGGGAAGATCTATTCGTAAGCTTTGTAACTGATATTAGCGAAAGAAAAATGATAGAGAACGCTTTAAAACAAAGCGAACAACAAGTGCGTTCCTTGATCGAAAATATTCCTGGGATCACTTACAGATGCCTTCCAAATAATGAATGGAAGATGTTATTTATGAGTGATGCTTCCGAATTAATAACAGGTTATCCTGTACAAGATTTCGTAAGCGCTAACTCTATACGATCTTTCAAGGATATTATTCATCCAGACGATCTGGAAAGAGTAGAGTTCGAAGTAGATGCAGCAGTCGCCGGAAAAAGAGCATTTACTTTGGAATATAGGATTATCCATCAAAATGGTGAGACCAAATGGCTTTGGGAAAATGGTCGCGGAGCCTATGGAGGAAATGGGGAACCGATCTTTATTGACGGAGTTATTTTAGATATCACCGAAAGAAGAAGGATAGAAGAAGCATTACGCAAAGAAAAAGAAAAAGCGGAGCTTGCAGCGATCACTAAAACTTCTTTCTTAGCGAATATGAGCCATGAGATACGAACTCCAATGAATGCAATCTTAGGATTTACCGAAGTTCTTCTTTCAGACGAATTAGAAAAAAACCATAGAACCCATTTGGAGACTGTTAAAAGTTCCGCAAAATCTTTATTAAGACTTTTGAATGATATTTTAAACACCGCAAAGTTGGAAAAAGGAGCGGTCGAATTGGAAGAAATGGACTTCTCCCTTTTCAAATTGATCGCAGAATTAAAATCCACTTTGGGCATCAGTACTAGAAAGAAAAATTTAGAATTCGAAGTGATACAAGGTCCGGATCTTCCCGAATTTTACAAAGGAGATTCTTTAAGGATCAGACAGATCCTGATGAACCTAATAGGTAACGCAGTCAAATTCACCGATAACGGAAAAGTCAGTTTAAAGGTTACCAGAGAAGAAGGAAAACTTCATTTTGCGGTCCAGGATACTGGGATCGGGATCCAAGCAGATCGACTAGATAAAATTTTCGAACCATTCACTCAGGCAGATATTTCTACAACAAGACGTTTTGGTGGAACAGGACTAGGAACCACAATCTGTAAACAATTAACAGAATTGATGGGTGGAAAGATCTGGGCAGAAAGCATTCTCGGAAAAGGAAGTACATTCCATGTACTTCTACCTCTTGAAGAAGGAAAACATAGACAAGAAAATAAGATACAAGCCGGGATCAAACTTCCTGCTTTAAAAATCTTAGTCGTGGATGATGTGGAAAAAAATACGGAACTAGTAAGCCTTCTTCTCCAAAACCTTGGTCACAAGGTAGAATCGTCGTATAACGGAGAAGACGCGGTAAAAAAAGTCACGACCGGATCTTTCGATTTGGTTCTAATGGACGTACAGATGCCCGGGCTCGACGGTCGCCAAGCAACCAGGGTTATCCGAATGCATGAGATCCAGGAAAATGTTTCTAGGACCCCTATTTTAGCATTGACCGCAAGTGTTTTTGAAGAAGATAAAAATGCGGCTGCCGCAGCCGGCATGGACGGATTTGTCTCAAAACCTGTGGAGATGGATCAGATGATAGCAGAGATCGCAAGAGTATTAGGTTATTCTGAAACGATCTCAGATCCGGAAATTACACTTTCCGGAAAAGAAGTAGAATGGGATCCTGAAAAAGCTTCCATTCTAGCAAAAGAACTATCAGACTCTTTCCAAAGAGGTTCGATAGAAGAAGAATACTTAGAAGAATTTTCGGATCTGATCCGAACAAAAGTGGAAAATTCCGATTTTAAATCTTTTCGTTCTAAAATAGAACAATTCGAATTCGAAGAGGCATATACTCTTCTCAAAAAATTCATTACCCAACTCGAATTACAAACGGATTTCGGAAAATAGAATGAGCCATCTACTTGATGATAGACCTAAAATTTTAGTCGTAGACGATGAAGCTGCAAACTTGCAGGTACTAAAACAAATATTACAAGAAGATTATAGACTTTTTTTTGCAAAAGACGGTATCAAGGCTTTCGAACTTGCCATCTCCGAAAAACCAAACCTTATCCTTTTAGATGTGATGATGCCCGGGATGACCGGGCACGAAACCTGCAGAAAACTCAGAAGCGAGCCCTCTACTTCAAGAATACCTGTGATATTTGTGACCGCGATGGCGGAAGAAGAAGATGAGGCAGACGGTTTCGAAGCCGGGGCCGTGGATTATATTACAAAACCTGTAAGTCCTGCAATCGTAAAAGCAAGGGTGAAAACACATCTTTCTTTGGTAAGAAATGACGAGTTAAAAGAAACTAGGCTACAGATCATCCAAAGATTGGGGCTGGCAGCGGAATATAAGGATAACGAAACAGGTCTCCATGTGATCCGAATGAGCCATTATTCGCAAACACTTGCAAAAGCATTGGGTCATTCAGAAGATACTGCTGAAAAAATATTACATGCCTCTCCAATGCACGATATAGGAAAAATAGGAATTCCAGATAGTATATTACTAAAACCTGGTAAACTAGATCCGGAAGAATGGGATATCATGAAAACTCACCCTACTATAGGTGCGGAGATCATTGGAGACCATGACTCTTCTCTCTTGCAAATG
Organism: Leptospira andrefontaineae; assembly: GCF_004770105.1. NCBI lineage: Bacteria > Pseudomonadati > Spirochaetota > Leptospiria > Leptospirales > Leptospiraceae > Leptospira > Leptospira andrefontaineae. Next base: position 393,026 of record NZ_RQEY01000012.1, on the reverse strand, counting down.
GCAAAAAGTATTGCTTTAAACCACCATGAAAAATGGGACGGGAGCGGTTATCCGAACGGGATCAAAGGGGATACAATTCCTCTCGAAGCGAGAATAGTAACAATCGCAGACGTATTCGACGCACTCACTACGGAAAGACCTTATAAAAAAGCATGGAGCATAGAAGACGCAGTCAATCACATTAGAAAAGGTGCCGGATCTCATTTTGATCCAGGACTTGTTCCGATCTTCTTAAATCTGATGCCTGATCTTTTAGCGATCAGAGAACGTTGGGCAGAAACACCAGCTTAATTCTTTTATAATATCCCTTTAGGCGGAAGAAAAAGGATCTCGTCCTGATTAAAACTTGCAGGAAGAGAGTATAAACTTTCTAAAAAGATCGCAGCATCCGTCGCCGGTATCATATCCTCTCTTTGAAAACCTTCCCGGCCGTCCCAGATCGGGGTATCAATTGCTCCTGCATACACAGTCGTCACTCTTATTCCACGATCTTTTACTTCTTCTCGGATTGCTTTTGCAAAACCGGCCAAACCATGTTTGGAAGCACAATAAGGAGAGGACTCCGGAAATCCAAGCTTTCCTGCTGTTGAAGAAATATAACATAGAAGGGATCCCTTTTTCATAGAAGGTAGAAATTTAGAAGTGAGTAAAATAGGAGCGCTTAAATTTAAGGTAAGATGTTTTTGCAGATCTTCCCATTCCAGATCTTCTATCTTTAAAAATAGACCGTCCCCGGAAGCGAAATAGATTGCATGGATCTCTTTCCAGTATTGCAAAAGGGAGGATGTAAATTTGAGGATCTGATCTTGATCTCCCAGATCACAGAGATAATTTAACCCTCTTTCTAAATTTTTCTCCAAAGGGACTCCACGCCTGGAGATCCCGATCGGAAAATATTCAGGATTTGCATTCAGCTTTTCTAATAAAGATCTGCCGATCCCGGATCCGGCCCCGACTACCAGAATGTTTTTGGGTTCCATGTTTTTACTTGGACATCGCCCGCACTTTTAGTAAAAAATCCGCAGCTTCCAGATGCCGATTTGCTTGGATCAGATCTTTTCCCCAAACAGTGATCCCATGCTTTTCTATAACACAAAATGGAACTCTGGGTTTTGCTTGGATGAGATGTTGTTCCAAATGATCCGAGATATCCTGCACTTTCGGATAATTGTATAGAACAGGAACAGAAACATTAGGATTCTCATCCCAGATACCGAATGCTTTTATGATTTCTAAAGGAAGAAGTGGAAGATCCTCGATAGGATTCTCTTTAGAAACTCCTATCTCGATCAGATTGGACTCCGGAGTGTGAACATGAAGAGAACATCCCATTTCAGGAAATGCTTTATAAACTGCTCTGTGGATAGAAGTTTCAGCGGAAGGTTTAAGACCTTCTCTACCTTTCCAACCTTCTAATACTTTTCCGGATTCTATTTCTACAGGAAGAAAATCTTTTCGAGTCAGTTTGTTCTTATCCAAACCGCTTCCGCTTACCCAGAATACATTAGGATCTTTTTCGTCTTTGATGGAAAGATTACCGGCAGTTCCAGGCATCCATCCTTTAGAATGATATAGTACTCCCGACTCCGCGAGGCGGGTCAGGATCTTTTTTTGGGACATTCTTTAAACTAGAGCCGTAGTTTCTTCTACGTAATTAGGAACCCAGCCGCTCATGTCTTGGAAATAACGGACTGCTTTGATCCTTTTGTTCTCGTCTAGAGTGAACCAGTGATTTGTATTTTTAGGAACAGAGATGAAGTCGTCCTTTTCCACTCTTACTAAAAACTTTTCACCCGCGAGTGCAAATCCGAAAATCCCGGAACCGTCTACTATATAACGAACTTCGTCGTCGGTATGATAATGCACTTTATCAAATTTGGCTAACATCTCGTTCAAACCAGGAACTTGTGGGTGAAGAACGATCAAGTCTCTAGATTGATAACCTTCTTTTTCTTTTAAGGTCTCGAAACGATTGTCCAAATTTTTGAGAAGAGCTTCTTTCTCATCGTCTACAAGAGTTAATTTATCTGTAAGAGAATGAGAGGCACTAGGAACCGGCCAATGATCGTACTCGATCCCTCTTTTATTTAGAAAAGATTTAACTTCAGTGTTGTCTTTGATTTCCGGTAGTCCCGGTTTTTGGATAATAGTCGCCATTCGCGCTCCTCCTTTAGGTGGTGTCCCTTTTTTTAGCTCCGCACCCTCAAGCGGCAGTTGCGGTCCCTTATATTTGTGAGACCGCTTTATAAAACCTTATTTATTGACCCTCTCTACGTAGGTAAGATCTCTCAAGTCGATCCGGATAGAATCCCCTTGTTTGATAAAAATAGGTACGTTAATCTCTCCGCCTGTCTCTACAGTTACTCTTTTAAGAGCGGTTCCAGAGGTATCACCTTTTAGGCCTTCTTCTGCATAAGTTACTTGCAGGATTGCAAAGTTTGGAGGAGTCACTCCGATTGGTTTACCTTCGTAGAAAGAAACTTCCATAGCAGTTTCTTCTTTTAAGAATGGAAGGATGTCCTCTAAGTATTCTTTAGAAACAGGAAGTTGTTCGAAATCATTTGTGTCCATGAAGATGATATCATCACCCTCGGAGTAACAGATGGTCATCTGTCTCTTTTCCAATTCTACGGATTCTAATTTTTCCGCAGCCTTGAAGGTCCTTTCGATGGAACTACTGCGGACCAAGTTCTTTAATTTTGTACGGATAAAGGCAGAACCTTTTCCCGGATTCACGAATTCGCTTTTTACAACGGAATACAGTTCTCCTTCTACCTTGAGAACCATTCCTTTTCTAACTTCAGTGATGCCTAAGTTCATAAACGACCTAAAATAAAGATTACGCTACTTCTATATCCTTTCAGGAAGGCCGGGTGTCAAGCGATGTACTCAGGCTCTATCGTTAATTGTAATATTTCAGGGCCAAAATCCGTTCGACTTTTACCCTTATAAGAGGAGAATCCCCTTTGGGAAAAGATTTCCGGAGAACCAAAGACTCGATGAAACAAAAATTAACGCTCTTACTCCTTCTGTTTACCGTGCTAACGGTTGCCAATTGTAAAAAAGAACCCTTACTGATCACAGGCTCCGAAACCATGCATACGTTACTGAATGTGGTAGCGGCTGGATACGCTAAGAAGAATCCGAACGTAGAAGTGACCGTCCAAGGAGGAGGTTCCTTTGAAGGGATCGAAAAATTATTCGATGCAAAGACGGATATAGCTGCTTCTTCCAGACCATTAACTCCGGAAGAACAAACCCAGTTCGAAAGAAAGGGAAGATTCGAGAATGTGCTGATCGGTTATGATGGGATCGCTGTAGTAGTGAATCCAGCAAACTCAGTTTCTAAACTTACCTTAGAACAGATCTCCAAAATATTCTCCGGAGAGATAAAAGATTGGTCCCAAGTAGGAGGAAAGCCTGGGCCGATACATGTGATCCTTAGAAATGATAAGAGTGGAACTGCCGCTTATTTCGAAACTCATATCTTAAGACAAAGAGACTTGGGAGAAAAAGAATACCAAACTTCTAAAAAGAAAGAGTTCACTAATGATTCCAAGGTAGTTGCGGATAACGATGAGATGGCAGATCTGATCGAGAAGGATACCGCATCCGTTGGCTTTATGGGAATGGGAAGTGCACAAATCCAGAACAAAGGAAAAGTGAAAGCAGTTCCTTATTCCAAAACTGGAAAGGATCCTTTTGTGGAGCCGAACATCCAAAATGTTTCTGAAAGAAAATATAAACTCTCTAGAGGATTGTACCTATTTTATCTTTCCGATAGGGGTAAAAAAATTGATGAGTTCATTACTTATATCACTTCGGAAGAAGGACAAACTATGGTCCTGAAAAGCGGTTATTTAAGAAGTACTTTAAGTACTGTAGAAGTAGAAGCGACCAAACCATAAATTCCGATTTTCTCTCCGAAAAAAGGTTGCGAAAGCCGTTTTGTTCCGTCTAAGTTTAGATAGATATGAAGCGGCTTTGGCTTTTACCTCTGATCTTATTCATGGTGCTCGCCCTCTTTAGTGAGGTCGTGGCCAGAGATTATAGTTCCGCTAAAAGTTATTCCTTACAAAAAAAATCAAGAACACAATCCTTTAGAGATGGCGATGACCAAGGTCTTCCGTCCTTGTTCTCCGCAAGCGCAGACGACGCAGTTGTTGGTTTATTTACTAAATTCTCCCAAGCAGCTTCCGATTTAAATAGCAGTCTTCTTTCAAACGATTCAGCTCGCAATTTTCACTTTCACACCCTAGCATATCGTTATCTTTTCCTTCCCCCTCCGGTCTGACCGGTTTTCATTCTGTAAGTCCTCGGGAGGACTTTTTCCCCGTAAAAAGCATGAATGCGGTTTCGGGCAAAGTTCCGCTTCGGCAAAAACAGAAAACGGGAAATCTTGCTCATCCTTCTCCTAAGTCTCCAACTTTAAAACTGATGGGCATACTCCTCGAGGTTATATAAATAAACGACTCGAATGGAAACCTATGTTTGGTTTCCTTCTTTTTTATACGGATACTCAGTTGACTGGAATTGCAGGCATGAGAATCCATCAGTAAGAGGACTTCTTGGAACTCGTTTCATCACATCCAAAACAAAAGAAAGTTTCCGAATCGGAATGGTTGGATTGGAAATGGCAGATCCAAAATCGGATCAAAGATGGATCCGAATTGGAAAAAACTATCCGGATCAGTTCCGAAGAAAAAGAAGCATTACTCGCTTGCTCGGAAGTGTTCAGCTTCTCCGCTACTCCTTATTATTTAAACCTAGCGGATCCGGAAGATCCAAACTGCCCTATACGATTACAAGTTTTACCCAGAAAAGAAGAACTACATACAAGAGCCTGGGACAGAAGAGATCCATTGGCAGAAGAATCATATATGCCAGTCAAAGGAGTAACACATCGTTATCCAGACAGGGCACTTTGGTATCTATCTCATGTATGTGCAGTCTATTGTAGATTTTGTACTAGAAAAAGAAAAGTGTCTCAATCTGCAGGAACTCCTGGTGCGGAAGATTGGAAAGACGCAATCCATTATTTTAGGGAACATACCGAGATCAAAGAAGTCATCTTATCAGGAGGAGATCCTTTAAATCTGTCGGATTCCAAACTGGATTATCTTCTAGGCGAATTAAAATCTATTCCTCATATCAATCAGGTTCGAATTCATACCAGGTACCCAGTTACGCTTCCTATGAGGATTACACCTGAACTTTGCCAGGTGCTTAAAAAACATTTTCCGATCTATCTGGTCACACATTTCAACCATTCTAAAGAGCTTACCGAACTGGTAAAAGAAAGGATCGGGATGTTAGTAAAAGAAGGTGCAGTAACTGTTTTGAATCAGGCTGTACTTTTGAAGGGGATCAATAATTCTGTAGGAGCTTTGACGGATTTATTCTACGGGCTCACCAAAATCGGCATCAAACCCTATTATCTACACCAATGCGACGAGGTATTCGGGTCTTCTCATTTTAGGGTTCCTATAGAAGAAGGTGTGGAACTCATGAAACAGATCCGAGGAAGTATCAGCGGCCTAAGTGTGCCTCTTTACGTAGTGGATCTAACGGGTGGAGGAGGAAAAGTACCTCTACCAGCAAACTATCTGGAAGAAACCAAAACTTCTTCTTATGTATTCCGAAATTATAAAGGAGATCTGTATGAGATCGGTTTTTAAAGTCCTCATTCTACTCATAACCGCACTGGCCTTCTCAGAATGCAAAAGCCACCAAGAGAATCCGACCTCGGTCGTAGCTGAAAATCCGTCGGCACTTCGACTCAATTACGATGTAGTATATTATACAGGCGGCCATTCGGTTTTACTTAACTCAGGAAGATTATTCGCTAGGGGCCTATTCTACGAATGTAAAGTAGCCGACACGAATTCCAATTTCGAAAGTTTCCGGGCCTCTTCGTACACCGAGGATAATTCAAACGATTTCAGACAATTGGTATCCGAAACGGACCAGTCAAAATTCAATACCAGACAATTTCAATATTTCCCAATGGGAGAAAATTCCAGAGCAACGGTATTCTCAGGCTGCGCCAAAGGATCCGGAGCTGAAAAATGTTACGTCCGTTGGGAATGGCAAAAGGAAGCGTTCATATTCGTATTCGAAACCCAATTGGAAAACAAAAAGGGATTGGGCACTGCGGAATTAGGAAAAGAATTCCATGAATTCGTAAGCCGGGGAATAAAAGCGTTTTAACAGTGTATTTTCTTGACCGATTTTGATCCGGAAAGTATGTTATCCGGCGGGGAGAAGAGATCCCGGGGATAAAATAGAATGTGGTTAAAATTGGGGGATACCGAGGTCATTAATCTAGACTATATCTCCTCCATCAAAAAGAACATGGCGGCAAACTCCATAGAGATCACCTACCATGACTTCAACCACGTAAAATCGCTGCCCTTCGGAGATCCGGAAGATAGAGATCGGGCCTACAAAGCAATTTTGGAAAATCTTTCCAGGATGCGTTTGTTTTTCGAATAATAATATCTTCTAATAATCCTAGACTAGAGACGAAAGCAATCTAAGCCATGGAACGAATTAAAGAAAATCTATCCAGCGTCTCCTCCCTAAAACCATTTGAACTTATATTTTTCGGTTCTAGACAAAGAGGAGAAGGAGACGAATCCTCCGACTTCAACTTCCTAGTGCTTGCTGATCCTTCCGATCAGCTCAAAGGGAATTTTATCCGAGAGATCAACAAGGCTATGGAACCACTCCAAAGCCAGGGACAGGTCAATTTACTGGCAGCAGACTGGGACGGATTCCGCACCAGAATGAGAAGTTACGACCCTGGAGCCATTCATATTTGCGAACTTGGCGAACCTTATTTCGGATCAGAATACTTTCCGGTCATTAAAGAAGAATGGGACAAACTTAAATCAGAGCCGATCGATGGAAACACCGCAGGCAAATATTTAAGAAAACGATATAGATTCTACAAAGGGATCGTTCCACGCAATACTAAAGAAGATGTGGTCAGAATGGAAAGACTTCTGACAGTCTATCTCCAAAATTGGATGTTCCGACATATCGAAGATCTTGGGATCGCAGAAATCGTTAACTCGGACATCCCTTCCAGGATCGGGCCTATGTTCCGTGCGCTTTATTCAAAAGAAGCAAAGGGAAACACTTTGGAATTACTCGAATTATATGAAGAAGTTCTAAAGTTGAAAAAGGAACTCCGCTCTCCAGAGTCTCCTTTCTCTGCGGAAAGATTTAACCAGCTCAAAGAAACTCTCCGCTTCGAAGAAAAAGAGATCCGGATCTTAAAACTGAATTATTAGAGAAATTTTGCAAAACCGCCCCCACCCTGCTTTGGGAGGGGGGAGTGGCCCGTGGGAACCTCGAAAATTTCTATATCACAAAAACATCATGCTCGCAACTAATATTCTTGGACTAATCTTGTAGGAGCTCCTACAAATTTTTCTTAGAAAAATTGTTTACCGCTTCAGCCAAAATAGAATCTGCAATTTCTTCGCCCCAAATAGAACATCCTTCTATAGAAGGATGAAATCCGTCCGAACAAAAGATCCCTTCCGGAGAAAGAGATCCGATCTTTCTCATTGGGATATGAAATACATTTTCTAACTTCGCGGAAAGATAGGAAGAAGCCTGGTCTAAATGTCTAGCTTTCCAACCCAAAATAAATCTCATAGTCTTCGGCAAGGCAGGGAAAATCCCAAGAGGAGGAACTCCTGCAATAAAGACCGGAGCATTCGGATATTTAGATCTACAAACGCCAATCAAGTCTTGCAGATCATCAGACCATTTTTTCTGAGAGTTTAATTTTACTACGTCGTTTGCACCCAAAGCAAGAACGATCGCATCAGGAAAGGATTCAGGTAAACGAGATCCAAACTTCACTTTTGCCTCTTTTAGAGTGATCCCACTTTGTCCGATCGCCTTCCAAAAGATCTTTCTCCCACTCTTGCTTTTAAGAGCAGAGGCAATTTGCCCGGTCAAAGAACTTTTATAATCGGGAATTCCCACACCTGCGACAGTAGATTCTCCCAAAACCAAAAGGTGGAATGGATTAGAACCAGGAAATTCCCCAAAGTCCGGACCGGAAGCTTCCGGCAAACGAGGGATCGTTTTACGAGCCTTCAACCCCTGCCATAAAAGTAACGGGGATAATAGAAGGCTCGTAGTATAAAATGGGATCTCTTTCATTAGAATTTTCTAATTTCTCAATTCTCTCAGTAGATTTGCATTTCCAGTTACTGCTAAAGCAGCTGCTAATCCCCCCATCATCGCACCTGCTATTCCTGGAGAAGCAGCATCTGCCCCAGTTAAATAAAGGCCCTCAACAGGAGTTCTTACGTCAAACCAAGGACTTCTTTCCTTCTTATATCTTTCAGGTACACAAGCTAAACCATAGATTGCGCCATCCGGGTGAGAAGTAAAATGTTCATTCGTGATCGGAGTAGAAAGTTCGGCAAATTCCACCAATTTAGTTAGACCAGGAAATCTTTTCTCTAATGTGGTCAGGATACGATTTATGATCCTTTCCTTAAATTCCTTATACTCTTCTCCCCTTTTCTTCCAAGGTTCGTCCTTCCATTCTGCGAAATTAGAATAATCCGTGAATGTGATCACATCCATTGTATGAGATTTAGCTTCCGGATTTTTTAAACTCGGGAAGGAAAGATATAGATTCGGTATCTCATCACTTTCAGAAAGCCAATCATTTCTTTCAGAAAAATTCTTATCATGATCCGGAGAAGAGAAAATCCAATAGTTCTCCCCACTAAATCCAAATTTTGCAGGACTTTCTGAAAGACCAAGATAGAGACAAATACTTGTAGTCATTCTTTCTCTATTATAAAAATCCTTTAAATCCTTTCTGAAAGAAATCGGGAATGAATCAGGGATCAATTTTGTATAAGTAGGATAAGCTCCCGCGCAAGAGATCACTACCGGAGCGTAGAAGTCTCGCTCATGACCTTCTCCTCTTAACGCTTTTGCTTTAACCCCTACTACCTTTCCATCCTTGATCAGGATTTCCTTTGCTTCTACGGAAGAAAGGACCGCACCACCATTTTCTTGAAGAATTGGTTCTATCGTATCGAAAATTTTACCAGCGCCACCCACTGGATAATAACCTCCGTTGATATAATGCTGCACGAGTGTTGCGTGCATAGCAAAAGCAACTTTAGATGGAGGAAGACCATAATCTCCCCATTGGGCCGCTAAAATTCCCTTCAAGTCCTCGCTCTTAAAATTTTTATCGAAATAATCCTTGAGAGTTACTACATTTCCTTCTCCCAAAATGCCAATGAGAGAATCCAATGGAGGAGGAGAAAGCCTCATCATGATTGCTTTTCCGAAAAGGACTGAAATTTTTCTGATATCCTTTAAATACCTTTCGATTGCTTCCTCTTCTTCTGGAAATTCGTTAATTAGATCCGATCTGAACTTTTCCGGATCTCCATAGATATCGAATTTTCGAGAAGGAAAAACCAAACGTTCAAAAGGGTCTGGCATTCTTTTCCATGCGAGTTGCCCACGAGTGATCTTATCAGAGATCTTCTTACAAAGTCCACCTTCATGCATATCGCCTACATAGTGAATTCCCACATCCCAATGATACTTTCCTTGTTTTCTTTGGAATTCATGAGTAAAACCGCCCGGTTGAAAATGTTTTTCCAGGATCAAAACCTTCTTACCCGCGGATTGGGCCAAAAGACTCGCAGTTGTTAGGCTTCCCATTCCGGAACCTATAAATATAATATCGAATTCGTTTCCTACTTGATCAATATTCATTGACAAAACCTCTCATTCGCATTCAATGTGAACACTGAACACATTAAGTTTAATAATTAGAACCTTTAATGTAATACATGTCAACATGAAAAATTCCCAAGAAAAAAATTCATACCACCACGGAGACCTAAAAAGAGCCTTATTAGATGCCTCTATAAAGATCTTGAAAGAAGAAGGTTATAAGGCCCTAAGTCTGAGAAAAGCTGCGACTCTGGCCGGAGTAAGCCAATCTGCTCCCTATAGACATTATCCAGATTTAGAATCCTTATATGCAGACATCGCAGAGGAGGGATTTAAGATTTTAGCAGAAAGACAAAAGAAGCTAAGATCAAAATATAAGAAACGCCCTTTGCTCCTTTTTAGGGAATCCGGAGTTTCCTATGTGGAATTCGCATTAGAAAATCCTGATCTATTTCGGATCATGTATGGAAACCAGATCGAAAGCCATCTTAAATACGATTCTTTGATCAAAACCGAGGATGAAACATTTCAGATTATAGTAGAGATCATCAGAGACTGTCAAAAAGCAGGACTTATCCCGGAAGGAAATACGGAAAAAGCAGCGACCTCAGCTTGGACCATGGCTCATGGAGTTGCAGTACTATTATCCGGCCAACAAATGATGTTTCGATCTATAGAGATCAAACAGGCAAGAAAGATCACTAAAGATTTAATCCAGTTTTTATACACAGGATTAAAAGCGTAATTATAGTTGCAGGCTTTAAGAAAAGACTGTAGGCCTGTAATTTTTACTTTCTCTTATCAAAAAGATAATGGGAGACAATCCATTCTTCTCCATTATTATATTTCCAAAGTTCTGCGCATGCCATGAAGAAGGTTTTCCAATAAACAAACCATTTCACTGCCTGTTCCTTACCGTAGGTTTCTCCTAAAATTTGAAGGACTTCTTCCTTATTCTTGTACATGTTGGAAAGCCAGGCTTCAGAAGTAAGAGCATAATTATTGCCGTTTACTACCCATTGATTACTGATCTGAAAATCTTTTTGAAAATATAAGAATAGAGCATGAGAAGGCATCTGCCCTCCCGTAAAAAAGTATTTCGCCATCCAATCCGTATCATCTACAATATCGAATGGATAAGCAAATTTCTTGTGGGTGAATATATGTACGAAAAATTTTCCCTTTGGTTTCAGGAAACTCGCCAACTTTCCAAATAAAACCTCGTAATTTTTCATATGTTCTAACATTTCGATAGAGATAATACGATCGAATTTCAGGTTAGTCTTAAATACATTCATATCCGCAGTTAGAATATTCAGGTTTTTTAAACCTCTTTTCTTTGCTTCCGAATCTATGAACTTCTTTTGGCTTTTGGAATTGGAAACACCTGTCACCTTACATTTTGGATACTTCTCCGCTACATAAAGAGAAAGAGAGCCCCAACCACAACCCAGATCCAAAACATTCATACCATTCTCTAGTTCTGCTCTTTCGCAGGTAAGGCCCAACATCGTCCTTTCAGATTCGTCAATTCCAATATCGGGAGAAGTCCAGTAACCTGAGCTGTACTTCATATACTTCCCCATCACCAATTTGAAAAAAGAAGAAGGGACTTCGTAATGTTGTTCATTTGCAGCATGTGTATCAATTGCAATGGGAGATTGTTTTAAGGAATTTACATATTGAATCAGATGTTCCTGATTCTTTTCGAGGCTCCCTTTATCTTCCATACGAAGCCTAAGGTGCAGAAGTTGTCGTATCCTAAATCGGATCAACCAATCCGGGAAAACATTCTTTTCCATTAGGGTATAGATCAGACTCATAGTAAGTTTTCCTATATTCTAATTCAAATCTACTTTTTGGGAAACCAAGGGAAGAATGCACTCGTCCTGGATTTATATTCCAAGTATAAATTCCCTTTGGATCTTAATTGCCCGATCTCGTTCAAAGGAATGCCGGTGATCTTTGTTAAAAGGATAAACATGACTAATGGAGAGATAAGGCCGATCCAGCCCCAAGGAGAAGCAAGAGAAACTAAGCCGAAAGAGATCCAGATGATCCATTCAAAAAAATAATTTGGATGTCTACTGTATTTCCAAAGCCCAGCATCGCATACTTTTCCTTTATTGGCAGGATCTAATTTGAATTCTGCTAATTGGAAATCTGCAACTGATTCCCCCCAAAGTCCAATTGCGAAAACACAAAGACCGATCACTTCTAAAGGATGCGTTTGGATAGAAGGATTCAAAGCTGGAAAAAGAAAAGGAAGACTTAAGATTGTTCCTAGAACTCCTTGGAACTGGAATACATTAATAAAAAACTTTCGATCTACCTGTTCTCCATAATCCTTTCGAAATTCAGTATATCTTGCGTCTTCATGTCCGGTCAAAACTCTTGTTGTAAATATAAAATAAGAAAGTCTCCAACCCCAAACAGTTGCCATAAATGCAAAGATAGCCTTTCTCACAGAAAAAGCATCGCCTAAGATAAAATATACAATTGCAACCGTGGAGATACAAAGTCCCCATCCCACGTCTACGATCGAATAGTTTTTGATCAGCTTTCCAATCAACCAAAGTAGACTCATTAGAAAGAATATAACGACCCAGGCACTGAACATTAAGGACACGGCTTTTTCGTACATTAGAGTTCTCCGATATACATGGATTTATTTACGAACGATTTGATTCGTCTTTTTGACCAGGATCACTAATAGAAAGTAAGAGATCCCTGCTGGAATAGGCACCATACAAGTCCAACCGAGAACTGCATATCCTGCAGAATGAGAAAGACCTTCCCAAACCTGAGAACTATCTCCTTCTACAAGCTTATACGCCCAGGTCAAATCCTGCTCCTTGCCTGATAAATAAGCTCCTAATTTCAAGAAAGGGATTATTAGAAAAACTTGAAATGGATACATTGCATAATTTGCAATTTGAATTGAGACAGGATTCAGTCTTAAAATAAAACCTAAGAAGGCGCATAATGCCATAGTGGTCCCTATCAAAGGAAAAATACCTATCGCCCCGCCAATTGCTAAAGATAGTGCGATCTTTTCCGGACTGGTTCCGGTTTTTAATTCTTCCAGGATCCTTACTTTAGCTTTTGCTAAAAAAGAAAGTTTCGATTCTTGGTTTTCTAATTTTGTCACTGAGAATTCAATCCGAGATTATTCGGTTTGGTATATACTACCTGCACCACGCTGATATTTCTCATATGGAAGGCTGCAGCGCAATACGAAAAATAATATCTCCACTTACGCAAAAAAGATTCATCATAGCCCATACTTCTTATCGAAGAAATATTCTCTTCGAATCCCTTATGCCAAGACATCAGAGTTTGATCGTAATATTTGCCTATATCTTCCAATTCGTGGAGAAACATATCACCAGTCTTATTGATCGCTTCATTGACCCTTGCAATAGAAGGCAAAAGTGATCCAGGGAAAATATGTTTTTGGATAAAATCCACTCCCTTTCTAAAAGAATCGTATCTAGAATCCGGACAGGTAATAATCTGATGAGCCATCAGTCCGTCTTTTTTCAAAACCCTATGACACATTGCAAAGAAGTCCTCGAAATACTGATGACCTACTGCTTCTAACATTTCTACGGTCACGATCTTATCGTAAGAGCCTTCCACTTTTCTATAATCTTCCAGTCGGACTTCTATCTTATCTTCCAAGCCCATGTCGGAAATTTTCATTTTTGCAAATTTGTATTGTTCTTCCGAGATTGTATAAGAAGTCACTTTGCACCCATAATTCTTAGCTGCATAAGTGGAGAAGGCGCCCCAGCCGGTTCCAATTTCCAGTAAATGATCGGAAGCCTTGAGTTTCAATTTTTTGCAAAGATTCTCGATTTTAGCGATCTGGGCTTCTTCCAAAGATCTCGTTGGATCTGAAAAATAGGCACAAGAATACGTCATCGTAGGATCTAAGAACTTCTTATAAAAATCATTTCCTAGATCGTAATGTTCAGAAATATTTTTCTTACTTCCTCGAATGGAATTTTTTCTGAACAAATGTAAAAGCCGATTCCCTAAATTCATTAATGTAAGATGAATTAAATTTTTGTTAGAACCACTAACAGAAGGTGTACTTTCTATATTTAATAAGAACCAACAAATGATCGCTCGAATATCGTCAGTGTCCCAGTCCCCGTCCATATAGGATTCTGCAAGCCCAAGGTCTCCGTACAATACCAACTTCTTGAAAAACTTTCTGTTTTTCACTTGCAGGATTGCATGATGGAACTCGGGAGGATCAGAAGAATTAGGATTTCCTAAATATCTTTGCCCACCGTCCGGAAAAAGAATACGCAAAGATCCCTTTTGCATTCCCGATAAAGCCGAGAAAAAAATCCTTTCATAAAAACTTAAAGTCCCGATCTCGGAACCTGCACTTTCTAACGGTTCTACTTTTGCAATATTATCGCCTTCCAAGGTGCAATCCTCTTTGTTTGTCTAATCCTTCATTCTTTCGAATGAAAGGGAGTTTTTTCAGGTAAAGAAGAAAGGCCTGCCAATGTATAAGCCCGATTACTCTCAAAGTTACGAAAGGATATTTGAGAAACATCCAGATTAGGTTTAGATCCGTTAGATCTAAAACCTTTCCAGTATAAGTTGTCACCATGACCCTTTCTCCATTTTCGAAAGCGTCTATCCTTAAGTTTACCCTTCCGCCTTGGGGAGGATTTAAATAAAATTCGAACTCTGAGTCCAAACTGACAAATGGAGAAACATAGAAGAACTTCCCTTCTTTCTTTTTAAATCCTTTTTGATCGAAGGATCCTTTTCCAAGGAAGAATAACTTCATTTCTCCAAATGTATTTCCAACCTCAGCAACGGCACATATTGGATTTCCGTCCTTATCCTCGGCAAAATAAAATGATACCGGATTAAAGACATAGCCGAATACTCTTAGGTTGGTGATTAGCGTTACCTTTTCTACCTTCTCTTTGACTCCTTCCTGTCTTAAGTACTCTAAAAAATTTTCTTTTATACCTTCTTTTCCGAAGTTTAAATGATCCTTATCCTTAAAAGAAAATACACGAAACTTATTATTTCCAAACATCCATAAACGATCGTTTACTATATCAAGTTCGTCCAAGTCCAATTGGAATGTAAAGATCCCGTAATTAAACCGATTCGGTTTAGGGATCTTGCGATCATGCATGACCCTGGCTTCGACTATCTTGGAATTTAGTCCCATACCTTTTTTCCGAGTAAGGTCTCCGATAATTCTTTAGCTGACCAGAAAGCATCCTCATGGAATCCATATCTGAAATAACTACCGCAAAAATAGATAGGTCCCTTTCGATTCAGTTCGGATAATTTTCCTTGTGCTTTTAAAGAACCGACGTGAAAAAGAGGATGTTCGTAATTAATCCTTTTCAAGATCTTTTTAGGATCCACAAGCCCAGGATCTCCTATAGATAGAAAATAATCCTTCTTCTTTGACACTCCCTGCAAACAGTTCATCCAATAAATCGTATGGGGTTTGATCTTGCCTTGGATCCGATCCATTCTATAATTCCAAGAAGACCAAGTAGATCTTGTATTTGGCATTACAGAATCATCAGTATGTAAGGTTGCAATATTCTCCTGATAAGAAAACTGAGATAATAATTCTTTCTGTAAAGATGTCGGCTTTTTCAAGATTGATAAAGAACTGTCTGCATGGCAGGCAAGTATGACCTTATCGAATATTTGGGACTTCTTCCCCTTAAATATAAGTTTGGCTTTTCCAGTTGGAGTAGTTTCCACACCTAATACCGGTGAACTTGTGTGAAAACGATCCCGATCAGATGAAAGTAGTCTTTTTACATATTCAATAGAGCCACCATCTACTGTATACCATTGGTGCTGAGTGTTCAGTCCTAGAAATCCGTGATTTAAGAAGAATCGAACTAAAGAATAAGCGGGGAACTCCAACATCAGATCTTCCGGTGTAGACCAAACTGCAGAACTCATCGGCACAAGATAGTATGTCAAAAGATCGGGATGATACCCCTCTTCTTTTATATATCTATGCAAAGAATATTCTCTATATTTAGGATCTTGCAATATCTTAGGAGACTCGTCGTTGAATCGATTGATATTCAAGAGCAAACGTAAAAAACGGAGATTGAATATATTCTTTCTTTGGGCAAATAGACCATTCAATCCCGAACCGCAAAATTCCAGATTATCAGGGACATGTTGTACACTAAATGACATGCTGGTCTTCTTTGTGGGCACATTCAATTCTTCAAAAAAACGTTTTAAGTTAGGATAAGTTACATGATTGAATACTATAAATCCAGTATCGATAGGGATCTTCTTATCTTCTTCTGGTACGAATACCGTGTTTGTATGACCTCCAACATAGTTTGCTTTTTCAAAAACGGTAATATCATAGTGATCTCTTAGGAAATAAGAGCAGCCCATTCCTGCAATGCCGGAACCTACGATTGCAAGTTTTTCCTTTTTTCGGTTAGAGGTCTTTGGGGACTTCTTCTTGAGGGGAGAATTCTTTTTCAAAAACTTCCTTCTTCCTTTTGGTTTCGTATTGTTGGGGTTCCTTCTTATAGATAGGTCTTAAGAAGGCTTTTTTATAGACTTGGCTTATACCTTTTAGGTTTGGAAAAATTTTTCCAAAGCTCGGCCATTAAAAGCGAATTCGTAGTTTTAGTAAAAACAAATTTGAGATCTGTTCAAGGTGATGCCCTTAAACATAAGCGGAATATTACAACTTTTAGTATCTCAGCCTAACCCGTAAGCAAGAGCAAGGTACCTTAAGATCCTAAGAGAAAATACTACCAAAGCAAAGATCCAAAACTTCTGTCTGAAAAATCCGGAAAGCACCGTGATTGGATCTCCTATAAATGGTAGAAAAGAAAAGCCTAAGGCCCAGTATCCCCATCTGGACATTCTTTCTGCCCAACCTGAATATGTTTTAGATTCAGAGATCCTAGTTTCTATTTTTTTCCCGAACCAATAGCCTAATGAATAGTTGAATGCACAAGCGGCACAGTTCCCTATCGAAGCCCAAAACACTGCCTCACCTGGAGACAGTCCGGACCAGATTGCTCCCATAAGTGCTGCCTCAGAACTGAAGGGAAGCAAGGTAGCGGCCGCGAAAGAGATCAGTGTCAAACCGGGACCTGCATATGCTTGTAGGAATTCCGACAAAAGTTTTGAAAGTTCCAACTTTGGTTCTCCAGATCCTAGATTTTTTTCAGAACAAATCCAATTTCAAATGACCCCTTTAGGCCTTGCATCGGATATGTAAAGTAACACAATTTTGATACAAGAGCGCGTAACCTTGAAAAAATTAATATCTATATTTGTAGTTTGTATTTTCTCTATTTTTCCTTTTTCATTATTTGCAGAGCCCTTTACCCTACTAGGAGAAGGTACACAAATTTCCCCTTTCACGGCAAAAATAGGAGTCGGAGCGGGACAGGCAGAATACCAGTACGGTCTTACCGGTAGATCCGAAACTTATAGAGCAGGATTCGAATACAACCCAAGGAACTTTGGTTTCGAAGTTGGTGTAAATCGAAGCGGCTATTTCATCCCTCCGGACCGCTCTACCGAAATGTCCTCCGCAATGATACTCTCAGCTCCATCTTTCGATAACTTCGGTTATTATTTTGCAGCAGCCGCAATGATCGATAAGATTACATTCTCCAAAACATTTTTAGATTTAGGACCCACATTACATTTCCGTCCTGGATCTAAATTCGATCCGTATATCGGAGCGGGACTTGGGATTGCGGACATTGGTGCAAAACAATCTACATTAAGAGCCTACGGTAAACTTGGTATCCGGATGAATTTCGAGCGCAGCTTTTTGTTTTTGGAATTGGAAGGAGCTTCTATCAACCGACATTTCCAAGGTGAAAAGTATATCTACGGAGAAGGCTCCGGAATTTTCGGATTCGGTTATTATTTCGGGTCGAGTTCTACGTCCGACAACAAGGAGACTTCTCCCATAAAACAGAAAGAAGAAGAACCTGCACCTAAACAGGAAGAGGTTAAAAAAGAAGAACCTACTCCTTCTAAAGTAGAAGATGACAAATCTGTGGAAGAGAATCGTTAAGATCGATTTAGAATCCTTCTTATCTTTTATGAGGAAATAACGTAATTTTTCGTTTTACCTCGGCAAAGTCCTAAAAACAATCGAAGCAAGCGTCACTGCTTGCTTCGTATGGACATCTTCCAGTTCTCTTACCATTCCATCGGTTATATTTCAGGGACTATTTTCACAGTCTTCTTAATTGCTTCTTTGCTCAAATTAAAAAGCAAAACGAAACATGCTTGGATCCTAATATCTTATTTGCTGTTTGTCTTATTTTTGAATTTCGGGTTTTTGATCAGGACTTCGCTATTTCTACCTTCTCTATCTAAACCAGCTTGCTTCCTGATCGCGTTATATACTTCCTTTTCCAACCTAGTACTTTTGTATTTTATATATTCATTTTTTGGAATAGAGAGCAAAAAAGAATCTAAGATCTCCTTATTTATCATATTCTCCGCGGGAATGTTCGGGTTTTTATTCTACGTATTGAAGAATATCAACTCTGAGGTTTCTTATAATTTCAGTATACAGATGTTCGAATTTCAGGAACCGGAATCCACGGCACCTATGGGTTCCATCCATTTTTTGACTTTTATTTGGGTCTTGATCGTGATCCTAAGACAGTATATTAAAATCAGAAAGGAACTTAAACACGAGTCCGATGCGGGCTTAAGACTTGAGAAGGGAAGAACCGTAAGGATGTCTCGAAATTTCGGGTTAGCAATCTTACTTCATGCTTTATTTTCCCTTACTTATACTTTTTATGGATGGGGTTATCTTTCTTTTTCTAATTTTCAGCTCATACTAACTTCCGTCACAAGCTTACAACTTTTTTTATATACAGTTCTGTATTTGAATTATTTTCCGGAACCTTCTTCTTTTATGATCAAAATTGTCGGTGCTTCTTTAGCGACAGTCCTGATCTTATTATGTGTGGTAGCAAGGATCAGTTTTGTACTGATCGAAAGGCATTATGACGAGGCAAGAAAGAAAGAAATAGAGAATCTAAGGGAAAATCTAAAATTGGGCAGAGGCCATATTCTTCCGAAAGACGTATTGTATTTGATCTCCAGTTCGGATCAAAGCAATACTTCTCGTTCCGATTCTTCGGATGGAAACGATATAGGATCGATCTCAAAAAGAATGTATAGAACACTTTCTCTTCCTGAGAATAAACCGGTATATATTATCTGGTACACTTTCAATTCGGAAGGAAGGATCTACGAAATAGGTTATCCTTACGAATCCTACAGCAAGATGATCCATTCGATTGTTTCCGTGATTGCTTTGATCTTACTATCTTCTTCTATCTTTTTGATTCTTGCACTTCCCTATTTGATCCATAAAGGATTAAGAGATTTGCAAACATATCGAAGTATTTTATAATTCTAAAAGTTCTTTGTTTAAAAAAATTCCCTAATATTTTCCACATGAGAAGGAACCGTTATCCTTATCCGATTGGTCTACCTCTCGTATAATATAAATTCGCAATAAGATTATTCCATACTAGCAAAAAAAATTTTGCAGGGAACCTATTTATACCCCAAAAGGATCAAAATCGTTTAACAAATATTAGGCGGCGACGATCAAATGAAAAATTTACTTTTAGGGATTGCTATCTGTATTCCAGCAATACAGATCATGGCAAAGGATACTTCGACAGATGTAAGTCAAAATACATCCTGGACATTAAAATTGGGGGCAGGAAGAGGAGAAGTCCGAAACGAAAATTACGATTACGGAACCAGTTCTGCATATCGTATCTCTGCGGAGTATAATCCACGTTATTTTGGTTTTGAATTGGGAGCTACAAATGCAAATTACTCCATTAAAAAAATGGAAGAGTTGGATAAGAATATCGCTCTGATCTTTTCGGAGGGACAACCCATCTCTTATTTCCAATATCTGAACTTTGGCAAAGCAACAGACAAAGGTGAGTTTGTGAAGATGAACTTCTTGGACATAGGACCCACATTACATTTACGTCCGGGTAAAACCTTAGATCCTTATGTTTCGGTAGGAGTTGGAATAGGAAGTTCAGATGCTAAATCTTATCGCAGTTTTGGAAGATTAGGCCTAAGGACAAATTTTGAAAGAGCCTTCGTATTTTTAGAAGCGGAAGTTTCTAATATTCATAGATATATTTCCGGAACAGATCTGGCTTACCAAGATTATAGTGCTTGGTTTGGGATAGGTTCTTATTTAGGAACAATCGAATCTAAAGATGGATCTCCGACAGAAAGTGCAAGAGCTGACAAATTAGAGGCTTTCGCTTTCCGATAGGGAATTTAAGCTAGCAGCTTTCTCATCTGTTCAGAGATAGAAGCTGCTGCTTTTCCCGCTGCTTCCGCAAAATCAGCCCTGGAAGAAGAGAAAATGATACTTCTAGAAGAATTGATCAGGGAATTTTTTCCGCAGACAGAGATCACTTCTTCTAGAGAAGCACCTTGAGCCCCATAACCTGGGATCAAAAAGATACGATCCGGATGAGCTTTACGAATTTCTAATAATTCTTTTGGATGAGTGGCTCCTACAACAAGACCCACATTCTTAGCTGGGAATTTTTCGCTCAAAGCTGCAACTTCTCTGTAAAGCGTCCTACCAGTTTCGGAGAATGTTTTTTGTTGGAGTTCGGCAGAATCCGGGTTGGAAGTCAAACAGAGTAAAAACACCATCTTAGAGTCGTCTTCTATAAACGGTTTGATCGTATCCGATCCCATGTATGGGGAAAGAGTGAGAGAATCTACACCGAGTTCCTTAAAGAAAAATTTAGCGTACTGTCTTGCAGTATTATCTAAGTCTCCCCTTTTTGCATCAGCAACGATTGGGATCTCAGGATGATTTGTTTTGATATGAGAGATCAGTTTTTCGAACTGTTCAATCCCTTTGGAACCGAATGCCTCGAAGAATGCGATATTCGGTTTGTACGCTACTGCATATTCCGCAGTAGCATCCACGATCTCTTTGGAGAATACGTATAGTTTGTCTGGGAATTTTTCTAAGGAAGGAGGAAGTTTAGAAACATCAGGATCGATTCCAACGCAAAGAAGGGAGTTTAAGTTCTCCCTTCTTTTTACGAATTTGGAATAAAAATCCATTATTTTCTTACGATGTACTCTTGCGCAAAAGGAGGAAGAGTAAACGCAGCCTTATGGATCTCGGCAGAGTAATATTTTAATCCTTTAGGAACACGGTTCGGATCCGGTTGAACCTTATAAGGATCTGGTCCTTTAGAGCAGTAAGTGAATCCTATAATTCCAGAAGGATAAGTTGGAACCACTGTGAAGTAATACCCGCAATGATCGAACACCTGAGGAATGAATTGGAATAATTCCTTAATTATCTTTCCGTGATAGTAAAAACTTTCCGCCTGACTTGTACAGATACCGCCTTGTTTCAAGGAAGCAGCCATTGTCTCATAGAAAGGTCTTTTGAATAAAACTTCTGCAGGGCCTACAGGATCAGAAGAGTCCACGCAGATCACGTCGAAATATTCTTTATAATCCTGAACGTATTTTGCGCCGTCTTCGTATGCGTGAACCACTCTTGGGTCTTTCATCGCATTTGCGATCTCAGGGAAATACTCGTAACAAACGTCTACAACTCCCTTGTCTATCTCGCAAAGATGTACTTCTTTTACGGAAGGGTGTTTTAGGATCTCACGAACGGTTCCTCCGTCCCCACCACCAATCACTAAAACCTTTTCAGGATTCGGATGGCTCATCATAGGAACGTGAGCGATCATTTCATGATACGCGAACTCGTCCGCCTCGGTCATCATGACCACTCCGTCCAGAGTGAACATTCTGCCGAAACTTTGAGATTCGAATACGTCTATTTTTTGGAAAGGAGTCTTACGAGAATGTAAGAACTCCTTCACTCTAATCTTGAGAGCCCTTCCGTTAGGTAACTCGAGGGTCTCGTCCAGCCAAAGTTCCAATATGACCTCTTAGAAGCGGTTTGTTACTGTAAGACGCATTGCAGCGCCTTTGAAAAATTTGCGAGTAAACTCAGCCGCAACTTTAGGATCGTATCCTTTACAAGAGAAGATATCGATATAAGAAGTATTGGTATCGTTTGCGAAGTGAGCGGAGATACAAGAAGTCTCGATCAACTGCACCATGGAATACCCAGCCACACGATCGTCTTCTCCGAAGTAAACTACTTGGGTCTCACCGAAACGTTTCATTTCGATCAAATCACATAGTTCCACAACGTATTGTTTAATTGCATCTGCATCACGGATAAGAGCTGCATCACAGTTTTCTAGATCGATGGAGGTTAGAAGTCCCCAAGCTCCGTCTTTGAAAGGTTCGTATACTTTCAATTCAGGATCAGATTCGATCTTGGATTGGATATAAGTAGGGAAACTTCCGTTGAAACGTTTGCGAACGATCTCGGCCTCTTCATTGCGAGCCCATGCAAGTTCCGGGTTTTTCATCGCAGGATGATAAGTAATCTCTTGGCCAGCTTCGATATCACGAAGTGCAACCAAAGTAATATCACCTTGGAAACCGCAGTTTGCATCCGCAGATTGGCGGATATAATGAACAGAATCAATTCCATCATCATGCAAAGGAGAAACTAAGTAGAAGTCCTTATGCACTCTATGAGGAGAAGAAAGTCCGGAAAGTCCTGCGAGTTCATTCTTATGAACTGCTTTTCCTCCCCAAACTGCTACAACCTCTCCCGCAGAGATAGTTTCCTTAGTGAAAAGGAAAGCTTCGCCTTTGTCGGTAGTAGCGATTTCGATACTGTTTCTTAGATAAGAAAAACGATTAACTATTTTAAGTTGGTCTTGGATCTTTAGGCTCATACTCTGATACCTCTCCTTAAAGTTTGAAAATAAGTGTAGCCGCCCTTTCCTCCCGGAGAGGGGAACTCGTCTTTATCAATTAGGGTGTTTCCGGCTCTGCCGGAGAGAAGATACTTATTTCCCAACTGGTTTGTGAGGTAGGTCTACGCCAAGTTTCAACAAACCGCGCTTCATTTCCACTACGGAGATGCTCTTTGAGCCGAAGCGTTCCTTGAGATATTCCAAAGCTGCCTGATTGTCGATTAGGTCTCCGCAAGTGAAGACGTCGATCGCACAATAACCGTATTCGGGCCAGGTATGTATGGCGAAATGGGATTCGCTCACGACAACCACACCGCTCACACCAAACGGGCTAAATCTATGAAAAACAGATTTAACTGTGGTGGCACCGGAGAGGTCGACTGCCTTCAACATGATATCTTCTACCAATTCGTGATTGTTGATGGTCTCGTAATCACACTCATAAAACTCTGCAATTACGTGCTTTCCCAATGCGTTCATCTACTGCCTGACACCTCCGAACCGATTCTGGTTAGTAACCGAGCATGCGTATGACTATGTTTTTTTGTCAACTCTCTACGTAAATTTATATTTATTTTTTCTGTGCAGCTTTTTCTAAGATCGGAAGATCCTACAAAGATATAAGATCAGAATTTTCTGACGACTAGCGTGAATAAATCACACGAGGAGTATGAACATCAAAAATATACGAATTCAAAAATGGGTCCTTTTGAGCTTTTTCGGGGTTTTTTGGGTTATTTTAAGTACGCTGATTTACATTAACAGAGAGAAGTTTGACTTCTTAAAAACTTCTTCTTTTGTTTTTCATTCCAAACAGGAAGCGATCGCGAGCGCAGAGAAGAATGAAAAAAAAGGGATCATACTTATCTTAACTCCTAAATCTTGCGGAGACTGTGGCGTAACTACCACACTCCTAGAGGAATTAAATTCTTTAGGATGGAGTATCTTGCGATTGGAAGAAGAAGATCCTGATTACGAAACCATCCTCTCTGATGACAGATTCTCGGAGATATTGCCAAACTTGGAGGCATCGGGGACCGCTTGGGGGATTTTTAATTTAGGAGAAGAACTTCTTCTGCTCAAACCTGGATTACCGAACGAATCGGATTTAGATTTGTAATAACTTTGACAAAATTGATTTAAGAAGCTTAGGTAAGTTGCGCACGCAAAGGCGCTAAGAATAGAAGATCCTTGCAGAAGTTAACAAAAAAGCTCTTTTAACCTTTGCGGCTTTGCGTGAACCAAGAAATTAATTCAATCTCCCTTTTTCAGGAATTCGGAGATGGAGTTCTTGTCCTTCTCTAAAGAATGTCTGTGGATCTCTTCGATCACAGTTTCGATCACAGAACCCATTAAGAAGACTCCGGAGCTTACTTTTACTTCGTAACTTCTCTCCGATTCAAGAGGGCTGATCTCCTTGTATACGGAGAATCCTTTGATGGTGACGATTGAATCGTTTCCTGGAGGAGCGATCGTAAACTCGTGGGTGTTTGTAGAGATATCAAATACGGAATCTTCCAGAAGAGAAGGATCTGAAAGAAGTGTAGCAAGCACCTTTGGCAGGGATTCGGCTAACTTTACCTTTCTTTTTTGGTAAACTTTGTTTCCCTCTTTTCTTTCCTCCAATAATTCCACGTTTTTCAATTCCGGGAATCTATCTAAATATTTGTATCTATCTTCTCTCGCTCTGAGTAGATCTTGGAGGGGAACTGGGAAAGTTTGTACTACTTTATATTGTTTCATCCGGGGATCCTGAGGATTTGTTTAGCCGTTTCCCGGGCAGTCTGTTTGTATTTCCCCACTCGGGAAACCCTTTTTTCCTTCCGGTCGAAAGGAAAAATCCGAATGACAGGCTGGCCGTAAAAGGGGCTCATGACTAGAGTTCCTACGCTAATTTCAAAGAATGAAAGACAGAACTTGGATAGAACTTTCCAGAGCAGCGATCTCAGCGAACCTGAAAAATTTTCGCGCTCTTCTTTCCCCTAAGACCTTACTCACTGCAGTCATCAAATCAAACGCATATGGTCATGGACTTTTAGAAACTGCCGAACTTGCTCACAAGGCAGGAGCAGATCTTTTCGGGGTCAATTCCTTGGAAGAAGCAAAACTTCTCCGCGCAAAATATCCTGAGTTTAAGATCTTGATCATGGGAGAAGTTCCGGGGCTTGCAGAAAGGACCTCGGAAGTTTCAGATCCGAATTTTTGGATCATAGTTTCTCGCACGGAAGAAGTAAGAATTTTAACAAATTGTAAACCTTCTCCTCAGATCCATTTGAAGGTGGATACTGGAATGGCTCGCTTGGGTTTTTTCGGTGCGGATCTAGAAAGAACATTTTCCGAAATAAAATCAGAAGGTTTGAGATTAGATGGGATCGCTACTCATTTCGCAAGTACAGAAGATGTATTAGAGCAAAAGTATTCCAAAGAACAAATGAAGTCGTTTTCGGAAGCTATCCTTCTCGCAGAAAAATTCGGATTCAAAAATTTAGTGAAACATGCATGTGCTTCTGCGTCTACTATGTTATTTCCGGAAGCGCATTATGATCTAGTTCGTGTTGGGATCTCTCTTTACGGTCTTTGGCCGAGTTTGCAGACTAGACTTTCTTTGCACCTAAGCGGTAAAAAAGATTTTAATCTTTCTCCGGTTCTTTCTTGGAAAACAAGAATTGTTCATATCAAAACTGTTCCGGAAGATAGTTTTGTAGGTTATGGCTCTACCTACCAAACAAGTGCTCCTACAAGGATTGCAGTCGTACCAGTCGGCTATTACGAAGGATTAGACCGTAAACTTTCCAATAATGGAGTCATGCTCGTAAAAGGAAAAAGAGCAAAGATCCTAGGACGGATCTGCATGAATATGACAATGTTGGATATCACACATATCCATGATGCGGAGATCGGAGACGTGGTCACTATCTTAGGTAAAGATAGAGAAGAAGAAATCTCCGCAGATGATCATGCAAACTGGACTTATACGATTAATTACGAAGTCACCACTCGGATCAGCGAGTCGGTCCCTAAAAAAATAGCGGAATAAAAAGAGAAGAGGAACTGGATGGATCCGATTACAGAAAAAGAAACTCCAAAACAAGTTCAGCCTGTATACACTACCAAAACTTATAGTTTTTTGATCAGGATAGTATTCAAAGCAAGAAGAATACTATTCGATGGATTCGAAGAACATTTTCCAGCAAGTAATCCTAATAGAATTTTAGAAGCCCCCTATCCTTCCATTCTAATGGCAAACCATGTTTGGGAAGGGGATGTTCCGGCTCTTGCAGCAGTTTACCCTCATATTCATCCATCTATTAAATTCGCGATCCCTGCTAGAGAAGATATATTAGGAAAAGATTTTTTAGTGAAGGAATTCAAACCGAAAGGACTTCTCAAACTTTTTTTCTTACTCATAGATAAATCAGGAATGATCCCTAAATATTTAGATTATATCGGCTGTGTTCCTATCAAAAGACCGTTCAGGGATAATGCAAGGGAACTTCTGAAAAAAGGTCTTTTGAGAGATATGGTAGACCAAGAATGGGGTTATCTTTCCGACAGGATCTCAGAGGGAAGAAATCTTTTCTTATTTCCGGAAGGGGTTTTTAACCAAGACGGATATATGGCTCAGGTCAAAAAAGGAGTCTATTTTCTCAGAACTAAATTCAAAAATTTGAATTTTACATCCTTCACTTTGACTTATGATTATTTCTCTTCTAAAAAGTCAGAACTTCATATAGGTTATGGAGAACAATTCCCCATTCCGGAAAATGCAGACGCCGACCAAGTTACCGGAATCGTTAAAGAAAAATTAGGAAGCGGATATACGATCACCGCAGGGAATTTAGCTTCTTATATGATTTTAAAATTCGAAGGGAAAGCGAAAGAAAGTAAGGAAAAATTATTCTCACTTCTCACATCGTTAGCGGAGAAGATTACAAATTCTCATCCTGAAATTTATATTTCTGAAAAATTCAAAACGGATGCACTAAAACATGCATTCGATTCTTTTTTAGAGAAAGCCAAAAAAGGCGGGTTCCTAAAATTAGAAGGAAACGATATAGTTTTCTTGGAAAAATTGTTTCAGATCCCGAAAGATCTTCATAATTTAAAGAAGAAAAATCTGGTCTTATATCACAAAAACCAACTCACGTACCATCTTCCTAAATTGGATACGGTTTGGTCGACGATGGGCGCCTGAGGAGTAATATTTGTCATTTTGGAAAAGATTTGTTTCCCGTAAAACTAGGGTTGAGAACTGGATCACCAAACCCGGAGTTTTAGAAAACAGCATACGTAAAAGTTTACATTTTTTGTTTGGATCCAGCTTAGAGGAAATCTTTCCCGAAGATCTTTCCATATCTCCTTCTGTGTTGGGACTCATCCGTCTTCCAGAAGAAAAACTAAAAGTTTTAGCCGAAGAATTTCCGATCGAGAAAGCGTTCCCCTACACTTCTGCAGATGAATTTCTTTCGGAAGAGTCTATGGATTCTATTGTGGAATTTATTGCGGGAACCCAAGCTGCTCCTTCTAAAAATCTGATCCTAGGGATTTTAAATCAGCCTGAAGTTCAGGCAATCTTCTCCCAAGGTTTGGAGAAGGTGCTAAATGAATTTCATAAAAAAATAAATCCATTGCATGGAGTTTTCCAAGCAGCAGGTTTAGAAAAACAGATATCTCAATTCTTATCTTCTTTATTACCTACTTTTACTGAAAGGATCGCTGACTTTGTTTCCATAGGTTCCGGAACTCAAGAGATCCAAGCTGTAATCCGGAACACTTTGAAAATTCTTTTTCAAACAGGTTTTAATGATCTGGGAAGATTAGAAACTTCCAGATTCGGCGCGGGAACGGATAGGATCAGAAGAGCGATCGCGAGCGATGAAAAAGTCCGTGGAGCCATGGAGAATTTATACTCCGTAAGCAGAGACACATTACTCAATCATTATAGAAAAGAAACTTTGAAAGAGTTTATCGGGCTTTCCGAACCTGAATTGGATCTTTGGATCGGCAAAATTTCAGAAGATGCAGCGTCTAATATTAGAAAGGTCCACTCTAAAAGATCACTTTCTCCTTTGGTTCTGGATCTACTCTCGGATATTTTGGGATGAAGAAGGTAATTTCCACCATCCAAAACGCATTAGAATACCTGGATAAACTAGGACCTCAAAAATCCTTTCAGTTATTCCGTAACCTAGGTTATGAGGCGTTGTTTTCCATTTCGGAAAAGGTGGATCATAAAAAACTTTTATTCTTAAGCCAAAATCTGAGTGAACAGGAAATTGTAACTCTTTTACAATCCATCCAAGAAACAACTCTTGTGGACTTGATCCAGAACACAGTTCCGTCCGATCTGGTATATTATGTAAAACATCTAGGCCTAAAAGATCTTAAATTTTTAGCCGAGTCCATTTCTCCTTTAGATGTTTCTAAGATCAATCATACGATAGGTTCTAAAACAATCGTAGAAATTTTAACGAATATCGGACCTGATTCTTCTATCTCTTATTTGAATGCAATAGGTATAGATTCTTTTCTAGAACTGACAAAAGCATTGCCGGTAAAAGATTTTGTTCCTTTAACCAAAGCCTTAACTCCAGAAGAATGTGCCGAATGGATCCGTAAAAGATCTATCTCGGAAATTCCAGCTTTATTAAAAGGTTTAGGAACTAAAAATGCTGTAAATCTTTTACAGCAGGTAGGCTTTCAAAAGGTAATTTCTATTCTTTCCGTTTTGAATCCGGATGAGCTTGTAAATCTAATTCATACCCTAAACAAAATGAAATTGCCTTCGGCCAAAAAACCTGCTGCCAAGAAGACAAAAGTTCCTCAGAACAAAAGAAGTACTAAAAGAAAACGTAAAAGTCCTTAAGATCAATTTCCCTTTTGGGCAGAGATCACT
The DNA here is from genome assembly GCF_004770105.1 of Leptospira andrefontaineae. Classification (NCBI taxonomy): domain Bacteria; kingdom Pseudomonadati; phylum Spirochaetota; class Leptospiria; order Leptospirales; family Leptospiraceae; genus Leptospira; species Leptospira andrefontaineae. Next base: position 364,490 of record NZ_RQEY01000012.1, on the reverse strand, counting down.
TCTTCCCTACTCTTAGAAATCCCATCCAATCTTTCCTTTAGAAGTTTCTCATATTCTAGATTGGCAGATTTAGGATTTTCTCCCACTAATTTTTGATAATTCTCCATTCCATATTTCAGGATCTCTAACATATCGTCGGATCTTTTGAGTTTTGTATTTAGATAGAATGACATTTCTTCTTTAGGCACATCCTTTCTTTCTAATATTTCTCTTTGTACTCTATAATAATGATCTTCATTCTCTTTTTTCTTAGCTATTTCTTCTTCCGAAAGTTTTCTAGGAATAAGAGAATTATTCGGGAATTTTTCGGTAAGAGGTTTGAACTTTTCATACATTTGTTCATATAATTTAGCTCTTTCTTCCGGACTTAAACTTTCTAGGTAAGATTTTGTTCTACTAGGTTTAGAACCAGGTTCTGCACTAACTGCAACCGGTCCAGGGGCTGTCTCTTCTACATGTCCTGAAAAATCTAAGAAGGATCCTCCTTCGAATAAAGAGCTTTCTTGTCTAGTTAAAGTCTCTTCGGAAAGCCCACCTTGGTAACTTGTGTTTTCCGGTGTAGGAGTTCCCGGAAATAGAAGATAAAAAATTCCAATCAAGGAAATGATGAGTATAGATAAAATTAGATACGTTCTTTTTTGATTCATTCAGAATACAAAGGTAAAATCACCTTAAAAATGCTGCCACCCTTTTGGTTCGGCTCTACGATGACTTCTCCTCCCATTTTATTGATTAAAGTTCGACTGATAGAAAGTCCGAGTCCAGTACCGCCCACAGTTCTGTTCCTTTGATCCGGTATTCTAAAAAATCTTTCGAAGATCAGTTCTTTATATTTAGGATCTATGCCGATCCCAGTGTCCGTAAATCGGACCTCTACTTTTTTATCCGCGATTTTTTTAAGAGAGACGTCGATCCCACCTTTCTCAGTATATTTTATCGCGTTCACGAAAAAATTCGTAATGATCTGAGAGAACTCGAATCTCACTCCTTTTAGTTTTAGATTTTCAGAAAGATTCGTAGTCACTGTCAGCCCGCTTTCAGATGCAGAAGGAGAATTGATATAAAGGACTTCTTCAATCACGGTTAGCGGATCAAAGACCTCATACATCTCCTCTGAAGTTTGCGAATCTTTCTTTTCCAATTGTAGAAGGTTATCGATTAGGAAATTCAACCTTCTAACATTTTTGCGGATCACATCTGTCATTTCCTTTTGGTCTTTGTCCAAAGAAAGTTGATCATTTGTGAATAGAAGATCGAAATATCCTTGGATATTCGTCATTGGAGATCTAAGTTCATGAGATATATTGGATATGAACTCATGTTTGATCTTCTCTGACTCTAAAATTAATGCGTTATCATTTACTTGGATCTGATAGAATCTTTTTGTCTCCGCGCTGAAACCGGTAACACTCAGGCCCACCGAAAATTTAGTACCGTCTTTTAGGATCAAGCCCGCTTCCGGAATGAAAGTCATGTTTTGGTCCTTTCCTCCGGGAGATTTTAATTCTGTTTGTTCCAGAATATCGGGAAGTACCCTTGCAAGGCGGATATTTTTGATCTCTGAAGTTTGGTATCCTGAAACTTCTCTGAATCTTCTGTTTGCATCTACGATCATTCTCGTATCTGCGTTTACAATGATCATTGCATCCGTTGCAAACTCGAACATATACCGATATCTTTCTTCTGTAGTTTGTCGTTTTAGATCACTTATATCCAATCTGGTTTCCAAGAGGTAATTGTCCTCGGAAAGCCTTTTATTCTTCTCCTCGATATCCCGGATCTCTTGATTCAAATAATCTAATATTGCATTCACAGTGGAACGTATAAAAAGGTAAGGGCTTTTAGGAAGTTGTGTATCCAGGGAAACTTCTCTTCTTCCTAAAAAGAGAGAAAGGGCCAATTCTTTCATCTCAGAAACTAAACTTCTGAGCGGGGAGATATCCTTTACTATATTCCCAAACTTGGATTTTCCGTTGGAATAATATCCATTATAAAGTTTGGAATTAGTTTGTTTAATCGAAGAAGGAAATTTAGGAAAGGGATTATCTGCTACCGAATGAGCTAGATTTTCTAAAATCTTTTTCCCCCCATCCAAACCTGGGAAAGTTTTTCCGTACATTTCCATCACAAAACGTACATCTTCCAAGGAAGGCATTCCGGATAAAATTTTTCCAAGTTCAGGGACGGGTCTTCTATAAAATCCGTCTAGTTCTCCTGGTTTCCAAGGACAAGGACCAACCCAATCGGCCACAAAAGAATCTCCTTCGTATGCCACATTGTTTGCCAGATCTTCCATCGCCTTTTTGATCGCTCTGGAAACTCTATTTGCCTCTTCCGGAAATTTAGAAGCGAACCTTCCCGTGAATACGAGCATATTCGTAGGTAAATAATAAGGTGGGATTTCGTTTTCTACAGTGAGGCAGTAACCCTTCTCCCCAAAAAATGGATACTCTTGGAGTGAGGCAGCAGCCCCCAAACACTCCGCACGAATGAATTCATGAGCAAGTAATGTAGGCCTTGTAGTAAGATAAGGTACCGGCTTTCTACGATGATAGTTTTCTGAACGAAAAAATTCTTCTGCGACGAATCTGTCCAAGGAATAAGGATGTAAGATCGGTAAAAAACTATGATAAGAATCTCTAATGGACTCCGCTTCCATATAAGATGCGGAATAAAATCCATGCACCAAACAAGATAAAATGATCCCTCTATAAAAAGTCCAATGAGGGGAAGTTTTTTTGAGTTGCTGGTGAGCCCATGCGGTGAAAGGAATTTCTCCTGCTTCTGCCCTACCTTCTCTCAAATGAGCAAGAACTGCCTCGTAACTTTTGAGAGCACGTACTCTAACAAGTACGTCTTCTTCTTCAAAGTATCCTCGGCTAAAGGCGAGAAATATAGGAAAGGCTGTGAGCCTCGGAGTTGTGACTATCTCTATTTCTATCACGCGGTCTATCGTTCTTAGGCGCCGGGTTTTTTCAAGAAACCCTTGGATTTCCTTTCTAAAACCTGCAAAAAAGACTAAACGTGCAAATGATTTCGGCCGAGAGACATAATAAGGGAGTGAAGATTAGCCATTTCGGCTTAGGTAGGAACTCCAGCAGGTCTGTATGAAGTTAGATGATCTAGAATCGTATCGCAGAATTGTTTCCAGAATGGAGGAAATCCAGGGAATTACAGAGAGATTTCAGCCGAAGTCTCCAGCCCAGGAAGGAGATCCTACACCTAAAAAGATAGAGTCAGAATTCTCCCAAGAGTTGGACTCCAAAATGAAGGGAATCTTCTCCCAGGAGAACGACCCAACTCCTAAAGATCTAAGCAGTATTATAGAAAGGGAATCTTACAAAAATCATTTAGATCCGAATCTGGTCAAATCGGTGATCAAGGCGGAGTCAAATTTTAAACCGAATGCAGTTTCTTCTAAAGGAGCGATCGGTTTAATGCAGCTTATGCCTGGTACTGCGGATATTTTAGGCGTGGAGAATCCCTTTGATCCGGAAGAAAATATCGCAGGTGGGACCAAATTTCTTGCGGATATGATGAAGAAGTTCGGAAATCCGGATATGGCAATCGCAGCTTATAATGCAGGGCCGGGTGCCGTTCAAAAGTACGACGGAATTCCTCCTTACAAGGAAACGAAAGATTATGTAAAAAAAGTAAATCGTTTCTGGAAGGGAGAGTATTAAGAAAATTTTAATAATACTTTTTTAATTCTCCGAACAAACAAGAAGTTAATTCAGAACAGCTTGCCATCTTTTCCGGTTGGAGACATACCTGCATCTTGTCGAAATGTTTCCTGCAACCTCTTAGGCAGGAATTTTCCACCTTATACAATTGGTCCTCAGAAGTTTGGGGATATTCTTTCTTAGTACATTTCGCAAGATTATCACAATAATCCAGGCAAATCTCTTTCCCTTCCCACTCCATTCCGGACTGGACTACAGTTCCTCTGGAATATTTGAAGGCGATAAACGTGCCCACGGCCAAACCCAAAACGAAAATGGGAAGATAAGGAAAAATTTTTCTAAAAAGGATTCGGCTCATTGACTCTCCAATTCGGAATTCTTATTCCGAGAAGGCTCATAAAAATATACGTATTCTTTTCCCTGAGTTGGGCTCAGGAGTTCCTTCAGGGTAACATCTCTTTTCCAAACGGTTTGCGTCTGAAGAAGTTGATATCCTGCTGGAATCGGGATCAGCTCCTGGAAAAATACCAGATATCTAGTTCCATCTACACAATTTCGATCTGCACCCGGAACGGAGTGTATGATCTCCGCGCCAGGAAGTGCATTCCTAAAAGTAAGAGCAGTCCAAGGATTTTCAGAAACTATACAGATCTGTTTTGCATGAATGAATGGTCCGTTCTCCGGAACCTCGCTTAGGTTCACTCTGGGAAGAATGGAAAATTGGATATAAGAGAGTAAACCAGCTGCAAGTACAAGGTTCAATGCGGTGGTGGAAGGAACTCCTGCCCCTTGGACTCGGATCTTTCTTCCCCATATAAAAATTAAAAGTAAGAATGCACTGAATATCAATTCCGCCCAAATATTTTGGCCCAGAAGAATTTCGAAACCCCACATTGCAGCCAGGATTAACGCGCTGATTCCGAAGCAGAAGAAATAGTTCAAAGATAGAAGTTTTGCGGATTGAACTTCCTTTTTTCGAATGAAGAATAATCCGATTCCCAAAAAAGCCAATGGGGTTAAGGGAAGAAGGTAGTAAAAATCCTTACGGTTCGGTGCCAAATGGACTAAACAGATCGCAATGATTGCCCAAAGGTAGGAACTCCCGACTATTTCTCTTAGCGATTTTGGTTTTTGAAATAATTTAGAATAGAATCCGGAAAAAACCGCCAAACTAAAAGGGAAACTATATAGTAAGAATCCAATCGGTATGATCCACTCAGATTGGTTGGCAGTGGCCGCCGAGAATTTTCCAAGATTTTCTGTGAATAGAAAGATCGTTAGGAATTCTTTTCCTAGTTCTGAATAAGATAGAAGGATCAATATCCAAATTATTGGAACAATCAATGAAGAAGAATGGAAGATGAGATGAGAGAGGAGTTCCTTCCCTATTCTTTTTTTGCCTGCCCATCCCCCATTTGAGTGAAGAAGGAAAATTCCGATTACAGAATAAGATCCTAATATAATCCCGCTATATACTTGGAAAACAGGACCTTTGATTAGAATAGCAATTCCAGAAAAGAAGCCACCGACAAATAGCCAGATCCGATTTTTAGAAAGCCTGAATTCTAAGATCGTGACAGAGACTAAGATAATGAAAAAGGTCAATAAAGACTCCATCATCACCAAACGAGAAAATTTGAAAACTCCCAAGGTCAGAGTATAAGCTATCGAAATTGTGAACGCTAGCTTAGAACTCCCAGCTGCCCTTCGAATCCCTAAGTAAATTAGAACAGAGGATCCGAAAAAAAGTAGAAAAGAAGGAAATCTTTCCGCAAAAAAGCTGACACCAAAAAGGTTGTCCGAAAAAATTCCAAGCCAAAATAGCGCGGGCGGCTTGTAGAGATTTAAAACGCCTTCGAATTTAGGGAAAAGATAGGAAGAAGAAGCTAAACTTTCTCGGATCGTCGCGATATGCATCGCTTCGTCCCCTTGGGTTAAGATAGCATTTCCTCCTGATCCGGGAAGAAGAAGGAATACGTTTAACAAAATGAGCAGAGAAACGAATATTCTATCTCCATTTAAGTTTTTTTTTAAAAACGAATTCCAAACCATATATTTGAAGAAGGTTCCCTTTTTTGCGAGATCTCGATCCGAAAAGATCAAAAACCTTGCATGTAATCATTCACTTACTTATCACCATATTGTAAAAATAAACGGAACAAGCAAGAGTAAAGTGGATCTAAAAAGTAAAAATGCGCTTGGCTGATTAGTCGAAGGTCGGGATACATCCCATATAGGCAGTTAGATGGTTCGAACCCCTAAAAAGAAGGTCAAAAAAACTAAGGCATCCAAAGCAGGTGCTCACGGTTCTAATAAAGGCCCTAAAAAAAGAGACCGAAAGGCAACCGAGACCGCCTTAATGAAGGCAGGGATACAAGTTTTTGCCAAAAAAGGATATGACGCGGCGACCACTAAGGATATCGCCAAAACTGCTGGTGCCAACGAGGCTCTCATTATGCGTTACTTCGGTGGGAAGAAGGGACTCTTAGAAGCGATCCTAACTCGAACAGATGACCTCGGCGATTCTGATACAGGAAAAAAAGAAGAAGAGACCAAACAACTTCATTTGGATGAGGCATTGGTCGAGTCCATAACGGAAAGATGTTCCGATTTCAAACATTATTCAGACTTCATGAAAGTTGCAGTCAGTAGGATCATCTTAGATCCGGACGTTAGTAGAATTATCCAAACCAAAATTTACACAAAAGCTCTTCCTGAAATGATCCATGAGTTGGAGAAATTTAAGAAAGGAGGAGAGATCGACCCTAAGGCAGATCTAAAGTCGGTTGCATTCGGAATTTCTTCTTTAACTTTCGCGTTAGGATTTATGGCTCAAGTAGTTTATAAGATTCCAGAATCGGAAATCAAAGCTACTATCAAAGAAATGGTGAGAATTTTACAGAAGGGTCTAAAACCGGACTCCAAATAAAAAAGCCGAGACCGGTATTTAGGCCTCGGCTTTTTTCAGCAAAGTTTTACTTTTTGCCACCGATCAAATTCAAAGCGCTTCCCGCCTTAAACCATTCAATCTGCTGAGCATTGTAAGTGTGATTTACTTTAAATTCGTCCGTACTTCCATCTTTATGATGTAAAGCTAAAGTAAGAGGAGTTCCTTCTTTAAAACCAGTAAGTCCGATAATATCGATCTTATCGTCTTCTTTGATTTTATCGTAATCAGCTTTATCCGCAAATGTTAAAGCAAGCATACCTTGCTTTTTCAAGTTTGTTTCATGGATACGAGCAAATGATTTTACAAGAACCGCTCTCACTCCTAAGAACCGTGGCTCCATAGCAGCATGTTCTCTGGAAGAACCTTCTCCGTAGTTTTCGTCTCCGATTACTATGGAACCGATCCCTTGCGCTTTGTACTGACGTTGAACTTTAGGGACCTCGTCGTAAGATCCATCTAATTGGTTCTTCACACTATTGATCTTCTCGTTGAAGATGTTTGTAGCTCCGATCAAAAGGTTATTAGAAATATTGTCCAAATGTCCTCTGAATTTCAACCAAGGACCCGCCATAGAGATATGGTCAGTTGTACATTTTCCTTTCACTTTGATTAGAAGGTTCAATCCTTTTAGATCTGTTCCTTCCCATTTTATGAAAGGAGCTAATAATTGAAGGCGATTAGATTTAGGATCCACAACCACTTGCACACCAGAACCATCAGCAGCTGGAGCTTGGTAACCGGCATCTTCTACATCGAATCCTTTTTTAGGAAGTTCGTCACCATTTGGAGGATCTAATTTTACCTTCTCCCCTTTTTCATTGGTAAGAGTATCATTATTCGGATCAAAAGTCAGATCTCCCGCAATCGCTAACGCAGTTACAAGCTCAGGAGAACCTACAAACGCAAAAGTGTTCGGGTTTCCATCGTTCCTAGATTGGAAGTTACGGTTGAAAGAGTGAACGATAGTGTTCTTCTCCTTCTTATCCGCGCCTACCCTGGACCACATTCCGATACAAGGACCGCAAGCATTCGCAAAAACTTTTGCTCCTATCTTTTCGAAAACTTTAATGAATCCGTCTCTCTCTATCGTAAAACGAACTAGCTCTGAACCAGGAGTTATCGTAAACTCGGCCTTAGGCTTTAAAGATTTTTCAGCAGCCTGATTTGCAAGAGAAGCTGCGCGAGCAATATCCTCATAAGAAGAGTTCGTGCAAGAACCGATCAGACCTACTTCTACTTTTGTAGGCCATCCATTCTTCTTAGCCTCTTCTTTCATTTTAGAAATAGGAGTAGCTAAGTCAGGAGTGAAAGGTCCATTCAAATGAGGTTCCAACTCAGAAAGATTGATCTCGATCACTTGGTCGAAAAATTTATCAGGGTTTGCATATACTTCTGGGTCAGCGGTAAGGTGTTCCTTCACCCCGTTGGCTAAATCAGCGATCTCCGCTCTATTTGTGGAGCGAAGGTATCTTTCCATAGACTCATCATAAGCGAATGTGGAAGTAGTTGCTCCGATTTCAGCACCCATATTGGCTATCGTTCCTTTTCCAGTACAGGAAAGAGAAGTAGATCCTTCACCGAAGTATTCTACGATTGCACCTGTTCCACCTTTAACGGTCAGAATTCCCGCAACTTTCAAGATAACGTCTTTTGCAGAAGTCCAACCGTTTAGTTTTCCGGTTAGTTTCACTCCGATCAGCTTAGGCCATTTGAGTTCCCAAGGAAGACCTGCCATCACGTCGCAAGCATCTGCTCCACCGACCCCGATCGCAACCATTCCCAAGCCACCTGCGTTCACAGTGTGAGAGTCAGTCCCGATCATCATTCCACCAGGGAATGCATAATTTTCTAATACTACTTGGTGGATAATTCCAGCTCCGGGTTTCCAGAACCCGATCCCGTACTTGTTAGAAACAGAAGAAAGAAAGTCATATACCTCTTTGTTCTCGGTAGAGGCAGCTGCTAAGTCTGTAGAGGAACCAGTTTTTGCAGTGATCAAGTGGTCACAATGTACTGTGGAAGGAACTGCTACCTTACTTCTACCTGCGGACATGAATTGTAATAAGGCCATCTGTGCAGTTGCGTCTTGCATTGCAACGCGGTCCGGGGCAAAATCAACGTAAGATTTTCCTCTTTCAAAATTGGAGGAAGGAGTTCCTTCCCAAAGGTGAGAATAAAGAATTTTTTCGGTCAGAGTGAGAGGTCTACCGACTACTTCTCTAGCTTTTTTAACCAGGTTCCCGAGTTTTTCATACCGGGCACGAATCATATCTATATCAAATGCCATTGTCATCTCCGATGATGGTTTCATCGTCTCTTAGGGTCGGGGTGCTTGTATAGGATTTTTCCGCCAAAAGGACAATTTTAAGAATACGGAATATCCGTTTACTATTAGATTAGACGGAGAATGGTGAAAAAGGTCTGGAGTTCCTACCAGGAATTGGAAGAGAGAAGAAAAGGGAGATAACTCCCCTTCACTTGACGATTTGGATATCCACTCGTCTGTTTTTTTCCTGACTTTGTCCCTTTCCTTCGGGAGAAGAAACCACTTGGGAACCTTTCGCTTCCAAAATGAAACGAGAAGTTTCCAAACCGTTTCCCAATAAATAATCCCTGACCATCTCCGCTCGGAGCTGGGACACTTTCAGATTCACTTCTTCAGTTCCTTCGGAAGAAGCATGCCCGATAAGAACAGCTTTAGCATCCGAATGTTTTTTTAGAAGGAATGTAAGAGAATCCAGGACCCTTCTTTGGGATTGAGGAATTTTTATATCATTTTTATCAAAAAGAATAGGAGAAGATTGGATTTTAGAAGCAAGCTCCCCGTCTTTTCCGGGAAAATTCGCTGGCTCGTGTTTCTGCGAGAAGAAGCCGAAAATGCTTCCCTTTTCAGAAGAGGGAGAATTTTCCTTCTTCTCCTCTATTACTTGATTAGGTTTATTTTCTTTAACTTCTTCAGTATGGCTAATGGAATTCTTTTCTTTATTTCGGAAAGCATAGTAGATCCCAATTCCAAAACCACCAAGAATAATGAGCGAAAGGACAAGGACCGGAATGCTATTTTGTTTTTTTACCTGGCCTGCAGAAGGTGTCGGGATATAACCTCTATATGGTTCAGAATGCTGAGAACTCATAAGACTAATCGCTTCATCGTGAGACGTGTATTCCTCTTGTGGGGAAGATTTGGTTTGAGTATGAGAAGATTTTTCAGCGGCCCATTTGCGAATTTCAGTGCGAAACCACTCGTCTGCTTTTGCAGTAAATTGAAAATTCTCACGGACATACTCCATCGTTTTCTTTTCGATGTCCGTATAGGTATTGTTATCCTTTACAGCGTTGAGAAGTTTCTTTGCATCTGCGATCGAAATACGTCCATCTTTTTTACCTGAGGTAGCTTTCTCTGCTAGCTCAATCAGGCCTCGATCATATTTTTTGCCTTTTATAGTGACGTAATAATTCTGCTTCTTAGTCATATTCTCCGTCCGCACTAAAGGCCATGGATCTTTTTATTTGAAGAACCCTTTTCGAGGTAAATCAAATCTTAAGTTAAATTGATAGAAGATCCGTGCAACAAAAGTTTTGTGAGGCCTATATTCATTATCGAACCCTCCATGATGCTTTCTTAATTCTAAATGAAGTTAGAAGAGAATAAAATCGGCTGTTTTCAAATTTCTCGCCAATATGGGCTAACTTCTGAGAGGGAGTTCCTTCCCAAAAGAACCATTAGAAGACGATCCAATCCGATCGAAATTCCAGAACATTCCGGGATACCTCTTTCTAGAGCCTGAAGAAACTCTTCGTGAACTGGAAAAACTTCCTTACCTAACTTTTTTCTCAACGCCTGCTCTTTTTCAAAACGAACCCTTTGCTCTATCGGGTCCAAAAGTTCATAAAATGCGTTAGCTAATTCTATATTTCCAAAATATAATTCGAACCTTTTCGCAACCCCATCTTCAATTCGAGAAAGAGCCGCCATCTCAGGAGGATAATCGTAGATGAATTGAAATTCCGCAGTGAAGTTTGGCTCTAATAAGTTTAAGAATATTAAAAAAAAGCAGTCTTCATATTCCATCGAATCGAAAGGAAGATTTGTTAGAGACAATTCTGTTATTTTTCGTTCTAAGGAATCTCTATCCCAATTTACATCCGCTAGATTGGAGAGGAGTTCCTTCACTGATTTTCTTTGGAATGGCTTTTCCGGAAGAGTAAGTCCGAGTTTACTCACAAGCCATCGGATCAATTCCTCAAGAAGGTCCATTGCCTGGTGCAAATCAGTGCCCGTCTGGTAAAATTCTAGCATGAGAAACTCAGCAGTATGGTAGGAACTCCCCTTCTCTCCTGAACGAAACGTATGTGCAATTTCGTATACTTTTTCTGCACCTAAAGATAAAGCTTGCTTGAGAGAATATTCCGGAGAAGTAATCAGGTATCCCCTCTCTATACCAGAAGGAGATCCTACCAAAAATGGATCCAAATACGGTTCCATTCCTGGGATTGTTTTTAAAGACGGAGTATCAACCTCTAGAAATCCCTTCTCATGAAAAAAAGTTCTCGTAGCATGTAAAAATCCGGATCGAAATGACAATATTTCTAAGTTATTCAGCTTCATCTTCGAATACAAAATCGCTCAAAATAGTATTAATCCTTTAGAAAGGGCAATGATTATGGAGTATATCCGAAAATACAGTTATTTCGAAATAAGAAAAAAGCCTAAAGCTGTAGAGATTGAACCTCTTCTTTCTGAGGTGAATGAACAGGTCTTAGGGGAATTAAACTCAGTTTTAGCGATGGCCTTTTATGAAACAAATCGGCATGTAAAATTAGAAATATCAAAATTCGAAACTTTGCCATTCTCAGTAATAGAAAAGTTGATCAAATATGCTTTAGATCTGCGAGAAAAGAATCGAGTGCTAATTCTTTCCAAACCGAGGCCTCCGATTCGAAAATACATTAAAACTTTTTCCTTAGAAGAGTTAATTCTGATCCTCTGACCTTCTCCTTCTTTCTGGAACATTCCAAGCATGAAAGGACAATTTCAACCCAAGATTTCCGAGTAATAAAAGAGTCCGAGCGCTTAGCGCAGTTTCTTCTAAATTACCATTATTGAATTCAACAGAACAATAAAGTATGACATTATGTTTTTCGCAAAAACTTTGGAATTCCTTGCGACGAGGGGCTATTTTTTCCAATAACTCTTGGATATGATCTTCTAATGGCGAACTTGCATCCTTTTTCGAGTGAATTTGCCACAAGGAAGAAGCAACCGATTTCCCAGAGATGGCAGGAACTCCTTTATTTACCGACAAGTCCGGTCGGATCCCAAGAGTTCTGGTTACTTCTTGAACATCTAATCCAGGTTCAGAAACCGCAATAAGAGCCCAACTCCGCGGGAAAGAAGGGTTACTATATTTCATAAATTGCCCAAAACCAGACTTTTCACATTAAGAAATAAGAATTCTCCGAAAATGCCATTAAAGATGAATAGCAAAACCGTCAAAAACGCCAAACATATCGCATTTTTCGAATTTTTGTTTTCCAATCAATACATTTAAAATCCCATTTTTTGCTATGTTACAATTTTGGTGGGAATAATATGTTGTAATGAGGTTAAATTTAACATCCAATACACCTGAGGCGCTTATGAAGAATATTCTGGTAATTGAAGATGATCCGGACATCGGGAATTTAATACGAAAGTCATTGGATTCAGCTCATTACCGAACCACAATTCAAACTTCTGGCGAAGAGGGCCTTAAATACTATAAGGCAAACCATCCTGACCTCCTAATTTTAGATCTTTCCTTACCGGATATTGACGGAATGGATGTATGTCGGACTGTCCGAAGGTCTGATGAGAATACCCCGATTTTTATAGTTACTGCTCGAAATGAAGAAATCGATCGAATAATGGGACTTGAGTTAGGCGCAGATGATTATATCACAAAGCCTTTCTCCGTAAGAGAATTAAAAACAAGAGTAGATGTATTCTTCCGCAGATGGGACAAAAAAGCAGGAATTAAACCGAATATCGGAAGCGGCGGAGAAATAATCAGAGGGTCTTTAAAAATCGATCCGGTTCGCCGTAGGGTCACTTTAAAAGATCAAGTGATCAACATTTCTCGAAAAGAATTTGATATTTTACAACTTATGGCAACTTCTCCAGGTAAAGTTTTCTCAAGAGAAATGATCTTAGAAGCAGTCTGGGGAATGGAATGGGATGGATTTGAAAGAATGATCGACTCCCATATAAAGAGAATTCGTTCAAAGTTGGAAAAAAATTCGGCTCAGCCTGAGTGGATCGAAACAATTTGGGGAATTGGTTATAGATTTACTGATAATTATGAAGGTATCGTAATTATAGATTAGATCTTTCGGCTTCAGAATACTGTAAAAATCCGTTCTTAAGCGATTTTAAGAACGGATATCTCGCGGGAGTTCCTTCCTAAAAATACTTTCTATAATTTGTATATGAGTCACGAGCTCAGTAAAAAAATTCGCTCCCTTTTTCCATTTCAAGACCCGTTCCTTTTATGGAAAAAATTAAACCCACTTTTCACCGTTCCTTCTCCCAAAATGTATCTTTAGAAAACATAATCAAAAAGAAACGTAAAGTTTCGACACTTTTGATTCCCCCGCACCTCGCAAAATATGTTCGCAAAAACGGTATCAACTCTTTATTAAAGAAAACGCTCGCAAGCCAACGAAGAAACTTTCATTCAATTAGGCATGTTAATTCTGAATCAATATACACTAAGTACCAGAAAATTCGGGGAAAATTGAAAGAGAATAAGTATATAAAATTCAACTTCAGACCAAGATCAGAGGATTGGATTCAACTTAGAAGTCTCGCCATTAGTCACGGGGTTTCAATGTGTTATTTTTTCGTGCTACTATTGGAAGCGTATAAATCGAAAGGCTTCTCAAATGAAGAAAAAATAATTTGGCAAATAAAGGCAGCTATTCATGCAAACTTTGAATCTAAGATCTTCTTCCGAGAGCTACGGATCTTAGATTATCAATCTGCGAAATCAAATTTTGGAGCGAAGAGAAAGAATCCTCATGGACCAAAAATCGCTTAAAGATTTAAGATATCACTAATATATTATAGATTGCTAAAGAGATTCTCGGCAGAAAGAGCAAATTCTAAGTCAAAGCTGGACAATCCATTTGTTGTGTGGGTATATAATTCCACTCTAACCAAACTATACGAAAACAGAATTTCGGGATGGTGATCCATATTATTAGCTATGTTCGCTAAAGCTGTGATGATTTTAATCCCATCATTATATTCAGGTAATTTATATACTCGAACAATTTTTGGAGCTGTATCAGTTGTCAATATTTCCCAAGTAGTCGGGAGTTCCTTCCTAACTTGCTCTACTGAAAGCGGAACTGGAGAATTACCCATAAAATTAGAGCACTTTTTTCAAAGCCTGCTTGATTTTCTCCGCATCATCAATCGCACCGTTTGAAAGAGAGCCTGCACGCGCCATTAAATTGACAGCCCCGTCCATTCTGGCTTTTAACTCTTCGATTTTGTGAAGCTGATCGTTCAGAAAAGCAAGCTTAGATTCGATTTCCATTTCCTTTCTTTCAAGGAGAAGTTTATAGTTTTCTAATTCCTGAATTTTCTTGCGGGTCTTTTTCGCCTCGCTGTCCACATCTTTACGATAATATTTCTCTAATTCTTTCTCTGCTTGCGCATGACGATCAGCTTCAGCCTTAAATTCGCGCTTCAAATGTTTCAAAGCTTGGCGATATGCCCTGTTGTATATTCTCTGCCTTTGAGTTCTTCTTATCTTAGCTATTTTAGATAATAAATTCATGTGCCATCCCCTTTTTACTTTGCATCGACCGGAATGGTTTTCGCTTCGATTTTCTATCCGTCTGCCGGTTAGACCTAATATATCGACTTATTTATCCCTATGGTCAAATTTAAAGTCCTTAATTTTTACGATTGAATGATTTCAAGATGTAAAATTCTTGAAATTGATTAGCTATACTAACATAAAAGTATCTGGAGGGCGTTCTTATGTCTAAAGGTGATAATCTAAGCGAAGAACTCCAAATTTTGAAAGATAAGGCCAAACAAATTACAGGAAAGGCCCGGGAGGAATACTTGGAACACGTATCTGACCTAAAGGAAAAATTAAAGCAAGTTACTGGTGAGACCAGTGAAAAAGCTAAACAAATCATTGATCAAACTGGAACTTATATAAAAGAAAATCCACAAAAAGCAACTTTGATCGGATTAGGCGTGGGAGTCGGGATAGGCGTTATCATTGGAATGCTTATCGGTCGTAGAAAATAAAACGGAACATCCATTGGCCGCTAAAAGAACGGATTCAGAAGAAATTCCTTACGAAAATAGCGAGAAACAGGATGGAACTTCATTTTCAAGTTTCGAACTGAAGGAACACCTACTCGCTTTCATCAACTCGATCGCAGAATATTTCGAAACTCTTCTTCTATATGCAAAAAAGATCGCAACAGAGAAGATTGTATTAGGTATTCAAGCCTATATATTCTTCCGGATTGCTCTTTTCTTCGTAAGTTTAAGTGTATTATTCTTTCTGGCTGCTTTCTTCCTCTATTTACAGAGACAATTTGCAGGAGATCCGTTACCCGCAGCCTTGGGAACTGGGGGTCTTTGCCTTTTTATTTCTTTAATAGGAGTTTTCGCTCTTATTCGAAAACTTAAAGGGTAAAAGTGGAAGGAACTCCCGCCCATGAATAAGACTAAAAACAAAGAAAATCGTATCTTCTCCCTGAATCCTCTCTCCGGAGAAGACTACACTCCATGGAAGGACCCTTCTCAAATGAGCAAGGAAGAGCTCCAGCTATATCTACAGATCAAAAAACTACAGGTTCGATTGAGTTTTGAAAGATTACAATCTTCCATTAGTTATACAGGAATGGTAATTGAAGCCTTCCAAAGCCTCGGGCTTCAGGATTGGATCCTAAAATTACTAAACCAAGAGACCGAAGAAGCTTCAGAATAGTCAGGAGTTCCTACCACCCCCTTCACTTCACCTCTCGGATCTGGATCGTCTCCACCCGGTCTGCACCAGCAATAATATCCGACAAGATCACAACCTGATCCCCTTCCTTCACTCGGCCGCTCAACTTCAAAGTTTCAATCGCTAGCTTAATTGTCTTCTCTGGATCGCTGGAAAAATCGATCCGGTACGGAATTACACTTCGGGTCAGCCAAAGTTTACGACGGACCGTAGTCATATTAGTGAAAGCATAGATGAGGGGAAATCTGGGATGGAAAGAAGCCACATTCAAAGCAGTAGTTCCTCTCCTAGTAATTACTATAATCGCAGGTGATTTGATGGAATCGGAGAGCATGGCCGCAGATCTGGCCATCTCTTCCTTCTTGTTGGAAGGAACTCTTTCCAAAACATAACCTAGCCCAGGCGCCTTCTCCACTCTTTCCGAGATCTTATGGAGCATATCCACACAACGAACTGGGAATTTTCCTGCGGCAGTTTCACCGGATAACATGATTGCATCTGCTTCTTCAAAAACTGCGTTGGCAACGTCAGTCACTTCCGCCCGGGTAGGAGAAGGATTATTGATCATAGATTCCAAAAGGTGAGTCGCAACGATCACTCTTTTTCCTTTGATCGCACATTCTCGGATAATAGCGCGTTGGATTAGAGGAAGTTCCTCAATTGGAAGTTCCACGCCAAGATCCCCTCTTGCGACCATCACACCATCAGCAGCTTCCACTATTTCTAACATGTTTTTAACGGCTTCTTGGTCTTCTATCTTAGCGATGATATCAGTATGACCGTTATTTTCTTCTATGATCTTACGAAGTTGATGAATATCTTCCGCAGAACGGACAAATGAAAGAGCAATAAAATCCACATCTTCTTCTAAACCAAAAAGAATATCTTTCTGATCTTTCTGAGTGATAGAAGGCAAATTAACGCGGATGCCTGGAAGATTTATATGTTTGCGAGAACCTAATTTCCCACCATCGACAACTTTACATTTCAAAGCAGTCTCTTGGATTTCTTCCACTACAAGATTGATGAGGCCATTATCTACAGTGACTCTATCCCCAATCTTAAGATCTTTGACGATATCGCGTTAATTTACGAAAACAGATTGTTCCTCGGATTCTTCTCCTGGAATGATATGAAAAGTAAAAGATTCTCCTACTTTCAGATCCAAATGATCCACTTGCAGATCTCCAGTCCGAATTTCCGGACCTTGGGTATCTAATAAGATCGCAATCGGATGCTTTAATACATCTTTATTCAGGGATTTTATGGCTCGAATTATGGATCTATGGAAGTCATGATTTCCATGAGACATGTTCAATCTGGCGATATTCATCCCTGCCTCTGCAAGGGACTGGATCATTTTTTTGTCGGCAGTTGCTGGGCCGATAGTGCAGATAATTTTAGTTTTTCTGAAATTAACTAATTCATTCTTCATGTATATTCGGTTTTATTAAAATTGCTCTAACGATCCGAGCTTAGATTTTAGGAAGTGTTCTGTTCAGAAAATCTTCGAAAGAAATATAAAAATCGAATTTTTCCTGCTCAGGCATGCCTGCGTTTTTTTGCTCGTCTACGATCCTCTTCGCCTTATCCAGCAAAGCTTTACCGTTCTTTTTCAAGAACCTTCTAGAGATGAGGATCGGAAAAGAATACTGCTCTTCCTGATTTCTAACCATAAAGGAATGGATTTCCTTTTTTGCATTCTTTTTCAGGAAGTTTATTAGAGTATTTTCGTCCATATCTCCGCCTAAAGCTTGTAAGAGATATTCCCTGTCGGGAAGTTCATCCTGGCCCCATGCATGGTCTATAACATCTAAAACTGCAGAAAGATTTCGTTTGACCTCAGCTTCTTGCTCCGAACTCAATCCGGAACTTCTCGCAGGAGAACTCGAGTCTGAATTTGCGACTGCAGCTGCCGCTCTCGCCTTTGCAGTGGCCTCGACTGCCTCTCTGTCTTTTACTCTTCTTTCGGCAAGTTTTACTTTTTCTTCCTGAGCGACCTTGGTTCTTGCTTCTAAGATCTTTTTATTTTGCTCGGAAGCAAGTCTAGCTCTAATCTCCTCGGCTTCGAATCTATGAACTACGTTATTCCCGAAGAGAGATCTGAAAAATCTGGTGATAAAAGGAAGATATTTAAAAAGAGAAGAATATTCTAATTTCTCAAATTGAGAACTCGCCTCTCTGGACTCCATCATGTCCCTAATATTCATTTTTGCTAAAACACGGATCTCGCTGTCATTTCCAGTAGCTGCAAAAACCCTTTTGGCAGTTTCGACTGCACCATTGATACAATCTTTATGAAGAACGAAAACATACAGGCCTTTTTTATCCGCGAAATCCGCGCTCATGATCATATCGTGATTGACGATAAGATTTTTGACTTCTTCTTCAATTGGTTCTCCACGAAAACGAAGATAATTTAGATCCACCAATCGATTTGCAGATTTAATATAGTCGAGTAATTCGGAAAGTTTCGCCTTTTTCTCTTCTTTTTCTTTTTTCTCTTTTTCCTCTTCTTCGAAATGGATCAGAGAAAGAAGTTCCTCAACCGCGGTTTTTTGGTCACCGTAGGCCGGGCTTAAAAAAGGAAGGACTTGTCCTGCAATACCACGAGTATTCTGAAGATCTTGTTCTGAAAAATTGCCAAGTACGCCTATCCTTTGCAACTCCGGAATAATTCGTTCACTCAAATATTTTTTATAAGCATCCAGTCTCGCGATAATCTCATCCTGGACATTATAATAAAAAACAGAACGATTTCCTGGACTTAAAGCATTCTCATTTCTATAAAAATACAGAATTCTAGAATCCACCAATTTTTTAAGAACCGGTTTTAAATGGATATTGATCGTCGTTTGTTTTAAAACAGGAGTAACATCAAAATTATCCTGAAACAAATTCCCGATCTCGGAAGAAGCGTAGGTCTCGCTTAATTTATTATTATCAATACAATCGTAGATCCATTTCTGGAAAGCCTCTTTCCCGGGAAATTGTCTCTTCTCCTTTACCCATCTTTGAATGGAACTGAAAGAAGTTTGATTCACTCCGTCCACATATCTGTGACTAGAACCGGCATCCGTTTGAGAAGGTCTGGCAAATACTGTGATCAATCTTAGAAACGAAGCAATCCTTCCGTCGGAAGAATCTCCGGTGGGATTATAATCCACCATACAGATCTTTTTTACGATAGGAGGATTTTGGCGAGCACTCATCTCTCTAAGATAAGCGTTTACCCTTTCCTTATCCAAAGTTAGTTCTCTGGAGAGCTGTTCCGCACTCGGAAGAATTTTATTGGCTACAAACTTTTCTGTCCAGTCGCCAATAATCAGTACTAATTTATGAATTCCCTTGTACTGAAAATCCCCTCTGGCCTCTAAAGCTTGGGTTAACTGTAAGGCCGAGTTATAATCCGCTACCTTGAGTTCCGGAGATTGGGGATCCAGCATGAGTCATCCTCTTCGACTAGAGTAGGTTTTTCCGATACATCAATTCCGCGTTTAAAATCGCGGCACCGGCAGCCCCACGGACCGTATT
Source organism: Leptospira andrefontaineae (assembly GCF_004770105.1). Classification (NCBI taxonomy): domain Bacteria; kingdom Pseudomonadati; phylum Spirochaetota; class Leptospiria; order Leptospirales; family Leptospiraceae; genus Leptospira; species Leptospira andrefontaineae. The sequence continues at coordinate 345,303 of NZ_RQEY01000012.1, read as the reverse complement.
ATGACTTAGGACAACATATTTCCAATCTAAAATCGGATCCGGTCTAAGTCTTCCCACTACGGTAGTCATACCTCTCCCTGTTTCCAGGTCGAGACGAGGCTGTGGTCTGTCTTCTTCTTGACGATAAAGAATCGGAAAATCCGGAGCGAGAGGCAACTTTAATTCTTGAGGCTCGCCTTTAAATGAAGACCAGGCTTCTAAAATTTCGGATTCGGTTGGCTTCTTCTTGAATTTCACGGAAACACAAACTGTATGCCCGTCAAAAACGGGAACTCGATTGCAATGAGCGGAAATTTTAAAATCCGCATTCACAATTTTTCCACCTTCGGTCTTTCCAAGACATTTCAGAGGTTCAATCTCCGCTTTATCTTCTTCTCCGCCGATAAAAGGGACTACGTTCCCCAAAATATCCATGGTAGGAACTCCTGGATAACCTGCCCCAGAGATTGCCTGCATAGAGAATAACATAACGGACTCTATACCAAACTTTTCGTATAGAGGTTTGAGAGAAATTGTCACGCCCATGATCGTACAATTGGAGTTAGTCACGATCTTTCCTGGAGTTTTTTGACTAGAGAGAACATCCAAATGGTTTGAATTCACTTCTGCAGAAAGAAGAGGAACATTCTCCACCATTCTATGATTTTTAGAATTGGAGATAATATGAATACCGGCTTCTGCAAAAGAAGTTTCTACTTCTCCCGCAACGGAAGCATCCAAACCTGAAAAAGCCAGTTTCACACCCGGGGCGCTCTTAGGGTCTGGTAATGTGATAATTATGTCACGAGCGTATTTAGGAATATCGCCGGAGATTTTCCAACGCTTCTTCATAACGTCCGCATATGTTTTGCCTGCGCTATTCTCGGATGCGCATAAATGGGTTACCTGAAAATAAGGATGGTTTTCCAAAAGTTGGATGAACCTTTGCCCGACGGAGCCAGTGGCTCCCAAAACAGCTACGTTAATTTTGCTCATAGAACTTATTTACCGCTCTCAGACTTAAAGTCTGCATTTCATTGTTTTTCTCTATTTTTTTCTAAGACCATGGACTGTCATTCGACAAATTTAGATATGAGCGAAGCATACTTAGAATTCATCTTATGAGTCCCTTCATATGTAAGGTGATGAAAATCCCAAAAATCTGTAGAAGGCAGCACCCTGCTTAGATCCGCAAAATTGTCCCCACCGCCGCTGATCTCTTTCAAATAAGACAAATGCTCTTTATACCAATCCGAATCCCCATACCAGGAAAGACTGACTGGATTTTCAGGATTGTTTATTAAGAGAAATGGCAAATCCTTCTCTTTGAAAAAAGAAAGTAACTTCTTCATATAACGAAAATGAAGAATAGGTCGGAACTTTTCTTTTGCGATCTTCTTCTTAGAGTCCGCCAACACCTGAATGTACTGTAATCCCGGTCTTTTTTTTAGGTCTGTAAGAAGTCGAAAGTAAAAGTATTCTTCATATTCCTTATCGGACATCCCTAGAAAGCGTAGGTCTTCCAACCTTTCTTCTCGCACTGGTCTTCTGTCCAAAAGAGAAAGGTCATCTTCTTTCCCAAAAATCTGCTGGAGCCTGATTCCTAGAACATCCTGGGCCCAATCCTTATGTTCAGGTCCCGCAAAATATGGGATCCAAGTATTGGAAACTTCTGCGCGGACCCAGTTATCCTTCTCCCCTTGGTCTAAAAACCTAGGGTTTAACAGAATTTTTTTCCAACCAGGGCTCGTAAATTCCAGAGTCTGCTTAACTGTATGGGAAGAATTTTCCAAGTTCAGGATCAACTTTCCATCTTTAAGGACTTCTTCCACCACCTGGATATAAAAACCCTTTCTGGCCATATATGGTTTAGGTTGGAAAGAAAAAACTTTCCCAGTCCAGCCCCTAAAGGTCACCTTCTCAGGAATGTCCACTCCGTTATACTCTCTGAAGCTGGTGTTCCTACCAAATCGATGTTCATAAAGAGAAGAAGAAATTTTCCAGTAAATTTCCTTATAACGATAAGAACCAAAGATAGAAGCAGCTAAATATTCCGCACTTTTCTCCAATCCGATTAAATCCCAAAACTCTGATAGACTTTCCCAAGGAAAAATGATCTTGGATTGCGGAGCATCCCTAAAGTCCAGAGCATCCAGGATTAGCTTAGATTCTTCTGCGGTTTCGTTTTTACCGTTCTTAGGATCGAGAACATAGGTCCTATACAATCTCCAATCTACAAAGTTCACAGGATACACAACAAGATCCGGCGACAAACTTAGGAATTGGTCCTTCATCAAGTACGCATCCATGGGAGGCATACCTGCATAAGACAAAAAAATGACTTCTAGATCTTTCCCTGTGACCTTACGAAGTTCCTCTTCTAAGTCTTTAGGATTAATAGAATAACCCGTAACGCTGGAACCTATTACCAAAACGCGGAATTTCTGCTTCGAAATTTTTTCGAAAGTTTTAAACTCGTGTAAAAAATTATAAAAATAATCCGCGCCCCAGGAAGATTCGTTAGGCAAGAGCCAAAACGAGTATCGGAACAAAAAGAAGTCCAAAAAAATAACTGAGATAACAACGGAAAATAAGATCGTTAACTTGGAACGGGACACAGCTCCATAAACTGAAAGTAATTGCCTCTTTGTCCAGAAATTGTTTCGTTTTCTACTTTACCTAGGATGAGGTATTAGCCACGATTCCCAAGTGGTTTGGCTCTGGACTTCTATAATTATTTTCCTAGCCTCACTTATATTTTCCCTATTTACGGCACCTAAAGAAATTTTCTGGAACGTGGAGGCTTTGTATCTTCCTTCCGTGTTAATCGATGTGCTTCGGGACGGAGGTTCCTTAAGGGCCTGGTCATTCGCACCTACACCTTATTTTTTTCCGGACCTACCGATCGTTTTTATATTCGGTTATATCACTGAGAATGTTTTCAGGACATTAACACTCTATGCTATCTTCCAGAACTCTTTACTCGCATATCTTTTAGGAAAATTTATTCGAGCAATGGAGCCAAAAATGCCAAGGCCCCAAAGTTACGTCTTCAGCTTACTCGCATTATCTTTCCTATTTTTGATCGCCGAAAAATTTCCCTTATTATACTTTTTATATTTCCCCTCCGTACATATCAGCGCCTTTCTCACAAGTCTCTGGATCTGGCCTTATTTAAAAAGAGAGAAGGTCCCAAAATATTCCGTTTTTCCTCTACTTTCTCTACTCACAGTTTCGGATAGGATCTTAGTTTTAGAATTATATCTGCCCACTTTGCTTGCTTGGGCGAGAAGGTACGGTCGTTGGGGAATTTCTTTCCCACTCATCTCCATCCGATTTTTCGCAACTGGGCTAATCGGACTAGGACTTCATTCATTCATAAAAATATTTTTAGCGATCAACTCACCAAATAAACTATCTACGCTCGAATCGATCTCACATTGGTGGAGTGATTTTTTCACGGCAATCATAAGCCTAAAACTATCAGGGATCTTTCTAACATTCGCGATCCTAGGTGGAATTTTATGTTTAAGAAAAGGAAAAGAATCCGGGCATAGTTACGGATTTTTAGGGTATTTCCAGCTTAGTCTTTGTATATTACCGCCCTTACTCGGGTTATATTCCGGCCAAAATTCGCTCAAATACAGCCTACCTGCAATCGTGATGGTTCCGGTTTTATTTGGAATTTTACCTTCTGTCAAAAACCAAAACTATTTAAGCCATTCTAGGAATTTCGCATTTTTAGGACTGATATTCGGACTTGGGATATTTGCGGCATTTGGAGAAGGAACCGGACAATTCAGAGATCCAAGGGAATCTATCCGACCTCCTGAAACAGTTTGCGTAGATGAATGGAAAGAAAAAGATTCATTCGTATTCGTACTCTCAGAACCTCGAAAAGCTAGACGAATACTCACATATTCCGAAAAAAGAGTCCTGGCTTACCCAATAGATTTCAGTACATTAGAAGGATCTTATTCAGTTTCCAATAAAGAATGGTTCCTATTCCCACCAGAAGGTCCGATCGCAATATTGCCGGAAGGGCTGGGAGAATCCAGAATCAAATCATTCTATGGAGAACCTTCTCGCGTTTTAAACTGTGAATCCGGAACCGGAAAAATTTGGGTCTATGAAGAAACAGAAAAGATCAGAGATTATCTGCAAAGACCTGTTCAAAAAACAAAATAAATAAACGGCTGGGACTCGGAAGAGAATACTGCCGCAAACAAAAGTCCAATACCTAACAAAACGCCGAAGATTACAGGGTGTAAACCTTCATAAAATCTACGAAAACTACCACTTTTCTCGTCCCGATTTCCGATCCAGGTCGCGACAAAAAATAAAAAGAATGCAATAAACAAAATACGCAAAGTAGAATATGCCGGATCCGCGCCGCTCGAAAACCTAAAAAGTTTTTCGAAAACAATCCCTGTAGTCTTCCAATTCGGAGATCTGAAAAAGACCCAGCAAAGAACCACAGCTAAGATCACAAAAATCCTATAAGAGAATCTTCCTAAAACTCCAGATCCGTTTTCAGGTGAGAAGAAACCAGGCCAAAACCTTTTACCTAATCTTTCGAGACCTAAAAAAATGCCGTGAAATCCGCCCCAGACCACAAAATTCCAACTGGCTCCATGCCATAAACCGCCCAGAAGCATAGTCAGAAATAAATTCACATATGTTCTTAGCTCAGATTTACGATTCCCACCCAGAGGGATGTATAAATAATTCCGAAGCCAAGAAGAAAGAGAGATATGCCATCTTCTCCAAAAATCGGAAAACCCTGAAGCAAGATAAGGCATCCTAAAATTTTCAGTCAATTTGAAGCCGAGGAGAAAAGCACAGCCCAAGGCTATATCAGTATATCCGCTAAAATCACAATAGATCTGAAGAGAATATGCAAAAACCGCTGCCCATGCATAGGCACTCGAGAATTCAGTAGGAGAACGATAAAAAGAATCAGGTAAGATAGAAAGTTGATCAGCGATCACTACCTTCTTCCATACGCCTATCAAAATTAAAACGAGACCTTCCTTGAGCGGGAGTTCCTTCCATGTTACCCAAGATTTCAGTTGGGGCAAAAAGGTCTTGGCCGGAACGATCGGACCGGCAACCAACTGAGGGAAAAAGGAAAGAAAGAGCGCATAGTTCCAAAAATTCTTTTCAGGCAAAATTTCTCTTCTAAACACATCGATTGTGTAACTAAGGGACTGAAAAGTGTAAAAAGAGATACCTACAGGGAGCACAATACGCCATACAGGAAAACTCAAATTTAGCCCAAATGCCGATAATGCGGCATTTCCGGATTGCATAAAGAAAATGAAATATTTAAAAAATGCTAAAACACCTATATTCAAAACCAAAGAAATAGACAGTAAGATCGCTCGAGACCTTCCTTCTTTTTGGTCCATTAATCTTCCGATCCAATAATCTAGAACAGTAGTCCCAAAGAGGAGGAGTCCAAACTTAGGATTCCAGGACATATAGAAAAAATAGCTCCCTGCTAAAAGAAATGGCTTTGAAATCCAATCCGGAAGACATTTCAGCCTGGGGAGGACCCATCTTAGCCCAAAAACAAGCAGAAAGAAGAAGAGAAATAGAGGTGCCGCGAAATTCATTTACCTAAATTTAAGCATATTTTAAAAAATAAAATAATCGCTAATTATTAATCAAATTAAAGATTAATTTTAATCATACTGAAGACTAATAAAAATCGATTCATATTGTCCACTTACAGCGGACCCCACAATTCGGACAATCGGCAGTGATTTCAGCCTTCACTCGGCGACCTTTCGGCGTGTCTACCTTTCCAATTGCTACAAATTCGAAGTTTACACCTTCCGGAACATAGTGTCCGCCGCCATACTTAGCGGAACCTTCGATTAAATTTGAGCAGGCATGGCATTTCACTCTTAATTTGATTACCTCGGCCATTGGAAGAGGATCTACGAACCATCTTCCTTTCGCAAGAAGAAAGCTGCCCGCGGTCTGCCAAAACCTCATGGGGATGTAAATTGGATACACATGACTTTATGGCATGAATATGAGAGAAAATTAGCCATCCATTGGACCAGACGAAAAGCCTCACTTTGCTCATCCTGAGACTCTTAATAAAAACTCAGAATACTAGGAAAATTCTGTTTTGGCGCCCGAAAGCAGGCAGTTGAGGTTTATCGGATATAGGGCTTCTTGGCTCAGAGCCCTAAGAAACCAATAGATATCAATATGCTGCCAATAGCAAAGACGGAATACAAAATCCAATTACCCCGAAGAGTCGAAATCTTCGGCCTTATCCTCAATTTACAGAAATCCCCGCCTCCCTTCCTTTCTCCGGAGCCAGAATAAGTATCATAATTAATTGCTCATTCTTGGGCACCATAACCCTGTTCCGAATAAACGAATCAACGCCTATGCAATGGACTTACCCCAGAGTGCGATTAACCAATAACTTCGGCTCTCAAAACTAAGCCCGCGCCCTACCACCATGAAGGACGAAATCTTGCCTTTCCGCAATAACGCCCATACGGAAGTCCCAATTTGTATTCGGCAATTCGGCATTTTCCCTGCTTATGATTAGGCAGTTATGTAATTGCCAAAATATAGGCTCCGAAAGTCGACATTTGGGCAGAAACTGCCTATTTGCAAAGATATTCGCCTAAATTCGGGCACTTAGTGGGTTCTGCTGCCGTTTTATGGAAATTGGTTTTTAGCCCTGTGCGCAGCACAGGGAAGATTTGAGAATTTAAGCTCTTTTGCGAGCAGGGGCTTGTTTTTTGGCCGGAACGGATTTTTTGGGAGTAGTTAATTTCTTTTTATCTTTTTTTGAATCGATCGCACTTGCATCGAAGTTCACATCCAGTCCCATTTTCTTATTTCGTTTCACCATATATACGAAATGTCTAACGTACTGTGCATAAGGTTCAGGTACAGATTTAGGATCGAAGTCTAAAGGATTTTCTAAAAGAGAGCGAACAACAGTTTGGTTCAGATCTTCTTTGCTAGTGACCATGAGAGTTTCTAGTCTGCGAAGAATTTCGTGATCGTTCACCTCGCTAGTGACTTTCTTCATCGCATTCAGAAGCCTCTGAAAAGAGGTTCGTTTGATCTTCACGGCCATATTTGTTAAGTTAGAATTTCTAGGGTCGGACGACCAGAAGAAAATTTATGCGAGTCTTGTCCGACCTTAGATGCGTCCTTTTCGATTGATGATTTCAATGTCTGGCTCAGAGCATGAGCTTCCAGTTTTTCGGAAGAGAATCCTGAGGCCCTACTTTCGCCCAGGATGCGGACCAGTGAAGACCGCCTTTCTCCCCTTTTACTTGCGTTTTCCCAAGGGGACACCCTATTTTCATAGGATTCCCCAGAAACCTGGGCAATGCCCTTTATTTGCTGGATTCCAGAACCTAATCCAACTTCCAGCGCATTCTCTGCAGTTTTATTTGAATTCGCTGCCTGGATGGTAGTAACTCCCGCTTGATAATGCTGATTTCTTGGATTTTTAGCAGAACAGAATGCCTCAGCCCTGAACCCCTCTTTACTAAAATATAAGGAGGACAATTCAGAACATCCGGATAGAGCATCCGTATAAGAAATTACTCTGACCGGAGAAACTTCTTGGACCCGAGTTCGCCCTTGGGCCTGAGCCCTAGGTAGGAACTCCTGGCCAAGTCCTTGTTCGATTTTTAGATTCGGTAATAAAACATTCAAACCAAGCAGACAATTTTGAGAGAGGGCCGAAGACGCTGAAAGAATTTCAGAGGTCGATTTCCGATTTTGGATCCCAAGTGCAGATTTAGAATTTTTCCCCTTCTCCACTTTTTGATCTGTAGAAATTTTTGCGACTCTACCCGGAGCACCTTCTTTAGCCAGAAGAGAATCTAGATCAGGAAAGTCGGATAACCTTTCTTCTTCCGAATAAGAAATTCCTTCGGCGAGCACTTGATCCACTTCTTCTTGGTAGATAGATTTTAGTTCTTCCGAAATGGACTCTTCCGCCTCGACAATAATTTGAGAAGAAGATCCTGAATCAGAACCTTCTTCTGCGAAGGCAGAACTCGAGCCCAAAGCCAAGGAGGCAATAAGCAAGAACTGTGCCAAAAAATTATGTCTCATTCGAAAAAACATGACAGTATAGCCCATTTTTAACCATTTTTGGGGGAAATGGAAGCTTTTTTTACCGTTTTTCTAGGATTTTAGGCGGTCTTTCGGAATAGTCTCTTGGCTCGAAGCTTCCATTCCCAAAGCACAATTTCCTGCTCTTTGTTCTCGGCTCGGTCTTGTTCTTTTTCTAAAAGTGCATAAACCATACTCGCGATATCTTTAGAGAAACCTTTATCTAGTTCTGCTTCGAATTCTTTTTCTTTCGTTTCTAAAATTAAGCCTGCGAGTCGGAAACCTTCATCCAAATTTTTTAATTTTGGCGCCCAGCCTTTTAGCTCTTCCTTATTATCATCGTTTCGGATCATCACATCCAAGAAGGTTCGGATGAATGCAACCTCTTCCGATTTCAAAGTGAATTCCAGAAGCAGTTGTTTTACTTTTTCCAACTCCATTTTTCGGAGATGTATCCTGGCCAGGAAGACTGGATTTTTGGAGTGCATATTCAAGTTGCCCTTCTCCAATAAATCCGTAGCTCGAACCTTATTAAAATCTACGATGCTGGATTCTTCCCTCAGACTTTTTTCCAGTTCCTCTTTTCCAGGAGATGGTTTTTCCCCCACTGCCCCGATTTTTTGGGCCACCTTTCTTTTAATGATGAGCATATTTAAGGAAGGGAACCTGATTTTCAGAGCCACCAATTCTTGGCGCGGGAACTCCTCGTCCAAAACCAGGTGGTGCATTTCCACACCTTCTTCCCTGGCCCTGAGAAGACTATCCACTCGGTCATAATGATAGATGATTACTGGCAAAATATCACATTCACTTCCGCTGTTTAGGAAAATGGTTCGGACCTCATTTCCTGAACTGGAATGCTGGTATGGGATCACTAGTTTTCCCTGTTTTACGTTTACGAAACTCAGTTCCCCCAGCCTAAAATGAGAGAGGTCAAAATCCTCTCCTAAAAATGCAATCCTAGGAACCGGAACCACGATTGATTGGTTTCTGGCTCCCTTCGGGACTTCCGGTCCTCTGGAGGTGAAAACTACGTACGTCATCTTTCCTAGGCGGACTTTTACCAAAAATCCGGCCGGAGTTTTTCTTTCTTCGTATAAGGAATCTAATTCCAAAATTTTAACCCAAACCTAGGTTTTTTAATTTATACTGCAATGAGCCTCTGGAAATTCCCAAGGCCTTTGCCATTCGTATTTGGTTGCCGCCGAACAATTTATCCGCCAAAAGAATTTTTTGGCGCTCTACGGCTTCCACAGCTTTTCGCAAATCAAGATCCTCCGGATCCGGAAGAGAAATTCCTTTTGAACCTTCTTTTTTAAGGTCAGAATTTCGAATCTCTCCAGAGCCGGAATTTAAAACTGCCTCTTCGATCGCATTCCGGAGATCCTCTAAATTTTGGCAGGATATTCCTCCTACCAAAGACTCGATCGCATCCTCAGAAAGCACTAAATCAGGGCGTCCATGTAACTCGCAAACCTCTTGGAAAATCGGCCGGACCGCAGAAATTTTATCCGATTTTGCCCAGTCTTTCCAGGCAGGTAATTCTAACTTATTTTCGGACAAAAGAGAACGAAAATATAAGAACTCATCAGTTGATTTTTTGCCTGAGTTTTCTAAAAAAATAAGACGGGATTTTGCGGATTTTCTCTGAGAATATTCGAACAAGATCCTCTGCTGGGCCAAAGAATAGTTCTCGGAATTTTCTAAAATTAGAGTCCCGGATTCGGCCATTTTTTCCCAATCGATAAGCGCCTTTTCTAATTTGGAAGGCTGTTCCGGAAGGATCGAAACAGTTAAAATTGGCCTACCGGGAAACTCCCTTTTTTGGATCCATTTCGCTAAGGTTTTTTTTCCAGAAGAAGCAGGACCGGAAATGCAGATGCTCCCGGATTCCTTGAATTTTTCTAACTGTGAATTTTTACCATTCCCCAATTTGAAGATCAGTTCCCCTAATGGATCCGGACTCGTGTCCTCGAAAAGTTTATAAACGGTAGAAGGTTCCGATTCTTTTTTCAAAAGCCGGGCCACCTTCTGGCAAAGTAAATGTAAGAGTAAAATTTGCCTTTCTTCGGCTGGGTTCGGAAGTTCTATCAAAAAGAATCCGAGCATCCTACCATCCAGCAAAACCGGGGATAATAAACATCCAAATGAATTATCTCGGAACAGTTGCACTTCTTCTGATCTGGGTAAGAAGAATGGAGATTTACTTCCTTCTAAACGACTCCGGATCTTAGAGCCCTTGGTTAGGAAAGGATAGAAGAATCCATCTTCTTCGTAACCCCAAGAACCCGCCTCTTCCAAGGAAGAAGGATCTGATTCGGAAACTAAAGTAGCGAGTCCCGCCAGGCCATCGATTAATCTTAAACATTCCGGAAACGCAAGAGGTAGCAAAATCCTAAGTTCTTTAGGATTTGGATTCCCCCATATAAATTCTTCCGGAGCGGATAGCATAGAAGGGAAAATGTTTAAAATTAAGCATGGTGTCAACCATGTACCTGGACTTTCTTTCGAATGTCGGACGTCCGACATTCCGGTTTGATTTTTCTGCAATTTTTTGAAAATTTAAGAATTAGTTTGAATGCTTCTCCCCTTCTTCTTACATGGAAATATAGTGTTGGCTTCGGTCCCGAAGTTGACTTTTTAATTTTTATTTTTGTTTAAATTCCCCTCTTTATTCTCTCGATTTCTGACGGTAGATATAAGGACGGGATGTCGGACATCCGACAATTGAGATACAAGGGAACAGAATGATTGTAGTATCCATCGCAAACCAAAAGGGAGGAGAAGGTAAAACCACCACCTCCCTGAATTTAGCTTGGGGTCTCGCCAGAAGAGGTAAAAAAACTCTGCTGATCGACATCGATCCTCAAGCAAATTCTACAGGGATTTTTTTGAATCCGGAAGGATTAGAAAAATCCATGCATAATATTTTCCAATCCAAAGCGAAAATTAGAGAAGTTATGGTTAAGACCGAAGTGGAGAATTTGAACATCGCCCCTTCTCGGCTGACCCTTGCGGAAGCGGAGACAATTGCAGCGATTGTAGACGCGCCTTATATTCTGAGAGACGCTCTTGCGGACTTGGAAAAGGAAATTGATTTTTGCGTAATCGATTGCCCGCCTAGTCTTTCTATTTTCACCATCAATGCTCTAGTTGCTTCCAACTATGTGATCATTCCTTTGCAGGCGGAAAAATTTTCCGTGGATGGAATTTTGGGACTCCAGCAAACAATTACTAGTATTAAAAAAAGAATTAATCCTAGTCTGGAAATCATGGGAGCCTTAGTGACCCAATTAAAACCCCAGACACTTCTCACTAAAACAATCATCCCTGTTCTTACTAAATATTTCAGAATTTTTGATAATAGCATCTCGGACGGGGTGGCGGTGGGAGAATCTCACCTGGCAAGAAAGTCGGTCTATGAATATAATAAGTCCAGCCGCCAGGCCCAGGAATATGAAGGCTTTATTGAGGAATTTTTGAATGAGCTCAAAAAGTAAAAGACTAGGCTCTCTCGCAGACGTTTTCCAGGCAGAAAAATTAGAAGGTACGATCCGCAAGATCCGCCTGGATAAAATCCGCCCTTCTGAAAGCCAGCCAAGACAAGAGAGAAAAAAAGGCGTGGAAGAACTTGCCCAGAGTTTGGACAAGGACGGACTTCTTCAGCCTATCCTAGTTACTAAAAAAGCGGATGAAGAATTTTATACGATCATCGCCGGCGAGAGAAGATACCATGCAGCTAGCCTTCTCAAATGGCCGGAAGTAGAATGTAAAATTTTAGATAAGGACGCAAAGGAAACTTTCCGTCTAGCAATCATAGAAAACCTTCAAAGGGAAAATTTATCTCCTTATGAAGAGATAGAAGCAATGACCCATCTCAAAACTTCCTTCTCCTATACGGACCTGGAATTAGGAAACCTGTTTGGGAAAAGTAGAAGTTATATGACCGAACTTTTGGGAATTTCTTCTCTATCTAAAGAAGACCTGAAGGTTTGCAAAGACGCTGGAATAGAATCCAAAAACCTTTTGGTCCAAGCTGCTTCCGCAGCCAAAAAAGGTACTCTGAAAGATTTTCTAGAAAAATTCAATTCAGGCGAATTGAAAACTGTAAAAGACGCAAAAACTTTCAATAGAGCTGAGGAAGGTGGATTATTCTCCCCTGCACAAATCGGAACTAAAATTGGATCCGAAAAACCTGCAGTTTCTCCCTACCCTTATAAGATCGTAAAAAAAGGTACTAGCGTAATCATCTCCACCGAAGACGAAGATTTTCTTTCAGAACTTCATAAGTTCGTTAAGAAAGAAATTTCTAAAAAATTCGGTAAATAAGATCCGAAATCTAAAAACAAAATATCTTAACATATATTGTTAAACGAAATAAAAGAGTACAAACATGTACTTAGCAAAAGATTTTGTAAGACTTGGGCTGAAAAAAACGGGAATGAGTTGACGGAGCAGAAAAAAGCCCCAATATGTGACATAATATTCTAAACGGAAATGTAGTACTTTCTCCCAGCCCGGAAGAGAGAAGGAAGAAACATTGCCGTCGGTCTGAGATAAAAAAACTCCCCTGGTTTGCCCAGGGGCCGGACCTTCCCGAAGGAATGTTGTTGGATGAGACATAAGTAACCTTATGTCGGATAAATGTCAACTACCTTCGAACCTTTTTGCTTAAAATTAATTTTTTTGCCGCCGGGGCAAAAGAGGATCCAAGGTATGGGTGAGCATTTTCCATATATAAAATTCCTCTCGGATATTATAGATTCCGGGGTTTGGGCCACTTTATCCCCAGCCGCGAAGACTCTTTATCTGGTCCTGCTTAAATTTAGTGACCAGACCTTTAAACCAGTTTGGCCTAGTAACGAAAGTTTGATCCGACTCACTGGCTTAAAGACTAAAAAATCAATTAATGAAGGAAAGAAAGACCTAGTAAGAGCGGGCCTCCTTCAATTTGTTCCTGGGACCGGGCATAAAAATTCCACTTACTATTTTTGCTTCAACTATCCCGGTTCTAAAATTCCACCCCAGGGGGTTATTTTTGGAAACCCTGGAGGGGGATTTGGGGCGCCCTCAGGGGTGGCGACAGGTAGCCTCGAGGGGGGTCGAACTGGAAACCCAAACAATATAAATATAACCATCCATAATACCCAGAACCAAAAACCTAGTAATGAGAAGAAAGAATTGAGTTTGGATTCTTTAAAAGAACGTTACGGAGACGAAATCTTGTCTGAGGCAATGGAAATTGCGAAAGGACAAGGACTAGGAGATAATTTACATTATATTCGAGGTATTTGCAAAAATCTGTCCGGAACCAGACGGCCGAATTTTGAGCATGCCTCCCCTCTCCAGTCCCAGGACCTGAGACATTCTTCAGGCAAAGAAGCTTCTTGGATTGGATTTATAGAATGGTGCAAGGGGAATCTTTCTAGAAGTAGTGTGGAAGTATTGGAGAAAGTTCAGGTAGAACCGGACGGCAAAACTCTTTTAGTGAAGGATCCACTTCCTGAGACACTTAGGATGATCATTACAAAGTACTTCACAGACAAAATCCACCCCTCGATACTGGTTATATTTTCTGCAAAAGCCGAAGAAAACCGGGTACATGTTTAAAAGGACCACGTTAAAGCTCTTATGAATGAAGAATCCATCCGGATCAGCCATCCTCGACAAGTTAAAGTAAACGAAATTAAGACCAAAGGTACGTTCGAATTTAAAGAAGGAGGACTTCGTTCTTATTCTGAACAGTTGGATCATCCTGGTGTTGGGGTCTTAACCTTAGTTTTAAATCCAGGCTCTAGTTTTAATCAGATCAAATTACATCAGTCGGAACAATCCGGCACATTTTTCCCTGACTCTTTTAAATTCGAAATTTCTTTGGATGGAAAAGTTTGGGAGCCGATCCTGCAAGAAACTGGTTTCAGAAGATTGAATAAGAAAGTGGGACAATGGAACTTCTCCTTGGTCCGTGCTAACTTTCTAAAATTGGTCAGTAAGGTTTCGGAAAAAGAAGGAGCCAAATTCAAAGTCTCTATCGGTGCTTTGGAAGTTGGGATCTCAGGAGTCACTAAATTAGAAGTGAGTTCCGAGAAAGACAGATTCTGGGTAAAAGAAAATCTAATTGATGAAAGACCTGATTACGGCTGGTCCTCCGTGGAATCCAATCAACCTAAGGAAGAATTTTTCTTAATGGATCTCGGCTCTATCAGCAGAGTGAATGAGTTAAGAGTTCTTTCGCCGAAGGACGGTCACTTACCTTTCCCGGAAACTTTTACAGTATATTATAGTGAAGACGATTTGACCTGGAATCAGCTTTTAGAAGAGAACCAATTCTTGTCCGAATTGGGAACTTGGTACCAGTGGAGATTCTTACCTACGAATATCCGCTTTTTAAAATTCGTTTCTCGCCCTCGTAAGATCCAAAACAAAGAAAAATATTCTACAAGTATCGTAGAAGTAGAATTATATGCTGCTCCTTACTTAAGCGAACTAACTCATAAGCCTACTGCAGAGCCATTACCTTACGCTACCGTTCTTAGATCCGGTTTGGTCCGACTTGCAATCGACGGAGAAACTTCTGAAGGTGCCGCAGTTCAGGCAAATGATAGAAGGTTAAGAGACGGCTCTACTGAGTATAAAGGTATTGTAGAACTTGCTTCTGATGGAGAAGATAAGGAAGGCGTTGTTGTTCAAGGTAACGACAGAAGATTAAAACATTCTACCGAAGCTGCATATGGTTTGGTGCGTTTGGCTGCGAACGGCGAGAATCGGGCAGATAGAGTCGTGCAAGGAAATGATGATCGTTTAAGACCTTCTAGCACCCAAAGTTTTGGTATTGTAGAACTTGCGGAAAATGGTGAGACCAAAGAAGGTACTGTTGTTCAGGGAAATGATGATCGTCTGAAACATGCAACGAACCAAAAATTCGGCTTGGTCCAACTCGCTCCTCCAGGAGATGCAAGTCCTGGAAAAGTGGTCACTTCTGATGATCCAAGGCTAAGACATGCCACAACAGAAAGCACAGGTATTTTAAGATTCGCCTCCAATGGAGAGGAAGCTGCAGATGCGGCTGTTCAAGGAAATGATAAAAGATTAAAAATTTCCACTCCTCAATCTTATGGGATTGTGAAACTTGCTCGTTCCGGCGAGGCGAAAGAAGGTGCAGTTGTCCAGGGTGACGACGAAAGATTGCGTAACGCTAGTACTGAATATCCCGGTATTGTGACTGTTGCACCTAAAGGAAAATCTATCCCTGGCCACGTCGTTTCTTCTGATGATCCTAGATTGTCGGATGCAAGGCAGCCTCTTCCTCACACTCATGATTACGCTCCTAAAGAGCACGATTTCAGTTCTCATACCGGATATTTGAGATTAAAAGGTTCCGTAGAAGCTCCTTATGCGAATATCTCCCCTCCTCCTGAAAATGCAGGACTTGCTTATGCAAGAAATGAGAGCGAAAAAGGTGCAGGTATCGTAGGTTCCGGTAGATTCTCCGGGATCTTGGGCTTTGGAGAAAAATTCGGGGTCAGGGGCGATAGCGCTTCCGGAGAAAAAGAATCTGCAGGTATTTTAGGTCTGGCTAAAAGAGGATTTGGTGGATGGTTCCATTCTAGATCCGGCCATGCAGTATATGCGAGCGGTAAAGGAATTCCAAGTCTGAACGAAACGGGTTCAGGTAAAGCGATCTTGGCAGAAGGTGATTCTGATTTCCTTGGAACGGTATATCTTCAGACAGGAAAAGGTACGGATTGTATCGCTAAATTTTTCCCTGTCCAGTCTTCCGATGTGATTGCGGAAGGAGATCTTCTTGCCATGGGAGAAGATGGTAAACTTCATAAATCCAGACAGCCGAACGCTACGAATATCGTAGGTGTTGCAGTAAAATCTGCTGCATTAGTTTTGGGAGATAAACCGCAAGCAGAAGGACAATGGCTTGTTGCAATTGCAGGAGTCGTTCTTGCGAATGTAGAGGCTCAATCTTATCCTGTACAGCCTGGTGACTTATTATGTTCTGGTCTTACCGGAGGACATGCGGTCAGGGTCGCGCCTGAAAATTTAAAACCTGGCGCACTCGTAGCGAAATCTCTCGGCTTACAGAGAAACGGCAGAGGACCGATCCAAGTCCTTCTTTGCTGTAGTTGAAAAATTCCCCACGGTTTTGTGGGGAAAGGTTAGAATGAAAAAGATATTAGAAATTTATAAAACGGCAAAGGCGCCGGTGTACTCTTTCGAATTTTTCCCTCCCAAAACCCCGGAAGGAGAGACGAAATTATTCGAAGCTGTGGAGGAATTGTCCAAAGTAGATCCGGGCTATATCACTGTGACTTATGGAGCGGGAGGTTCCACTCGGGACAAGACGATCCGCATCACCTCCGAGTTGGCTAAAAAATTTTCGCTTCCTGCTGCAGCTCATTTTACCTGTGTGGGTGGCAATAAGGAAGAGATCCGAGTTATTTTAAAACAGATCCGAGAATCCGGGATCGAGAACTTAATGGCTCTCCGTGGAGATCCTCCTAAGGGAGAAGAGGCTTTTAAAAAGGTAGAAGGTGGATTTGGTTACGCAAGTGAACTTATTTCTTTTATCAAAGAAGAAGGTTTCGATTTTTGTATGGGAGCCGCTTGTTATCCTGAAAAACATCCGGAGGCCGCAAGTCTGGAATCCGATGTGGATAATCTAAAACGCAAAGTGGATTCGGGTGCTTCTTACCTCGTTTCTCAATTATTCTTTAAAAATTCAAATTTCGAATCTTTCTTAGATCTGATCCGCAAAAAAGGGATCAATGTGCCCGTGATCCCGGGGATCATGCCTATCACTTCTTTTACTCAGATAGAAAGATTTAAGGCGATGGCTGCTTGTGAATTTCCTGAAAAACTAGTTTCTGATTTGGAAGAAGTGAAGGACCGACCGGAAGAATTTTATAAAAGAAGTGTAAACTTCTCCGTAAACCAATGCCGTGAATTGGTCAAATTAGGCGCTCCCGGAATTCATCTTTATACTCTAAACCAATCTCCTGCGAGTTTGGATATAGTCAGAGAACTGAAAAATTAAAGGAATAGATCCTTCTCTTTTTCAAGAGGAAGTAATCCTGTCTCGAGGGCCCTTTGCTGTAATAAGCGGATTGCCCTTTCTCCTTCTTTTCCCAAACTTTTAGAAAATTCATTCACATACAGATCTATATGTGCATCCGCTACTTCTCTCGTTGTGGTTTGAGAATGTTTTAAGATATAGTCATACATACTTTCTCTGTTTTGGTACGCGAGAGAAAGGCTTTCTTTAATCGCCGAATCCAGGTCATGTTTTGTTTGAGAAGGAAGATCTCTGCGGATGGCAATACATCCAAGCGGAATATGTGCACCTGTCGTGCCTTCCCACCATTCCCCTAAATCTTCTACCTTGGCGAGGCCTCTTGCTTCGTAAGTGAATCTTTCTTCGTGAATAACGATTCCGAAATC
Organism: Leptospira andrefontaineae; assembly: GCF_004770105.1. NCBI lineage: Bacteria > Pseudomonadati > Spirochaetota > Leptospiria > Leptospirales > Leptospiraceae > Leptospira > Leptospira andrefontaineae. The sequence continues at coordinate 327,762 of NZ_RQEY01000012.1, read as the reverse complement.
AGCTTCTCCATTTTTTACTTTGTCCAAGATCAGGTCATAGCGAGTGGGAATTGGCGTAAAATCCCCTTTTAAATATAGATGTGTAAGTAAGTTAGCAGTGGTCCAAAGTCCTGGGACCAAAATTTTTTTTCCGTTAGGAGTTCCTACTGAAGAACCCGCTTTTTTTACGATGATCGGGCCGCAGTTCCTGCCGAGCGCGGAGCCGCTGTCCAAAAGAGAATATTTGTCTGCGACATGGAATAGAGCTGCGAATGATATTTTCGTGGCTTGGAATTTTCCTTTATCCGCGAATTGGTTCAGTTGTTCCACATCATAGAGTTCTTCTTTGATAGAAAATGGTGCTTTGGTTTTTCCGGAAATGAGATGATAGAAGATGAATGTGTCGTTTGGACAGGGAGAATATGCCAGACTGAGTTCCATTCTTCCAGGCAATCAGTTTTGATTCTTTTGGAAACGAAAAAAGGAGGTGGAAGGAACACCTGCCCTTAGGTCTATTGGAAAAGAATCGTAGGTTCCCTTGGATATCATTTTGAATTCACATAAATTCCCAAAATTGGACGGGCTTTTCCCCTTTCATACGATTGCAATGGATTTGGACGGAACACTTCTGGATTCTCGGGCTTCTATTTCTAGTTTGAATCATTATGTTTTGCAATCCGCATTGGATCAGGGAGTTGGGCTGATTATCGCTACGGGTAGAAGATTCTCTTCCGCTCTTCCGTATGCCCAGGAGTTCCGCGGGAATGTAACTGTGGTGGCCAATAATGGGCAGGTGCTTCGGAGTTCTCCGAATGCAAAAAGAATTTCGGAAACGTATATCTCCGAAAAAGCAACATTTGCAGTTTTATCTTTAGGAAAGAAGAAGGGCCACTCTCCCCTTCTACATGTGGACCGCTTCGAAGAAGGGATCGATATTTTAATCGAATCTCCGATCACGGACGAAAAGTATCATAATTATTCAGGTGGTGATATTGCTAGGACCAAGGTGGTCTCCGATCTTCCGGAACATTCTTCTGATCGAGTGTTGGTAATATGTTATCTTTCTTTAATAAAGGAAGAATTGATCGAATTAGAAAAGGAACTTCTATCCTTGCCTGAGTCTTCGGAATATAGAACGGTAATCACTAAAATTCCTGGAGTGTCTTATTGTTTGGAAGTTTTGGAGAAGGGAGTCTCCAAGTGGACGGCAATCCAGTCCTACTTAAAAATTTCCGGTTTGGATGAAACTGGAGTGATTTCTTTCGGGGACGAGTTGAATGATAAAGAGATGCTTTTTCATTCAGGTTATGGATTTGCGATGAAAAATGCTGTGCAGAGTTTGAAAGAAGGCGCTTCTTATATTACCAAATATTCGAATAATGAAGATGGGATCGCGATGACTCTTCTGGAATTATCCGTGCTTTCGTTTAGATAAGACTTTTTGATTTTTATCAATCTTTACTTCGCAAGCGGAGCAGGCAGCCTCGTAACAACCGAAACTAGTCTCTGTCCTTTCAGTTTTGCTAAATAAACTTTTAATGGAAGAAACGAGCGGAAAGCCCAAATAAACCGCTGCAGAGCCAACAACTAGATAAACAATTTTATCTTGTAAGCCTATGTCCCAAACCATAAGGTCATTTTGAAATTCGTTCTCAACACATGCAAGAGGAATATTTTTCGGATCTCTCTGACAGTATTTTGACAAATAAGGCCCTGAATCAGGTATGATCGAAGATAGATGTGGTCCACATTACAAGTTTTTCATTCTGAATCTTCCGACAGGGATTTATTGTCTCTGCCTGACGCGTTTTCTTGGAAGACTTGTATGCGCACTGTTCTTGTTTCAGATTCCAGGATCCATCCTCATCCGGAAAATCTTCCCGCTCATTGGGAAAGTAAATCCGGTTACGAAGCATATAGACTTCTTCTCGAAATTATCTCCGGTTTAAAATCTAAATTGTTCGGAGAGACGGAAGTTCTCTCTCAGTTCCGACAAAGATTCCAAGAATTACCTGATCTTGCTTTCGGAGAGTATCTGGCAAAACTCAGAGACAATCTGATCGAAGATTGTAGAACTCTTCGCTCCGGTTATTTGCAAAATCTGGGAGAACAATCTTATGGTGGTTTGGCGGATAAATATTTATCCGAAGCCTTAAACCCTCCTAAGGAGATTGTACTTTTTGGAACGGGTCAGCTTGCGGAAAAGATCCTACCTTGGCTTTCTCATTCTAATAGAAAGACAAAGATCGTAGGACGTAATCCAAATCGTTTGGAATTTTTATCTTCTGTTTCCGGTTCTTCTTCTCATTCGATGGAAGACTGGTCTCCAAATGGAGAGGCTTGGGTGATTGCAGCGCCTATGGATTGCTCTGCTTGGATGGATAAATTGGCTCCAGGAAATCTGATCCTGGATTTTAGAGAAGAGCCTTTGGAAGAATCTTGGCCTTCAGATATCGTATATATTTCCTTTGCAGAAATGCTTTCTTCCTTGAAGGAAACGGAAGAAAGAACTAGAAAAGTAAAGGAAGAATTAAAATCCGTTTTAGACGAGCTTTTAGAAGAAAGAGAATTGGAAGCTCATCAATTTGTATTCGGTTGGGATGACCTACCTTGTCCGACGTTTTAAGAATCGGTTCCCGAAAAAGTTCCCTCGCTAAATTACAGACCTGCCTCGTACAAGATCAATTGCGCAAATTGTATCCTGAGTTGGAGCTCCAACTTTTTTTCAAGGAAGCAAGTGGCGACCAAGATCTAACTACTCCGCTTTGGAAAATGGGAAGTAGAGGTGTATTTACCCAAGACTTAACCAAAGAACTTGTCGAGGGAAATGTAGATGTAGTCGTTCATTCCTTCAAAGATTTGGATCTGGAAGGTCATGAAGGTACTGAAATTTTGATGGTACTTCCTCGTGCCGACCAAAGAGATGTTTTACTTTTTAAGAGATCTTCTTATAAAAATCCTCCTAAAGAAATTAAGATCCATTCTTCTAGCCCAAGAAGAGAATATAATCTTTCTGCATTTCTTCCGAGTGCACTCCCCTCTCGTCTTCAAAATTTACCGATCAGTTTTCATCCTGTAAGAGGGAATGTACAAACTAGACTTCGTAAATGGAAATCCGATCCGGAAGTTTCAGGGATTGTGGTAGCAAAGGCTGCGCTGGATCGACTTCTTTCCGAAAATTTTTCTTTTTCTTCTAATGAGGAATATTCAGAAGTTAGAAAAGAAATTAGATCTGCTATCTTTAACGAACTTTTTATGGTTCTGCCTTTATCAAAAAATCCGAATGCACCTGCGCAAGGTGCACTTGCTGCAGAGTTCAGAAAAGGTGACGAGAAGACTAAAAAACTTTTACTTCCCCTTTCGGATCCAAAAGAAGAAGCCGCGGTTTTAGAAGAGAGAAAAATTCTCTCTTATTTCGGCGGGGGCTGTCATCAGAAGATCGGGGTTTCCGTGATCTTAGGAGGTCCTGCGGATTTTCTATTTGTTCGAGGAAAAACCGATTCAGGTTCTGAATTAGATGCTTTCGATCGTTGGAATGGAGAAGAATTGCCGTTACCTTCTTCCTTGGATCTTGTTTTTCCAAAACCAAGACAGGGTTTTAGAATGAAACGTTCTTCTGTGCAAGCTTCCGTCCCGAAAGAAAAATTTTGGTTTGTTTCTCGGGCAGATTCTTTGCCGAAAGACTGGGAATTGCCGGGACTTGATACGATCTTTATCGTAGCGGGTGCAAAAACTTGGGAGAAATTAGCATCCAGAGATGTTTGGGTGAATGGCTCTACTGACGGTTTGGGCGAAGAAGATGCAAAAGAAATTGTCAGTTTTTATGAATCTAATCCTGATTTTATCAAACTCACTCATGAAGAAAGCGATATCATCGAAGGTGTCTGGAGAAGATTCGTAACTTACAAAGTGGATTTTGATTCAGAGCAGCCCGATCTTTCGGAGTACTCGCATTTTTTCTGGATGAGTGCTTCTCAATTTGATCGAGCTTATAAAAAGAATCCGGAAATTGGATCTCGCATTCATTCTTGCGGGACCGGGGCCACATATAAATATATTAGAAAAACATTAGGTGATTCTGCGAAAATTTTCGCATTCCCTAACTTTGAATCTTGGGAAAGAGCCTGTAAGGGTGAAGTTCCGGATTTTGGTACAAAAAGAGGTGCTGTATGAGTTCCGAGAGTTTGTTGGGGTTGAGAAGAAATCGAATCAATGCCCCGCTTAGAAATTTGGTGTCTTCTGAGAGTTTGAATCCTAAAAAACTGGTTCAGCCTATATTCGTGGCAGAAAGTTTAAAAGCTCCCGAAAAAATGTCCTCTTTGCCTGGAGTGTTCCGTGATAGCCAAGACTCCATTTTATCTCAAATAGAATCTGATCTGAAAAATGGAGTGGAACATTTCCTTCTGTTTTTGGTCCCTGAAAAAAAGTCGGATGATTCTATCCCGAAATCATTTTATAAAAACGTAATTGGAAGTATTAAATCCAAATTCCCGGAAACTTTTCTCTGGGTGGATACCTGTCTTTGTTCTTTGACTACTCACGGTCATTGCGGACTTTTGGATCCTAAAGGTAGAATAGACAATATAAGTTCCGTCAAAAGACTTTCTGAGTTGGCTCTTTGTTATGCAGAGTCAGGTGCCGACGGAATCTCTCCTTCCGATATGATGGATGGAAGAATTAGAAGCCACAGAAATATTCTGGACTCTAACGGTTTTCAGCATGTTCCGATCATGAGTTATTCTACAAAATTCAAGAGCCATTTTTATGGTCCATTCAGAGAGGCCGCTGAGTCTGCTCCCGGTTATGGAGATCGTTCTTCTTACCAAATCGATGTGAGAAATAGAGAAGATTCTATCCTTTCTTCTATAAGAGACACGGAAGAAGGTGCTGATCTTCTGATGGTCAAGCCCGGTATAACTTCTATAGATCTTATCACGCCAATCAAAGAGCAAACTGGATTGCCTGTGGGCGCTTACCAAGTGAGCGGAGAATATGCATCTATTGCTATGCTTGCAGAAAATGGATTTTGTAAATTTGAAGATGCTCTCAAAGAAACCTGGCAAGTGTTCTCTAGAGCAGGTGCATCTTATCTGATTACTTATGCAGCAAGAAGAGGAAAGGAGATTTTAGGCTAATGTTTCCAAGTTCTAAGGAACTTTTTGAAAGAGCGAAAAAAGTAGCACCGGGTGGAGTACATTCTCCCGTTAGATCCTTTCGTTCCGTTGGAGGAGATCCTATATTCTTCCAATCCGGAAAAGGTGCAAAACTTACGGATGTTTCCGGAAAAGAATATATAGATTATTGTTTAAGCTTCGGCCCTTTGATCTTGGGCCATAGAGATGAGGATGTCCAAAAGATCGTAAACGAAACTGCAGAACTTGCTTGGAGTTTCGGAGCTGCAGAGCCTTATTCATTAGAACTTGCAGAATGGATCGTGTCCAAAATTCCTTGGGTAGAAAAGATCCGATTTGTAAATAGCGGAACTGAAGCCGTAATGAGTGCATTACGTGTGGCCAGAGCCGCGACTGGCAGAGATAAGATCCTTAAATTTGACGGATGTTATCATGGCCATTTGGACGCGCTGCTTGTAAAAGCGGGTTCCGGGCTTGCCGGAGAATCTTCTTCGGATAGTGCAGGGATCGGTTCAGAGTTGATCAAAAATACTTTGGTCCTTCCTTTGGACGATGAAAAAGCAGTTGAGGAACTTTTTGCAAAAGAAGGCAAGAACATTGCCGCATTGGTGATAGAACCTCTTCCTGCAAATTACGGTTTATTAATACAAAGAAAAGAATATTTATCTAAGATCGTCCAGATCGCAAGAAAACACGGAAGCCTTGTACTTTTCGATGAAGTGATCAGCGGATTTAGGGTCGGATTACAAGGAATGAGCGGAGAATTGGGGATCGCTCCTGATCTAGTGACTTACGGAAAGATCATTGGCGGAGGATTTCCAGTTGGTGCTTATGCTGGAAAAGCCGAATTATTAGATCTGGTTGCACCTCAAGGACCTGTGTACCAAGCAGGAACATTGAGCGCTAGTCCTTTTGGAATGAGAGCAGGTCTTGCTACATTGAAAAAATGTGAAAAAGAGAATGTGTGGAACGTTTTAGAAAACCGCACCAAATCTTTTGTTTCCGGAATGGTCTCAATTTTAAGAGAGAGGGATCTTGAGGGGGATTGGGATTCAAGTGTACATTCTTCCTTGTTTTGGTTTCATAAAAAATCACCCTCCCCTATTCGCACTGTAGATAAAATTCCGGCGGGCCATAAGGAAGGATTTGCAAAAGTTTTCCATGCGCTTCTTTCCGAAGGAATTTATCTGGCACCTTCCGGTTATGAGGTTGGCTTTTTAAGTTACGCTCATTCGGATAAAATACTTTCCGAAACTTTGGAGAAAGCGGATTCCGCATTAAGAAAATTGAAAGTATGAAGGTCTTCGATTCTAAAAAAATTGTTCTACCGGTGATCTGGGTTGTAACTACGGTTTCGCTCGGTGTCTGGTGGCTTTTTTTGGGGTTAAGGCAAAATAGAATGGCGACTGAACTTGCTTCTCGTCTCGGCTCTCAGATCGATATTGATTTTTTGGAAAAATTAGAAAGGCAAAGTTCCATGATCAAGATGGAAGGGACCTTTTTCCTATTCTTGTTAGTGAGCGGTGGTGCAACTTTAGTTTGGCTGACATTTAGGGAAGAAAAAAGGAATAAACTTATCCACGATTTTTTCTCTACTGTAACTCACGAAATGAAAACTCCTTTGGCAAGTCTTAGGCTGCAAGCAGAGAGCTTATTAGCAGAAGGTGTGGATGCAGGAAAAGACAAACTTCTCCATAGATTATTAAAAGACTCGGATCGTATAGAATCCCAGATGAACAAGGCAATATACCTAGCCAGTCTCATGAGATCGGAGGGATTATATCTAGAAGAGTTGGACCTCCGACACTGGGAAGAAAGTCTAAGAGAAGAATGGTCCGAGTTGGACATCCAAACAGATTGGAAAGAAACCAAAGTGTTAGCAGATAGAAGAGCACTCGAAAGTATTTTTAGAAATCTTTTAGAAAACTCCGTACAGCACGGAGGAGCTACAAAGGTTAAAATCCTTTCGGAGCCGATTTCAGGGAATAAGATCAAATTCAAATTTGAAGACAATGGAAAAGGTTTCTCCGGCAATTTTAACTTATTAGGAAGATTATTCTTAAGACATACAAGCACCAGTGGTACTGGAGTTGGATTATATATCGCTGAAAAACTGGCAGGAAGAATGGATGGGAACTTCTCCGTTCGAAATTCTGAGTCAGGCGGATTTTTGGCAGAGCTTATTCTTCCTTCTTATTCTCAAAGGAGAAGCGGAACATGAAAGCGAAATTATTATTAGTAGAAGATGATCGCTCCTTAGGTGAAACTTTAAAAGAACGTTTGGAAAAAGAAGGATATGAAATGGTCTGGACCGTTTCCGCTCAGTCTGCAAAAGTTTTAGCGGCTGAGTCCAAACCGGATCTTATACTTTTAGATGTTCGTTTGCCTGATGGTGACGGATTCGAACTGGCGGAAGAATTAAAATCCAGAAAAGATTGCCCTCCATTTTTATTTTTAACTGCACATTCGGGAGCGCCGGAACGTTTGAGAGGATTTGAACTAGGCGCAGAAGAATTTATACCTAAGCCATTTCACCTAAAGGAATTGCTGATCAGGGTAAAACACGTATTAGAATCTCATAAACATTCAATAAAACAGGCTAAATATTCTTACGAAGGTTATCTTTTGGATTTTTACGGATATTGTATCCATACACCGTCCAAAGAAGAGATCCATCTTTCCAAAAGAGACTGCGCTCTCTTAAACTTTTTGGTAGAAGAAAGAGGAAGAACAGTTAGTCGAGATGAGATCCTAGATCGCCTTTGGGGAGAGGAAAAATTCCCTACAAATAGAACTATAGATAATTCCATTGTTAGATTACGCCAAGCCTTTGGAGATAAGGGTGAGGATGCGATCCGTTCCGTAAGAGGAGTCGGCTATCAATGGATCGGAGACTTAAAAAATGTCTAATACTAGATTTCAAGCTGCACTTAAGTTAGAGGCCCAGGCCACTCCTCCAATTTGGATGATGCGCCAGGCAGGTCGATATCATTGGCATTACCAAAATTTAAGAAAAAAACATTCTTTCGAAGAACTATGTAAAGTCCCGGAGCTTGCTGCGGAAGTCGCTTTCGGTCCTGTGGATGATTTTGATTTTGATACTGCAATTTTATTTTCTGATATTCTTTTTCCTTTGGAAGCATTCGGAATGGGGTTACGTTTCGGAGATGAAGGCCCTAAACTTGGATGGCATCTTTCCACATTAGAAGATCTGAATAAGTTTTACCCTTTGGAACAAGCTGTAGAATTTATGGGCTTCCAAAAAGAAGCGGTGATCCGCACCAGAAAAAGGATCTCAAAGGATAAGTCCTTGATCGGATTTGTGGGAGGACCTTGGACTCTATTTTGTTATGCTACCCAAGGAAAACATGATGGAAATCTAATACTTCCTAAGGTTTCTGCGGAGCTGAGAGAAGGTTTTTACGAAAAGATACTGGCTTTATTAAAAGAGAACATACGCTTACAATTAGAAGGTGGCGCCGAGATCGTAATGATCTTTGATACTGCCGCTGGAGATGCATCTCCTGTGTTCTTCCAAGAGGCAATACTGCCTACCATCAAATTTTTGGTCGAGGCATTCCCTGGCAAAATCGGCTATTATGCCAAAAATTTGGCCCCTGCTTCTTTACAGTCATTGAGAGAAGTCCCTGGTTTGACTGGATTCGGAATGGATCATAGAACAGACATCGTTGGCTTTTTGGGAAATGGATCTCATTTTGTGCAGGGAAATTTTGATCAGGCGTTATTGTTCATGGAGCCCGGGGAGTTTAAGAAATATTTAAATCGTTGGATCAGGCCGTTTTTGGATCTGGTCCCGGAAAAAAGAGCAGGATGGGTTTGCGGTTTAGGACATGGGGTCCTGCCAAAAACCCCGGAAGCGAATATTAGAACTTTCGTAAGTACGATACGTGAGGCTTTCGTATGAGTTCCAAATCCGATCTAATCAGAAAATACGATGTTCCAGCGCCTAGGTATACTAGTTATCCGACTGTTCCTTATTGGGAAGATAATCCTACTAGAGAAGAATGGATAGATGCGCTTCGCAGAAGGCTGGTTCCGGACGATTCTTCCGTAGCATTATACCTTCATATTCCGTTTTGTGAGACTCTCTGTTCTTTTTGCGGATGTAATACTTCTATCACTAAAAACCATTCTGTAGAAGATCCTTATGTGGAAACGGTTCTGCAAGAATTCAGAAAATACCAAGAAGAACTTCCTGAACTGACTAAACGTGAACTAAGAGAATTACATTTAGGCGGTGGTTCCCCTACTTATCTTTCCGAGGCCAATTTGGAAAGTTTATTAAAACCAATTTTAGATTCTTGGAATGTATCCGATTCTCCTGAATTTTCTTTGGAAGTAGATCCAAGAAGAACTAGACTTTCTCAGTTAGAAGTTCTGGCAAAATATGGATTTAGAAGAATCAGTTTGGGAGTCCAGGACTTCGATCCGGAAGTGCAAAGATTGGTAAATCGTATCCAACCTTATGAACTAACTGCAGCAATCACACAAGGTTCTCGTAAATTGGGTTATCATTCCGTAAATTTCGATCTGATCTATGGACTTCCTAAACAAACCAAAGAAAGTATGAAGGAAACGATCCGAAAAACTTTGGAACTTAGGCCGGATCGTATCGCATTCTACAGTTACGCCCATGTCCCTTGGATCAAGGCTGCACAAAGATTATTCACAGAAGATGATCTTCCAAAGGGAGAAGAGAAAAGGGAACTCTACGAGATAGGAAGAGAACTTTTCCTAAGCGCAGGATATAAAGAAATCGGAATGGACCATTTTGCATTAGAGTCTGATTCCTTATACACCGCTTATCAAAATGGGAATCTTCATCGAAATTTTATGGGTTATACCACCAAGTCCACCGACCTACTTTTAGGTTTAGGTGTGTCTGCAATTTCGGATAGTTGGGATTGTTTTTATCAGAACGAAAAGATCCTAAAGAAATACCAAAGAAGAATTTCAGAAAACGGACAGGCAATACTCAGGGGACATAAATTGAATTCCGAAGATTTGGTCCAAAGAGAACTCATTCTAAAACTTTCTACTTTAGGGAAAGTAGAGGTTCCGGATCCGATTTTTGAAGAGGTTCGCCTCTATTTGGCCAGTATGGAAGACGATAATTTAATAGAGTGGAAAGGAAAAACCCTTGTTTTAACTGCCCTGGGGAAACCTTTCTTAAGGAATGCATGCACAGGTTTGGACATGCGTTTGAGAAGAAAAAGTCCTGAAACCAAGGTATTTTCTCAGTCTATTTGACTCTCTTTCTGAAATATTCGGGTCCAATAACTGTTTCTTCCCTTAGAAAGGATCTATTTGGAAATTAATTTCTTTTCGTCCAATACTTTGGGGACTTTAGTGGCATAACACTTTTTCGTTTTGAAATGTTATCTTTGCATTTAAGAAAAATAATACCGATCCTATTGATCGTTTTTGCTCCTGTGGGGATCTTTCCCGTTACTATTCTATTGAGAGAAGGTGGAAAAGTAAAAGGAGATATAATCACTCAAAATCAGCATTCTGTTCTTCTTCAAACTGAATCAGGAAAACGTAAAGTAGATAAAGACCTGATCCTCAAAATCCTTTTCCAAGACATAAACGACGACGAAGAGGAGAAGATCCGTAAAGAGGAAGAAGACAAACTTGCTGCGGACAAAAAAGAATTAGAAGATAAAGAAGCAGCCCAAAGACAATTAGAAGAAGATAAACAAAAAGAAGAAGATCTAAAAAAACAAGCAGCAGCCGAAGAAGAGGCTCGCCGGCTAGAAGAACTTCGTAAGCAGGAAGCAAAACGTCCTCTAAATGCGCTCTGGAGATCCGCGGCTATACCTGGTTGGGGACAATATTATACTGATAGAAAGTTCCAATCACTTCTTTACCCTACCCTAATCGCTATGACTGCATTTGTAGCTTATGATAAATTTAGAGTCTATAGAACTTCCGTAAAAGAATACGGGGATCTGGGAAATCCATATACAAGAGAAAGTCTTACACTTGCCGCACTAGGCCAAGCGCAGGCGGCAGTTAATCCTTCTCTATCTCCAATTGATGCTTATTTAGCAAATCAATCCAGTCAGGTTCAGTTAAAAAGAGACGAAGCAGACAAAAACTTCAGAGAATACCAGGGCGCCTTATATGTATTAGGTGGAATTTATCTCTTGAACTTAATTGATTCATATATTTTTGCAAATTCCGTCAAATCGGTAGTCCAGTTTTCAGATGGTCAAAGCAAAGGAATGGTGATATCCGCAATGCCATCCAGTGTTGGAACTGGAAGCGGATTTTCCAGTAACGGAACCTTCTCCGGAATGGAAACGAAATATACCATGGGTTACAGATTCGATTTCTGAACCTGATAAAAACTTTTCTTCCTTTTGAAAGAAAATCTAGGATTTAATTGCCAATAGTTTCCATTCCATTACTTTGTATCCGTGGCGAAATGGGTTCCGGATCATATAGTAATAGGCGCAGGCTTTACCGGCCTTCTGCATGCATTCCTTTCTATTGAGAAGGGTGAGTCCGTATTAGTACTGGAAAAAAAAGAAAGTTCGGGCGGCCTTATCCGTTCCGTACGAACGGAATACGGGATCGTAGAAAGGGCAGCCAACGGGATCTTAAATTGTTGGGAATTAGAAAGCCTCGCGTCTCGTTTGGGATTAGATATACTACTCTCAAATCCGGCATCTAGAAAACGTTATATATTCTCGGACGGTAAAATGAGAAGAATGCCTCTTTCCGTTTTCGAAATAATCTCTCTTGCATTTTCAGTATTGACTGTGCCTGCGAAACCTCTTTCTGGCGAATCCATCTACCAATGGGGTAAAAGAGTATTGGGTGAAAAAACGCTTAGCAAAGTATTGGAGCCTGCGTTAGGCGGAATTTATGCAGGCGATCTGGATACAATGTCGGCCGAACTTGTTCTCGGAAAATTTTTACCCGAGCAAGCTCCTCTTTGGAAAAATATTCTTCATCTTAGGGAATCCAAAAAAGGAAAACCTAAACTTCTTCCGGGAAGAAAAGGGACCGTAAGTTTTAGAGGTGGTATCGGGACTTTGCTCGGAGCCTTGGAAGCTAGAGTTTCTTCTCAAGGGAAGATCAAGTATAATCAGGATATTTCTAGCTTAAAAGAATTGAGAGCCACTTATCCTAAGTCCAAAATCACGATCGCTACGAATCTTGGAACCGCGTTAAAACTTCTGAGATCAGAATATAAAGAATTCAAAGCCTACCAAGGGATGTTGGATACCTTACCTATAGTAAGTGTAACTCGTTTCGGAAAAGATTCTATCTTGGATGGGAAAAAAGGATTCGGAGTATTATTCCCTAAGGATCATAAAAGTTTTTCTTCTGAATTAGGAATTAGATCGAGAGGGATCTTGTTTAACGATTTTATATTTTCCGGTAGGACCTCCGACGGAATACATTCAGAAACTTTTATTATGGGTGGCGCGGGCGACAGGGAAATTTCCTCTAAAACCGATGAGGAAATTATCTCCGTGGTAGAAGAAGATCGCAAAAAACTGTTTCCCGAAAGCGGTGTTCCTTTAAATCATTATGTGACAGTTTGGAAGGATGCACTTCCTGTGTACGGACCTCAGCTTTATGCATTCAATCGGGATTTGGATAGAGTTCTCCCTCCTGAGATCAGAGTAGAAGGGAATTTCAGGAACGGGATCGGTTTAAAGTCCATCCTAGAAAGGGCATTCTACTTGTATAATCCGGATCTTTCCGCCTGATCAAGCGGAGAATTTCTTCATTAAAATTCCTTTAAGTTCTTCTAGATCTTTTTTGATCCAGTTGGAATCCTCTTCGAATTTTTCAGCAGTCATTCCTTCCGTTTGGAATAACGTAAAGATCAGCTCACTCCCCTCTCCATTCTCTATAATCCTGAGAGGGTTATAAGAAATATTCTCAGGGTTGAATATTACATAATGATCTAAGATACCGTACGGGTTTTTGTCCGTAAATTTAGCAGTCAATTTACCCATGGGTGAATCGATAGACCATTCTCCGTTTTCTAAGGGAGAAATGGATTTGCATAAGCCTGAAGCCCATTCCGGAAAATTTTTAGGTTCGGAAAGGTATTCGTAAGCTGTTTTTTGAGCAACAGGGATAGTGACGCTGATATGTTTTGTGTTTTTTGTCTTAGGCATTGTTTATTTTGTGAATTGATCGATCTTTTTCTGGATACTGATCTTGGCCTGAGAAGTTTTTGCGAGTGAAAGCGCTTTGCGAAAATGCGACTCCGACTTAGATCTATCCATATCTAAATACAATTCTCCTAAAAGAGCAAAGTAAAAATGATTTTCTTTCAGATCTAATTTTTCCGCTTCTATAATTGCTTCTTCTTTTCCGTTTGCCTTAGAAAGAGCGTATGTTCTATTCAAAGCAGCAATTGGAGAATATTGTATTTGAAGTAGACGATTGTATAATTGCAAAATATTTTCCCATTTTTCTTTCGTATCTTCCTTTTGGGTATGCCAATAAGCAATTCCTGCTTCCAGATGATACTTTGTAAGTTTGGTCCCACTCGCCGCCTTGGTCAGAAAAATTTCACCCTTGGCGATCAGATCGTAATTCCAAAGATTTATATCCTGATCTTGGTAAAGGATCTGTTCTCCATTTTCGTCTTGCCTTGCATCGAATCTAGACGTATGAAAACACATCAATGATAGAAGTGCATAGACTTGCGGTTTATTGGTGATCTGGTTTTCTACAAGCATACTACAAAGACGGATCGCTTCTAAACAAAGATCTTTTCGTAAAGTTTGATTTTGGCTGATCGAGTGATATCCCTCGTTAAATAATAGATAGATCGTAGAGAGTACGGAATCCAATCGATCTTCTAATTCTCCCGGTTCCGGATATTGGATGGGGATCTTTTCTTCTCTTAATTTTTCTTTCGCTCTGAATAATCGCTTATTGATCGTTTCTTTATTTGTTAAGAAGGCATCGGCTATCTCTTCTATCCCGAATCCGCATAAGATCCGGAGAGAAAGTCCAACTTGAGATTCTTGAGAAATGGAAGGATGGCATACCGCAAACATCATTCCGAGTTGGCTATCGTAGATATTCTCCGGTGAAAGATCTATTTCCGATTCCGAAGGCTCTGGTTGTGATTTGGTAAGTTCGGGAAGGATTTTGTTTTGAAAGACTGAATTTCTTTGCAGATAATTTTTGGCCTTATTTTTTGCCACTGCGTAAAGCCAGGCTGTCGGGTTTTCCGGATTTCCTTTGATTCCCCAGGCCTCAGTCGCGGTTAGAAAAGTCTCGCTTGCGATCTCTTCGGCGATTTCCAATCTTTCGAAACCTATATGTTTGCAAAGAACGGAGACAATTTTAGTATATTCATTTCTGAATAAATGGGGTAATATCTCCGAGTTTTGCATAAATTTGTACGCTTCGTATGTGTCGGTTAACGTGTATTGTCTGCGCCCATAATTTTTCTGACTTCTACACTATTTCCTGGCCCATTTAGAATAGGACATCCTTTGGCAATACTGGCTGCCTCTTCGAAATTTTCGGCCTTGATCGTGATAAAACCTGCTATGGATTCTTTCGTTTCTGCAAATGGTCCGTCAGTGATAATTTGTCCGGATTTGATCACTTTACCTTCGGTAGATAGTCCTGTTCCGCCCACGAATTTGTTTTGAGCGGCAATTCCTCCCACCCAGTCCTGGTACATTTTCATATACACTTGCATTTGTTCCGGAGAAGGTTGCGCTTCCTTTGTGATCAGATCTAGTCGCATTAAGATTAAATATTCGTCCATATTTTTCTCCTATAGAAGATGATTTTATCTCTAGATCAATTGAGTTTTAGGAAATTGGACAGGGAGTTAGAGAAAATTTAGATCCTATTTCTTTTTAGATCCGGATTTAAACGGATTTATGACCTGCAAACCTTCCAGTTTTTGGCCCGTTTGTTTTCGTCTTCTCCAAATTGATATATTAAGATACTCGCATCTAAAAATATCTTAACGCTCATTCATCTGATCTCTGGAATATTTTTCTTTAATCCGGATATGAGAGTATTTGTTGATATATTTTTTATAATCCAAGGACTCACGATTATCGTTAGAGAACGTGGTAAGCCACTCTACAAAAAGTTCATTCAGCGATTTGTTTAAATCGATCGCTTTTACCCTGGCTTTTTGGATCAGGTTTTCGCCTATCCTGAAGGTGACATTTTTTATATTCTAAATTTGCACGATTTCTGTGCAAATGCCAAGATTTATTTTAAAAATCTTTCTTTTCTTAATGCGGCAAAGATATTTCTGCTTGGTATATTTCTAAAACTTTCTTTAAAAAGTTATGTAAATCCGTGTTTTGAATGTCTTGAATTGCGAGAAGCTTTGATATTTTTGAAAGATTCTTTTTTACAGAAAAACCAAACTGACTTTCGACACTTTTCAATGGATCGATTTCAGTAATTTCTGAAGAAATTTGAGATTTAAAAATTTCTCTATAGATTTGAAGTGGGATATAATTTTCAATTGAGTATCTTTCTAATCTGTGGACGTAGATATTTCTGTCTTCACATTCTTTAATAAATTTATCTCGAATTTTTTTGCTACCAGGGTCAAGATCTATAATGGCACATATTTTAACGGCGGATCCTTGGAGGGCCGAAAAATCGAAGTGAAGCATGTTGTCTCCTCCTATGGGGAGACATTTGATATTTTTGCCTATCGCGTCAGGTATATTGAATAATAATGATTCGATAATGGGCCTGTCGTTAGGGCCTTCTACTAGGATTAGCATATCTGTATGAATATTGTCCGAAAGTTCATATCCTAATTCGTATAAGGCCTCTGCTTTACTTGTAGAATCGATAATTTCTATTTTCTTTGCATCGTATTTCGTTAAAAGGATCTTATCCACGAATAAGGGGTTTAAAAAAACGCCTGAATGAGTTGTGATGATGAATTGCTTATTAGTCGATTGGCGAAAATATTTTAGAAGATTTTTCTGAACGCCGGAATTTAAATGATTCTCAGGCTCTTCAATTAATACCAATTGTGTGCTTGGCTCAAGGGTGAAAGTAAGTATACAAAGAATGTCTTGAAGGCCTAATCCGAAATTTTCTGCAGCTTTATAATTTCCGTCCCTTTTGAAGAATAATTTGATTACATTTCTTTCACTGATGCTGACTTCGAATTCAAAACCTTCTGTTATTTCTTGGAAGTTTTTTCGAATACTTTGATAATAAGCACTATCTTCAGGGTCATTCGCAGAATTTTTTAATTTAAATAATATGTTTAGGATGTTCTGAGCATTTCCCGTTCTATCAATTTCGTATAAATTTAGTGGGGATTCTGTGGGAGAATTTCTTTTTGCAGGAATTAAGATAGATTTGGGCATTGTGAAGATTTCACGTTGAATAATTTGACTTAAGGGTTCTATCGAGGGATCGAAGATGAATATTTCATCAGGATTCCTTTCCCCTAATTGTGTAATTAGGGAAAATAGCTGTGTTTGTAGCTTTTCGTTTGAAATGAAGCTGGTTTGACTAAAGAATTTTTTTAATTCGAAATCGAAATTCTTTACCGGAACTACTTCTGTTTCCTGGAATTTCTTTCGAATTATTGCGGAGATTTTTTCCAGAAAACGAATGTCGCAGCTTGCAAGGATTGCGGCTTTTTCATGAGACCGTAAGATATTTAATAATGTGCTTTTTCCACTATTATTCTTTCCAGTGATAATGTTTAAACGTCCTATCCCATTGATAGAATAGTTTTGCAAAAGCTCTTCGCTTGTAATGAATAAGTTTTCTATCATTGTTGAGATTCCCTTTCATCCACAATCACAAGTTACTTTTTCTTTTTTCGGATCCCATCCGCCCGAGGCCTTGCAGATACAACTTAGCTGTCTGCCTTTTTGTGCAGAATATTTTGCCTCGAAAACGAATTTTGCTAAAGCTTCTAAAAATGCCGGATATGTTCCCGGTGCAGGAATTCTATAATATTCTGAGATCCCATTTTGGAGTGCATGGTCTCTAATCTGAACTCCGATCTCTTCTAATGTTTCGAGATGATCGCTGATAAAACTGATCGGATATACTGCGATCCGTTTGGTTCCTTTTTGCCCTAACTCTTGGATCTTATCTAAAGTGTTTGGAGTGGTCCATTTACTTGGCCCTACCCTACTCTGATAAGATAAATGAATTTGTCCTTTATAACCTTTTTCTCTCAGAAGAGAAGTCAGTGCTTGCACATTCTCTTCAATCTCTTTCGTATATACATCTCCTTTCTTAATTAATCTAAGAGGGATCCCATGTGCACTGAAAACTATATCTAGATCTTGCCAATCTGGGATTTGTTCTTGTTTGAGATGAAGAAAATCATTTTCTGAAAGTTTGCCTTGGAAAAAATCGAGGACTAAGTCTCGGATGGATTCTAAATATTCCTTCCTATCTGAGAATGGTCTCACCCATAGTGGGTTGGAAGCAGGGCAGTATCCCAACTGTTTTTCCATAAGCATTGCTGTGGAAAGAACTGTTGATCTGGAGAAATGAGGAAATAGTGGAAGAAGTACCACTCCTTCTTTCGGATCCGTCCACTCGGATGGTAACTCTCTGATGTCCGGATATCCGCAGCACATTGCCGTCTTAACTTCCCATTTTTCTCCGGACTCTTCTAAAAGTTTTTTTAAACCTTTTGCTTGTTTTTCAGTTTCTGCTACAAGAGGGGAGCCTCCTCCGAATCCCATGGAAGCGTAGGTCTCTTCTACTTTTTTGGCTCTTTTCTCTGCAATTTTTCTAGCAAGTTTAATCCTTAGGAATTCAGGAAGAGGAAGATCGAATACTAAAGGATCTTCGAATAGGTCTTTCAGAAATTTTGGGATTTCTTGGGGGTTTCTGGGCCCGCCCAAGTTGATCAGTAAAAGTTTATTTTTCATAAAAAATGGCTCACTTGGAATTCGACCGAGTACTGTTTTGTGCTCAGATAGTTTCTATACCTTCCTGAATAATTTGAAAGAACGTCTTCCCTGTTTATGCCGCCTTGGGTCTGGAAACTTCCTTCTCCGTATAATCTATGCTCAGTTAATTTTAGGAAAAATAACCAAGAGGGTAGGATATATCCTGCGCCTAAATTTGTTTCTACTCCGAAGCCGGAAGAATCCCCGATGAAATTTAAATTTCTTTGGTAATGATAATCCCTGAAATGTGAATACCAAACATTTCCAGAGAGGCTTGCTTCTAACATCCAAGTTCCATTGGAATATCTATAACCGAACCCGAATGGGATTTCCCAGGTAGAAATAGAATAACTAAGCCCAATTCCGATTGGACCATAAGTCACGGGGGAAGTGGCGATCCATTGTGTCACATCGTATAGATAATATTTATAATAAGTATAATAAGCGCCGCCAGTAAGATAAAGACCTGAGCCTGGTTTTCTTGGATCAGGATTTGCTGTGCCGAAATATTTTCTGCCAAGGAGACCGATTCGATCATCTTTCATCTTCAGTTTCCCTCTTCCATCGGCAAAGTTTTGGGTCCCCGTGAATGTGTAAGGTGTATCGTAAAAACTTGCGTTTGCGAAATCGATCTTTGTCCCCTTTTCCCTGCTTACGCTACCAAGAAAAAAGTCCTCGTCCCTTCCCTCTCCGGTTCTTTGGTTCTTGAAAGTTGTCCTGTATTCCAGGTTGATCTCCCAAGTTTCCCACCAATGTTTTAATCCGATCCCACCATATTCGAACTCTCTGTTATACGTGATCCTGGATCCCGCTTTTAGCCCGGATAAATTAGGGAACTTTGTGCCTGATTCAAAAATATGTTGGCCTCCGTTTTCCCCCACAAGACCTGTGATGGAACTTCTGGTCATTAGTTCGGATAGAAGTGTCTGGATTTTTGTTTGGGGCACCTCGGTTCCCGGGAGTTTAGTTTCTGATCTTATATCCTTGGGAGATTCGGGCTCTTGTGCGAGCAATGGGCCTGTGGCAAATAGGCAGAATAGTGTGGTTATAATTCGAATCTGAATTTTCATTTCATCCTAGAATTAGGGGTGAAATGATTTCATCCCCAGTGGAATTCCTTTTCCGAGAAGAGACCTTAGCATTCTCCCCTCCCCTATCGTTTCAATTCGGTTTTTTCGCACTTAAAGCAATATGAGACATAGGTTTTCTTGACAAATCCGGTCTGGACGCTGATCTATTATCAGGGTCAAGGTCTGAAGTGAAAGCCAAAGTTTTAAGTGTAGAAGAAGTCCTCTCCGAATACGTTTTAAGTTCGGAAGATGAGTTTCTGGAGAAGGCGGAAAAATGGTCCCTGCCCAAAGACAATAAGGGAAAGTATAAGACCGATGTTTTGGATAAATACTTCTCCAAAAAAATGAAACATTCTTACGAATCAGTGATCATCGCGGTATCCAATCAAAAAGGTGGAGAAGGTAAAACTACAGTTTCCATATGCCTTGCGGAAGCTTTGGCAAAGGCAGGCAAAAAAGTCCTGCTATTAGATTGGGATGCTCAGGCAAATATCACTCAGTTGTACGTTGGCCAGGCTGATAAATCGGTCTTTCATAGTTTGGGTTATAAGGAAGAATCTAAAGTAGATATTTCTGAAATTATTGTGAACTTGGCTCCCGGTTTGGATCTGGTTCCTTCTTCCATTCATTTGGCAAATTTTACGACTCCATATGAGAGAGATGATTTCGATCTTTTGAAAGAAGCACTTTTGCCGATCCGTTCTTCTTATGAATATATTATTATAGATTGTCCTCCTTCTCTTGGTTTGATCTTGGAGAATGCTTTGATCGCGGCGGATCTTGTTTTGGTCCCGATCCAGACTCGTGCTTTTAGTGTGCAGGGCCTGAAAGACCTTCATGGTACAATCGAGAAGATCCGTAAAAAGGCAAATCCCGGTCTTGGACTTTTGGGTGCGGTATTAAATCAGTATGAGGATTCGAGAGCTCTTTCCGGTCTTGCTGAAACTGTCCGGAAATATTTCCCAGTGTTCGATTCTGTAGTGTACAGAAGAGAAGCAATTCCTCAGTCCCAAGCAAAACGTAAACTTTTATCCGAATATGATCCTAAAGCGATGCAGATGTTTTCTACTTTGGCGGAAGAAGTAATGAGGAGAGCAAATGGCAAAAAGATCTGATTTTGCAGGGCTGGATTTATTAACAGCTTTTGGTGGGGATGAATCCCTTAAAAAAGAAATTCTTCTTTCTGATATTTTAACTAATCCGGAACAACCTAGGGTTTTTGGAAAAGAAGATGTGAGCGATCTTGTGGAGTCTATGAAACGTTTGGGTTTGATAGAGCCGATCGTTGTCCGTAAATTAGGCAAGAAGTTCCAGATCGTAGCCGGTGAAAGAAGATTCCAGGCAGCAAAACTCATAGGCTGGAAGTCCATTCCGGTAGTAGAGACAGAAGCTTCCGAAGATAGATGTTATGAGATCGCCTTGGCAGAGAACGAAAAACGTAAAAGTCTAAATCCTTGGGAAGTAGGAAGGGCGATCCAGTTCTTAAGGAAAGAAAGAAAAAAGACCGCAGAAGAAGTCGGCAAGATACTAGGTTACACGGAAAGATATGTAAAACAGTTGAGCTCGATCGCAAGGTTGGATCAAAAATCTGTTTCAGAATTACTCAAAAGTGGAAGTGATCTTTCGGTCAAAAACCTGGAAACCCTCCTGAAAAAGAAAGAAGGACGGGGGGGTGAAATGATTTCACCCCGTAAACCTGGAGAAAAGGTTACCCTGGATCTTAAACCTCTAAGCGTTAAGAATAGAGAATCTTTTCTAAGGGAACTTTCTAACTTAAAGAAAAAATACGGTTTAAGCTAAGACAAATTTTTTCTCGTTGGAGAAAACTCCAGGCTCTTGATCCTGTTCTCATTCGACCGTTCGGGCGGGCTTTTTTATCCGCAGTTTGGTTTCTAATAAAGGAATAGAATGAAAATTGGAATCATTGTTGGCTCCCAACAAAAAGTATCTCAATCTGCTAAAGTAGGTGAATTTTTAAATTCTAAATTAAAAGAAATGTCCGTGGAAACTTGGACATTGGATCTGGGAAAAAATCCTCTTCCTCTTTACGATTCAACTCAGACAAGCGATGATAAACTCTGGATGGGTCTTTGGAAACCTATCGATGAAAACTTAAAAAGTTCCGAAGGTTTTGTTATTATCACTCCTGAGTATGGTGGGATGGCGAGTCCTGCGATTAAAAATTTCTTCCTTCATGCTGGGCTTGTTCAGTTGGGTCATAAACCCGGGCTTCTTGTTTCTGTTTCTTCAGGTAGAGGCGGGGCTTTCCCGATCAATGAGATGAGAGCAAGCAGTTATAAAAATACCAAGATCTGTTATATCCCCGAACAATTGATCTTTAGAGATGTGGAACATTTGATCAATGGAGGAGAACCTGTTTCTCCGGAAGATAGTTTTATCAGGGAGAGAAGTGGATTTGCTCTTAAGATCTTAGTTGCCTATGCAAATTCTTTGTCGGAGATCCGCGAATCCGGTGTGGTCCAGGATCCAAGATTTAAGAACGGAATGTCCTGATCTTAAATTCCTTTTTGTAAATACTAACGCGGCAGCGATGCGTAGATCTTTAGTCCGGGCTTTGCCCGGATGAGCGTAAGCGAAATCGAAGCAGCGCGACTCGAGCGACAGCGAGTGGGCCGCCCCCAAGCCGCAATCAAGATCTCCAATGTGACATAATCCTACGAACTTCTGAATTCATTAGGCTAAGAGGGGAGGGGAGTTCCTTCCTTCGGAATTGGCTCAAAGATTGTCTTTTCTGACCCGATGATATATCCTGAGGGCTGTCGGATCCAGATCCTTCAGTTAGGAAACGAAAAGTTTCGAAGTCAGATAAGACGGACCGGATTTTTAGATGTCTCGGTCTAAATCGAAAGTTAGGAATTCATGAATAAAATTAATATCCAGGCCGGACAAATTATTTTCAGAGAAGGTGAGTTGAATAACTCGATGTATATCATCACCTCTGGGACAGTTGAAATATTTTTTACTCATAAAAACTCAGCCACTCGTTTGGCTTTGATGAAGAAGGGAGATTTTTTCGGTGAGATGGCTTTGTTCAGGGCTAAACCTAGAACTGCTACTGCAAGAGCAGTGATGGACACCGAAATGGTCGCGGTGGAATCCAAACAACAATTGGAAAGATATCTACTCGCGAACCCGGAATTTGCCGCTAAGATGGTGAGGATTTTAGCGGATCGTTTGGCGAATACGAACGAACTATTGATCTCTAAATTGAATGAAATTACTACGAAAGAGATCGAATATCAGATAGGGGAAACCTGATCAGGTATACGTAATGCGGTCTTTACCGGCCGCTTTTGCTTCATAAAGTTTTGCGTCCGTAAGCGAATATAACCTGTTACTTTCGTCAGCGTCCGTTGGATATTCCGCTACTCCGCCGGATACAGTAACTTCTATCCCGAAATCGTTTTTGGAAGAATTTCTTAAATAAGTCCTGAATCTTTCGATAGCTACCTTAGCGTTTTCTTTGCCGGTTTCAGGAAGAATGACTGCGAATTCTTCCCCTCCAACCCTGCAACTGATGTCCTCGGTGCGGAATGCATACATCAGGGTTCCTGCTACCAGTTTTAGAATATCGTCCCCGAAGGAATGTCCCTTGGTATCGTTGATTTTCTTAAAATTGTCCAGATCGAATAAGAATAAGCAGAAACTTCTTTTATATCTTTTACTTCTGGTGATCTCTTTGTTTAGGACCAGATTGAAATATCTTCTATTATAGATCCCTGTTCCTTCATCTATGACTGCGTTAAGGATGATCTCTTCGAAGGAATAGATATCCACGATCTTTGGATTTTCGATTAAACGGTTCTTTAAATAAATATAATCGAGGAGGGCAACAACGAAGTTCATACTTCTGCCCAATTGTTTACTTAGACCTTCTGCGTGAGCGTAGATCTCTTTCCAGAGAGACCTTGCTTCGGATTCGGGCAGATCCAGATTTGCGATAATTCTGAAAAAGTCGGAATAGAAGTAATCGTCCTTCTTTCCCATCTCTTCGAATTTGTTTGCGAGGCTGGGAAGGGGCGCTTCTTTATCGTTTACTATCTCTAAGATTGCGGTTTTTCTCTCGGAATTTACCTGACCTAGTCCCTTGAACCTGTCTCTCATTTCTATGAGTTCATTTCTGGCTAGATTTGCTGTGGTTTCCTGGGCGTTAAGGGTTTGTTCAGCCGTGAGTAATTCTACTTCTCCCAGCTTAGAAACTCTTTCATATAGCTCCAATAGTTCCTTGAGTTTTTGGATTTCCTCTTCTTTTTCTTTTAGTTCTTCTTGTAGATTTCGCATTTTGGTTCGCGGTTATGGAATACTGGTAAAATAATTCTTTTCCACCCTAGGGGTAAACCAATTTAATGAATAACTTGGCGGTTTCATATGTCCAAAGGTCCTCATAAGAAAAAAATTATTATCACTGGGGCTAGCTCCGGTATCGGCAGAGAGCTTGCTCTTTTATACGGAAAGGCAGGTCATGATCTGGCTATTACTTCCAGAAGGAAAAATGTTTTAGAAGGTATCGCGAAAGAGATCCGTTCTTTTAATAAAGGAGGCAAGGTGATCTTGGCTTCTTTGGATGTTTCTGAATCAGAAGATAATTTTAAAGTTCTGCCTAAACTTGCAAAGGAGCTTGGTGGAGTGGACCTATTCATTGCAAATGCTGGGATTTCTACCAACTCTTCTTTCGGTAAAAAAAGTTTCGAAGCGGATAAGAAGGTAATCGATACAAATTTGATCGGACTTATGGCCGGTATCTCCGCTTTACAGCCGATCTTTAGAGAACAGAGAAGTGGGCAGATCGTAGGAATTTCTTCCGTAGCTTCTTTTAGAGGTCTTCCCGGTTCAGCAAGTTATTCTACTTCTAAGGCTGCAGTTTCTACTTATCTAGAGGCATTAAGGGGAGAAGTTCGAAAATTCGGTATAAAGGTTACCGTTATTCACCCAGGTTTTATAGACACTCCAATCAATCAAAAGTTGGAAACCCGTCCTTTTCTTGTTTCCGCGGAAAAAGGCGCTAAAAAAATTTACAATAGGATAGAGTCAGGAGTTCGATCTGCTACTGTGCCTTGGTTCCCTTGGGCATTGATCGGGGTTCTGATGAGATCTCTTCCTGAGTTTTTATGGGAGAAGATCGGGCCTAGATAAAGGTTTTTGAATATGGTAGGAACTCCAGACCCTTCGAATATTTACAAGGTTCTCTTCGTATGTTTGGGGAATATCTGCCGATCTCCTGCCGCAGAAGGTGCATTCGTAGATCTATTGGAGAAGAAGGGGCTTTCTTCTCTATTCGAAGTGGATTCCTGCGGTACTTCTCGCTATCATATTGGTGAATTGGCCGATCCCAGGACAAGGCAGACGGCTCGTAAGAAGGGAATAGAGCTTACTCATAAGGCGAGACAATTTAAAAGATCCGATTTTGAATATTATGATTTTATTCTAGCGATGGACAGATCCAATAATAAGGATCTGGGGGCACTCGCTTCGAATGAAGAAGAAAGAAAAAAAATTCATTTGTTCAGAAAGTTTCAAAAGGGCCAAGGAAAAGACTCTGAAGTCCCTGATCCATATTATGGAACTTTAAAGGATTTCGAAGAAGTCCACCAGATCGTTTCCGAAGCTTCGGAAGGATTTCTGGAATACGTTTTGAGTAAAAATGGAGTAAAGAATGCCTAAGGGTGAAAAAAAGAAAGTAGTAGTAATCGGAGTAGGTTTCGGGGGATTGCAAGCGATCAAAAAATTATCCAAAGAAGAAGATTTGGAAATCATCGCTATCGATAAAAAAAATCACCATTTGTTCCAACCTTTATTATACCAAGTAGCAACCGCGGTTTTAAGTCCTGCGGATATTGCGATCCCAACCAGATCCCTTATCGGGGATAAAAAGAACGTAACAGTTTATTTGGGAGAAGTGGAGAAGGTAGACATTCAAGCTAAAAAAGTCTTTTTTCAAGGGCATTCAGAAGATTATGATTATCTAATATTGGCTGCAGGTGCTAAGTCGGGCTATTTCGGGAACGATCATTGGAAAAAACATTCTATCGGATTAAAATCTCTGAAAGATGCACTTTCTATCAGAACTAAGATCCTAACCTCTTTCGAGCAGGCAGAACTTGCAGGAGATCCTGAAGTCGCTAAAAAACATTTGAATTACGTAATTATCGGCGGAGGTCCTACAGGTGTGGAGCTTGCGGGTTCCATCGCGGAACTTTCTCATGAGATCGTTAGAAACGAATTCCATACAATCGACCCTGCTTTAGCAAAAATCACTTTGATCGAAGCTTCTCCTAGGCTTCTTGCAGCGTTTGCTCCTAAGTTAAGTGAGTTTGCAAAGATCCGTTTGGAAAAAAGAGGAGTGGAAGTCCTAACAGGGACCAAAGTTCTTGAGATAGACCAAAACGGAGTTAAGATAGAAGGTAGAACAATCGCTTCTTCTACGGTGATCTGGGCTGCGGGAGTGCAGGCAAATTCTATCGGAGCTACTTTAGGAGTTCCTACTGATAGAATGGGAAGAGTGATGGTGGATGAATTCTGTAATGTGGAAGGCCATCCTGAAGTTTTTGTGATAGGTGATATCGCGAATTATTCTAAAGGTTTAGAAAAACCTTTGCCTGGTGTTTCTCCGGTCGCAATGCAGCAAGGAAGATATGTTGCTTCTCTCATTCGAGGAGATCTGAAATCCAAAAAAAGAAAATCTTTCCATTATCTGGATAAGGGAAGTATGGCGACTATAGGAAGACAAGACGCAGTTGCTCAGGTTGGAAGTTTTAGGCTGAGAGGATTTTTCGGATGGGTTGTTTGGTTATTCATCCATATCTTCTATCAGGTAGGCTTTAAAAATAAGATCTCCATTTTCATCACTTGGGTTTGGTCTTATATTACATTTCGTGCAGAGGCGAGATTGATCCAAGACGAGGTCGAATCCAATTCTAACGGGCCTTCTACGCCGAATTAAAGCCGAAAATAATCCTTGAATAGGTCGTACTTAATAAAAGAATAAGCTCGATGCGGACTGATCTTTGGAAAGGCAAGACAATCGTGATTACCGGAGGCTCTTCCGGGATAGGAGAGGCTTTATTAGAAAGTTTATCCCGGATACCTTGCAAGATTATTAATCTTTCCAGATCGGAGCCGGAGCTTATTCGCAAAATTTCCAAGAAGAAGGAAAAACGACCTGCGGAAATTTTCCATATTCAGGCGGATCTTTCTTCCGAGAAAGAGATCAATAAAGCGGTTGCTAAGTTGGCAAAACTTGCGGACGGCATCGATGTTCTTTTTAATAATGCAGGCATAACCGCTCATTCTAGATTCGATCAAACCCAGATAGAAGCTTTTAGAAAGGCGTTTGATGTGAACTTTTTCGGTCCGGTCTTCTTAACAATGAGACTTCTTCCTTTTTTGAAAAAGAATAAGGGAGCGATCATGGTAACATCTACAGTCAGCGGATTGTACGGAGTTCCCGCAAGGAGCGCTTACTCTTCTTCCAAATCTGCGTTACACGCTGTTATGGAATCTGCACGTATAGAACTTTCGGAAGAAGGTCTTAGATTTATTATATTTTGCCCTCCTTATACCAAAACAAAACTAAGAGCAAACGGTATAGACGGGGATGGCCAGATATTGGGAGAATCCCATTATTCCGGCAAAAGTAAAACTCCGGAAGAAGTCGCAGAGAAGATGATCCTTTCTATTGAAGATCCAAACTCAAGACTCGTTGTGATGGATAAAAGTGGGTTCTTCATGAAATGGATGAGGAATATTTCCCCTTCCTTTTTAGAAAAGGTATTATACAAAAAACTTTATAAGGACTTTCATTAAAGGACTGAAGTCTATATGGAAACTAGAAGCATTATTAAAGAATTCAAATATGATTTTCCTTTGGAAAAGGTTTGGAGTGCTGTTACCGTTAACGAAGAGCTGATCCATTGGTTGGCGGATAAGGTAACGGGACGTCCTAAGCTTGGCGGTACTTTCTCTTGGACTTGGAACTTAGGTCCTGAAGGAGAGCTTACTTCTACAGGTATTTATAAAAAGATCGTTCCTTTCCAAGAGTTGATACTACAATGGCAAGACCATCCGGCAGGTGATATAGAGCTCAAGTTAGAGTTCGAAAAAGAAGGGGATGATACAACTCTTCTTAAACTCACCAACTCAGGATACCCAATCGGAGAAAAATTCGATCATTGGATCGAGGCTGCTTCCGAAGGCTGGGACGAAGAAAGTATGCATTTACTTCAATACCTTAGGAAGAACTAAGATATCTCTTTAGTGTCGGATTATGTTTTTATTTTCCGCTTGAACTCTCGGGTCCTTAAAAAAAGATGACATTAGAGCCCCGATATAGGGTGTTCGCGGTCTTTTCTCCATAAGAGACCAAAGGCTGCGAGCTGCTTTTCAAGGCGGTATACAGTGAACTTACCAGAACTAGACCCTTATTTTCAAAGTCTTACGGATATCACAGATACGATCTCGATCTTAAACTCTCCATATGAGTCCGAGTTCGATTCAGATATCTCTAAGATGGAAGACTTCTTAAATGAGATCCAATCCAAAGATTGGCTCGCTACAGAAAAAGAATACTTTAACTTATTCACCAGCCACTTTTCCTTTCATATCAAAATTGTAGAAGAGATTGTCCGCGAA